>JAJCYU010000192.1 GCA_029262755.1 Anaerolineae bacterium
TCGCCTCCCCATCGCCCTCCAACGCGTCGATGATCTCGCCGATCTCGAGCTGGAACACGTCGTCCCGTTCTTGGATACGGCCGTCGTCCACCAGCAGATCACCAGCCTCTCGCGCCGCTTCCTTCACGAGCATGAGCATGCGGATGAGGGCGAACTTGGGGTGCTCCCGGGCGGCAAACGCGCCGCGCGCCACCCACGCCATCCGCCGGACGATCCGCGCGCGAACCGGACCGAGCAGCCCGCCGCCCGCCGCCCGCGCGAGCAGGTCCACGCTCGCCTCGCCCTCCGCGCGCATCCGGGCGTGGTGCGCACGGTGGGCGCCCAACTCGCCCATGTCCTCGTGAAGGCGGCCGGCCACCATCGCGAGCAGCGACGCGGCATCCTCGCTCCAACGCGGCCGGGCGATGTCGATCTCCGACGGGCCGCGCATGCCGTAGCGCGCGAGGAAGGAGGCCCACGCGGTACGAAATGCGGCGGCCTCGTCCATGTCCGCGAGGAGCGCGAGCGCCGCGTCGGGGTCGCCGGCCTTGTCGAGCAGCACGTCGCGCACGGCAGGACTCCGGCCCGCAATGTCGGCGAGATCGCCGACCGCGAGGTCCATCTCCGTCGTGACGTTGCCCTCGAGCCCGCGCAGGAGGTCGTCGATCATGGAGGCCTCGACGCGACCGCGTGTGAGGCGCCGCACGAGCAGGCGGGCGAACATGCCCGACGCGATGATCGGAAAGAGGCGCATCACGAGACGGTCGAAGAGCGTGGCCATCTCGGTGCGTGCGGCGCGCAGTCGCGGCGCGCCCGGCTCCGCGCCAGCCAGGCGCGTAGCGAAGGCGGATACCATCGGCTCGGTGACCGCCTCGACGTCGGACACGGCGCGTTCCGGGACGGCGCGGGCCATCCGGCCGAGGGCATGCGCGGCGAGCGGGCCGACCACGCGCAGGAAGCCGACCGGCGTGACGCGCGGCCGCACGTCCGATAGGCGCGCGAGGAACTCCGGCCGCGCTACGAGATCGCCGATGGTCGCGGCGCTGCGCGCATCGGCCACGCTCAGCATCCGCGGCAGCATGTGCCGCGCGGGTGGGAGGCGCATGGCCGGCGTGACGTCGACGTACAGACGGCCGCCCGCTTCGACCAGAATCATGGATAGGGCATCGGGATCGGCCTTCCCGAAGGGGATCAACGTACGCCAGATCGAGCGGCTGAGCGCCGGCATGGCATCGGTCATCACCTGGGCATGGCTGAAGCTGAAGTACGCATGCAGGGCGTTGTCTTCCGGTGCCGGTGCCGGCAGCGGGTAGAGCGTGGTGATCGGCCGCGACTGGAGCACCCAGATGGCGCCCGCGTCGTCGATCGCCCACTCGATGTCCTGTGGCGAGCCGAAGTGCGCCGCGATGCGCGTCCCGAGCGCGGCCAGCGCCACCGCCTGCGCGTCTTCGAGCGCAAGCGCGGCGGCGCGGTCGGGCGCGATGGCCTCGGTCACGGTGCCGCCCTCCGGCAACGATCGGATCGCGTGTCGCTTGTCGCCCGCGGTCGCGTCGATCACCTGCCCGGTCCGCGTATCCACGCGGATGTTGTCCGCGGTGATCGTGCCGCCGACGAGAGCCTCGCCCAGGCCCCAGCCCGCGTCGATCGCGGCGATGTGGCGGTGGCCGGTGAGCGGATCGGCGGTGAAGAGAATGCCCGACACCTCCGGCTCCACCATCCGCTGCACGACCACGGACAACCGGACGGCCCTTTGGTCGAAGCCGTTCTGGATGCGGTAGAGGATGGCGCGATCGGTGTAGAGCGAGATCCAGCAACGGCGTACAGCGGCGAGCAAGGCGGCTTCGCCGCGCACGTTGAGGTAGGTGTCCTGCTGGCCCGCGAAGCTGGCGCCGGGGAGGTCCTCCGCCGTCGCGCTGGAGCGTACGGCGTAGGCGTGCTCGCTGCCGGCCGACCGCCACGCGTCGACGACGGCAGCGGCGACGGCGCTCGGTATCGGCCATGTGGCCAATGCAGTGCGGATCGCCGCGCCGGCCGTACGTGCCGCGCTCACGTCCGCGGCGCCGACGGCGGCGAGCGCGTCGAGGAGCCGCGCCCGCTCGTCGGCCGGGCCGCCGTCGAGGAACGCATCGAAGCCGTGCGTGGTGACGCAGAAGCCCGGCGGCACCGCGAATTCGGCCGCCGCGAGCGCACCCAGGTTGGCGCCCTTGCCGCCGACCAACGCGCTGTCGTCGCGGCCGATCGCGGCGAAGGGCAGGACAAGGGCGTTGGCTTCATGCATCGTGGCGCTCCATTCACGGTCGATGCGTCGTCTCCAACAGCATGACCATCGTATCATGCCGGTCCCCGCCCACAATTGACCGAACCTGTGCCCTCACTCACCATTCGCCCGACGATTTTCGCCGCTTCCACGACGAAACAGGACGACTTCCCATGAAAGAGACCCCCGCCACCGCGGCGACCATCCAGACCAGCAAGGGCACGATCGAGCTTGAGCTGTGGCCCGACAAGGCGCCCGGCCACGTGGCCAACTTCAAGAAGCTGGCCGACAAGGGCTTCTACGACGGGCTGATCTTCCACCGCGTGATCCCGGACTTCATGGTCCAGACCGGTTGTCCGGAGGGCACGGGCACGGCCGGCCCCGGTTGGAACGTGGACGCCGAGTTCAACGACGCGAGCTTTACGAAGGGCGTGCTCGGCATGGCGCGCTCGTCGGATCCCAACAGCGCCGGCTCCCAGTTCTTCGTGTGCACGGCCGATTGCGACTGGCTCGACGGGCAGTACACGGCCTTCGGCAAGGTGACCGCGGGCCAGGACGTGGCCGATGCGATCAGCGCCGTGGACCGCGATCACGGTGACCGGCCTTTCGACACGATCAAGATGGAGAAGGTCACGGTTCGCTAGGCGTGCCCCCTAGACCCGCGATGAACGCAACGCGCGACCTGCGCGCGCTGGCCGACCGGCCGGCCGAGCAGGTCGCGCTTGCGTTGTCGTTGCTGCGTGAAGGGCGTGCGCTGCCCGCGGTGAAGGCGGCCGTCAAGGTCCTGCTCGCGGCCGGACCGGACCCCGCCTTCGCCCCTGTACTGCGCGAGCGCTTCGCATGGTTCCACGCCGCCGGCACGAAGCGCGATCAGGGCGGCTATATCCGCGCCGCGCTGCTGGAGCCGATGCGTCACCTCGTCGATCGCAGCGATGTGCCGTGGTTGGAGGATGCGCTCGTCACCTACGAGTTCCTGCCGGCCGGTGAGGTGGCGACCTTCGTGCGCGCCGGCGCGCTCCTCGCGCTCGCGGAGCTGGATCCGGACCGCGCCGCCTTTCATGCCGTGCGTTTGCTCGTCGAACCCAAGCCGCACACGCAGGTGATGACCGGCGAGCCGGCGGTCACCGCCGCGCGGCTACTCGCCGCGCAGGGGCGCATGCTTCCGCTATACGGCCTGGCCTCCAGCGCGGCGCCACAGATCCCCGACGTGCTCGGCGAATGCCTGCGCCTGCTGGCCGACGATCTGCCCGCGCCGCTGCTGCCCTTCTTGTTGGAGCTCCACCTTTCCGGCCAGAACGACGTCGTGCTCGTCGGCGCGATCGACCTCGTGCTCGGCCATACGGACGGAGCCTCGCAGCGTGAGGCGCTGGGCGCGTTCCTCAAATCCACTCGGCGCAAGGAGGTCCACCGCTACGCGGCCGCGGCCATCGTGGCCAGCCGCAAGCCGGATCTCGTCACGGTGCTGGAGGATGCGCTCAAGCTGGAACAGGACGGGGCCAAGCTGCAGGCCTTGGTCGACGCGCTCACCCTGCTGCCACCCGAGACCGAGCGCGAGCGCTTGCTCGACAGCGCACGCAAGCGCCTGGCCGGCCGGCGCTGACATGACAAGATCTTGCTTGGTGGCATTCGCGCCACCCGGTACCCTACGTCCATGAGCTCATCCATCCCCGAGTCCTTCCCCGGGCTACCGCCCGGCGCACCCGCCGACGCGGTGTCCGACGCCCAAGTCGATGCGGCCTTCGACGCGGGTCTCGAGTCGCTGTTCGACATGATCACGGAGCCGGATCTTGCGGGCTTTCCCGCGGCGTTGCCCCGTGTGAGTCAGGAATCCAAGGACCCCAGCGAGGTCCTGCGCCGCGTCTTCGGCTTCACATCCTACCGCGGCGAGCAAGAAGCGATCGTCGAAAACGTCATGACCGGCGGCGACAGCCTCGTCGTCATGCCGACCGGCGGCGGCAAGTCGCTGTGCTACCAGCTGCCCGCGATCGCGCGTCCCGGCACGGGGCTGATCGTCAGCCCGCTGATCGCGTTGATGGAAGATCAGGTCACGGCCTTGCGTCAGCTCGGCGTGCGCGCCGCCTGCCTTAACTCGAGCCTGCCCCTCGAAGAACTCAACCGGGTGCGCGACGAGCTTGCGTCCGGCGCGCTGGACCTGCTCTACGTCGCGCCGGAGCGGCTGATGACTGAGCGCTTCCTCGCGCGCATCGCCGGCATCCCGCTCTCGCTCATCGCCATCGACGAAGCGCACTGTGTCTCTCAGTGGGGCCACGACTTCCGACCCGAGTACCTGAAGCTGGCCGAGATCGGCGAGCGCTTCCCCGACGTACCACGCCTGGCGCTCACGGCCACGGCCGATCCGCCGACGCGGCGTGAGATCGTTGAGCGGCTGCGCCTCGATAGCGCGCGGCAATTCGTCGCGGGCTTCGATCGGCCGAACATCCGGTACCGGGTCACGCCGAAGGAACGCCCCTTTCGCCAACTCATGACCTTCCTGCGTGACCACGAAGACGACAGCGGCATCGTCTACTGCCTGTCGCGCAAGAGCGTGGAGAAGACGGCCGATTCCTTGGTGGCGGCCGGCTTCAACGCGTTGCCCTATCACGCCGGCCTCGACGGGGAGACGCGCACCTCCAACCAACGACGCTTCGTGGCCGACGACGTGCGCGTGATCGTCGCGACGGTCGCGTTCGGCATGGGCATCGACAAGCCCGACGTACGCTTCGTCGCGCACCTAGACCCCCCGAAGAGCGTCGAGGCCTACTACCAGGAGACCGGCCGCGCGGGCCGTGACGGCCTGCCCGCTACCGCCTTCATGGTCTACGGGCTCCAAGACATCGGCTTGCTGCGCCGGATGATCGACCGCGGATCGGGCAACGTCGCGGCCGATCCGGCCGCGCTCGAACAACGCAAGCGCGTCGAGCACCTCAAGCTCTCGTCGCTCTTAGGCTACTGCGAGACGACCCGCTGCCGCCGGCAAGTGCTGCTGGAGTACTTCGGCGAGACTCGAGACGAGCGCTGCGGCAACTGCGATACCTGCTTGGAGCCGGTGGATACGTGGGACGGCACCGAAGCGGCGCGCAAGGCCCTATCGGCCGTGTACCGCACGGGTGAGCGCTACGGGCAGGGCCATATCATCGACATCCTGCTCGGCAAGCGCACGGACAAGGTCGCCACGGCGCGGCACGACCAGCTACCGACCTTCGGCGTGGGCGCCGATCTGGACGATCGTACGTGGCGCTCCGTGATCCGGCAGCTCGTCGCGGCAGGCCTGCTCACCGTCGATCTCGATCGCTACGGCGGCCTGCGCCTTTCGGGCGACGCACGCGAGGTCCTACGCGGCGAGCACGAGGTCGCGTTCCGGCGCGACGTCCTCGCACCGGCCACGTCCTCGAGCCGGGGCTCGCGCTCGCGTACGCGCAAGCGCGGCGGCGCCGCCGCGGCGCAGCTGGCCACCGAGGACGACCGCACCCTCTTCGAGGCGATGCGCACCATCCGCACCGAGCTGGCGCGCGCGCAATCCGTGCCGCCCTACGTGATCTTCGCCGACCGCACGCTGATCGAGCTGGCGAACCAACGTCCGCAGACGCGCCGGGGCATGCTGGATATCAACGGCATCGGCGAGGTGAAGCTCAAGAAGTACGGCGACGAGTTCCTGGCCGCGATCGCCGAGCACGAGGGCCGAGTGCCGTCCGGGGACGGCACGGCGGACAACGAAGCGTCGAGCAACGCCGTGGCGGAAGCGGGTCCGCTATTCAACGCGGCCGGGGCGAGCTCCGGCGCGGCGAGCGGTGCCCGCAAGGCAACCAAGTCCCCGGCACGCCGCCGCTTCGGCCAGGCCACGGACTCTTCAGACGAAGCCTGGGTCGACGACGAGATCGCGGCGGATGCCGCGGATCCGGACGCCTGGCTGGACGACGGAGCGGGCTAGCGACGGCGGTGGGTGGTTGGTGGCGTCGAGTAGCGTGGTCGCCGGCGCGAACCGCGGTCACGTCACGGGCGCGGGTCGGTCGGCGGAACCGTCGAAGTCGTTGAGGCGCGGTTGACGTGTGTAAGCCCGGTCCTTGGAGCAGTCGACGTAGTTGATCTGCGCTTGACAGCACGGTCGACGTACGTGAGTCCGGTCGTCAGCGCAGTCGACGTGCGTAGGGCGCGATCGACGTATCCTACCCGCGGTCGTCGGCGCGATCGACGTGCGTGCCCCGTCAATCGGTCCGGATCAGCCTCGGCAGGTAGAGGAGATATCCGGCTGACAGCGAAGGTACGGTGGGCCGCACATCGGTCGGCGTTGCGCTCGAAGGGCTTCGCGTCGGGGTCAGCGTGCGGGTTGGTATCGACGTCCGCATTGGTGTCGCTGTTCGGGTAGGGGTAGACGTGGCATCGGGAGGCGCGCCGTTTGGCGTCTCGGTTGCCGCGGGGGTCGGCGACGATCCACTGCTGCGTGCAGCGGCGGTCGCCGTCGCATTCGCCGCGAACGATCCGCAGTCATCGTCCTTGCGCCCCTCCCGGTAGATGCACACCCGCTCCGCGCGGAAGCGATCGATCACCCGGTCGGCGCGGAACAGTGAGATTAACCCCGGTCCCGGCGCAGCCGCGAGAGCATGCTCGCCCGGCGTGAGATCGGCCGCGGCGCGCAATTGGTAGCGGTAGGCCAGCGTTCCTTCACGCGCGGGGCGGACGGATTCGGTCCACGCGATCCAATGCGGGCTCGCTTCGTCGGGGGCTCGGGGCAACACACCGGAGGATTCGAGGGTCCAGGCGTCGTCGTCCAAGGGATGCTCGTAGCGCAGTGACGTCGGCGCCTGTTCGCGCAACGTGGCGTCCACGATGGCGTCGATGATCTCCGCGAGATCCGCGCCGGCCGGCGAATGGCTCTCGAAGAACAATCCCGTGGTCGCGCAGCCGGCGTAGCGTCGCTCGGCCGCGGGCAGGGAGACAATGGCGAGGGCGAGCGACGCCGTGGCGCTAAAGCAGGCGCCTGTGTTCTCATCACCCCGATTCTGGAAGGGCTGCCCTGCGTCCACCAAGAGGACGATCCGCCTGGGCGCAGCCGGCATGTTGCCTACGGCGGCCTGCAGGCCCGTGAACTGGCGCGGATCCCCGTCCATCGGCTCTTCGAGGCGCCCGATCGCAGCCCGGACCGCGTCGCGATGCGCCTTCCCGCCAGCGACCTCAGCGTCGAGCCGCCACGACCTGGCATAGCGCAAGAGCCCCACACGGGCGTCGACGGCATCCGCGGCATCGAGCAGACGTGGCATCGCCAGCTTCAACGAGAACAGCGGTTGGGGTAGACCCCAGGCCTGACTGCCGCGAAGTGCCTCGCTGTCTTCGATGGCGATCATCAGATCGGTCGGCGGGAGGTTGCGGCCGTCACAGGCCCAGCGAACGTCGACGCGCACGGTCGCCACGTCTCCCGCTCGCAGAACCGGGGGCGAGACCGACCGCTGCATGACGACCCCGCATGGCACGGTCGGCGCGATCGGCGTCGGTCCCGGGGTCGGCGGTCGCGGCCCGCCGCGCTGGGCAGGGGACGAGGAGGGCGACGAGGCGAGTACGGCCGGGATCGTGGTTGAGGTCGACGCCGATCGCATCAAGATCGGCGCGATCAGGCCGCCGCTCGCGCCGGCGACGAGGACGACGACGACGGGAACGGCGAGCCGCCTTCGACGCTGCTTGGGCACGCGCATGGCCCCATCATACAGCCATGCCAGTGTCCATCCGGCAGTTCATTCGTGCGCGCGCAACCTTCCTTTCTCGACCCTTGTATCCTCCCCACATGTCGCATCCGCCCGACCGCGAGCTGGCCCTGGCTGCCAGACGCGGCGACCCCGACGCCTTTGGCGAGCTTGTCCGACGTCATCAGGCGTCGGTCTTTAACGTTTGCTATCGCTTGTTGGCCAACGCCGCCGAGGCGGAGGACCAGGTGCAGGAGACCTTCTTGCGTGCCTATCGGAAGCTCGCCCTCTACGATCCATCGCGCCCGTTCGGGCCGTGGATTCGACGCGTGGCGACGAACCTGTGTTACAACCACCTGCAGAAGAACCGCCCGGTGCGCGTCGCGCTGGAGGACGAGCGCGACCGTCCGGCGGAAGGCGAGGCGATGGATCCGGCGAGTGCGGCGCAGCGCAGCGTGCGCGCCGCGGCGCTACGCCGGGCGATCGCCGTCCTACCACCGCACTACCGCGCCGTCATCGAGCTACGCCACTTTCAAGGGCTGAGCTACGGCGAGATCGCCGACACGCTCGGCCAACCGCTCTCCAACGTCAAGAGCCACTTGTTCCGCGCTCGGCGCCAACTGGAACAATCCATGCGCGAGGAAGGATGGGGTGATGTCAACGCCTGATGATCGGGTCGATCCGACGGGCCGCGGGCACGGTAAGCAAGGCGGCCAGGGTGGGAACGGCGGACACAGTGGGCATGTCGGGCATGTGCCCGTGGACAGTCGTCACCTGGATGAGCCGACGCTGCATGCCTATCTCGACCGGGAGCTGCCGTCGACGGACCTCGCCATCGCCTCATCGCATCTGACGGAGTGTGACGACTGCGCCCGGCGCCTTGCGACGCTGCGCTCGCTCTTCACGTCGCTGGAATCGCTGCCGGATCTCGCTCCGACGCGCGATGTGTCGGCCTCCGTGGTCGCGGCGATCCGGAGCCGGCAGACCGCGCCAACTCCGGTCGTGCGCCGCCGCTTGTGGTGGCTCGTGCCGCAGGCGCTCGTCGCGCTGATGCTCCTGGGCTTTGCGCTGCCGTCCCTCGACGCCACCTGGTTGGCATGGACGACCGGCGCCGACGCATTGCCGGCGCCGGCGAGCGTTCGCGAGGTCACGCAGGCCTGGACGGCGTTGGTCGCCGGCGGCGAGGATGCCTCGCTTCGACTGCGCACCGCGCTTGGGCAAGGCTGGGAGAGTTTGGACGAGTCGACGAGCGCCGCGCTCGCGCCCTATGCCGGTTGGCCGGCGGCTAGCTGGGCCGGCTTGCTGCTTGCGCTGATCCCCCCCTGGTGGCTCGCCAACCGATGGCTGGTACGCGTGGCCCAACCCAATACCATGTCGCGCGAACATCACGCGGTCTGATCGCGCCGGAGGAGGCGAACGATGGAAGCCCTGTTGTTGATCCTGATCTTGTTGGCTGTCGGTGCCACCACGGCCGTGCTGTTGCTCGTTCTCGGTGCGTTGTTCCCGGATACGGTTGCGGACATTCGGCGCACGGCGGACGCAATGCCGGGCCGCTCTTTGGGCGTCGGCGTGGTCAACTTCCTCTTTCTCGCCGCGCTCACCGCAACCTTCGGCGCGCTCAGCGATCGCGGCGGCGGTCCGATCGCCGGGCTTCTGGCGGTGCTCTTCCTTTCCGCGCTCGCGTTGCTGGTCACCTTCGGCCTGGCCGGCGTCTCCAGCCTGGTCGGTCGGCGCTTGTTTCCCGAGCGCGAACCGCGCGGCGCGGATGCACGAGGGGCGGGCCTGCTGAGCTTCGCCAGCCTCGCACCCTTCGTCGGCTGGTTCGGCTTGCTGCCCTACGCGGCCTTGCTCGGCCTAGGCGCGTTCCTCCTAGGCCGCCTCCTCTCGTGGCGCGCGTCCGCACCCGTCGTCGCCACACCGGGTGCGGACCGCGCCGTGCACGGAGAGCACGTCTTGCCTAGCGAGCACGACGGCCGCGACGGGGATCCATCCGCCGGTTGATTGCTCGAGGCGCCGGATTCCGCCGACGTGCCTCGCGACTCCCTTCCCGCAATCGCATCTCCGCGGCCAATCACCCTCCCCTCACCCTTCCCGCAACGAAATCGATCCTCCGCCTGTATTCCGATCAATCGCAGCCGCACCCGCGGTGAGCTTGCGATCAGGATGAAGCGGAATCGATCGGCCCCGCATTCGGACTCGTACAGCCGAAGCGTGCGGCCTCCGGGAAGTGAGGGTGACCGTGACCATGGCCGATGTACAGGCAGCGTTCGGAATCTTGTTGGCGTTGGGGATCGCGTTCCCCGGACTGTTGGTGGCAGTCCGGCTACTCCTACCGCGTGCGGTCGCCACCTCGAGTGCGCGTATCGAAGCGCACCCGGCCCGCAGCTTCGGCCGCGGCCTCTTGCGCGCCGGACTCGCGGGGCTCGCGATCTTCGCATTTCTCGCGGCCGCGGCCGGACCGATCCAGCTCGTGGGCGCCCTCCTTGGCTTCGCGACCCTAGCTTGGGCTGCCGTCGGAGCAGCCGGGCTGGCCGACATGATGAGCGGACGGATGCTGACACCGGGATCGGCTGGGCCAGCGGCCGGCGGAACTGCATTCAACCCAACGGCTTCCCACGGGCCTACGTCATCTCTGGGACCATGGCAGGCCTTCGCATTGTCCGCGGTCGCATTGGAGCTGGCGGCCGTGTTCCCCGCCGTCGGCTGGTTCGTGATCCTGCCATTCCTGCTGATCCTATGCCTGGGCGCCGCGCCAAGGCCGATGCGCCTTTCGTGGACCTTCGCGCGAACCGCCGGCGCGAGCGCGATGTCGCCCACGACGCCATCCGTGACGGGGCGGTCCGAGGCAGGAGGCTTCGAAGCGCCCCGATCCGAAGCGGTTCGGTTCGATTCAGCACCCGCCCCTGCAGCTCCCTTGAATTCAACGCAGCTGGATCCAGCGCCCATCGTAGACGCGCCGCCCTCCGACCTTCGGCGTAGGCGCGAGCTCAGCTCGTGAACCGCAGACGTTTTCTGCGCGTGACCGCGACCGCGGTAGCCGGCGCTGCGGCCGCCGGCGCGTCAGGCTGCGCGCCGGCGGCGCGCCATCTATCCGGCGTGCCCCTCCCGCTGGGCGACGGTCCATGGTCCGTCGACGGCGAGCGCGCCTCAGAGCTGGCCGGCCTGCGCCGGCTGAGCACGGGATCGAGCCTCGCCGAGCGTCGAGTCGTGGCGCGGATCGGCTTGGCCGGCTGGTGCGAGGAGCAGCTCGCCGCCGACCCGGCGGACGATGGCGCGCTCGGCTGGCGCTTGCGCCGGCTCGACACGCCCTGGCGCGGCGCGGACGAGCTGAGCGGCCGCGAACCGGAACTCGTACGCGAGGAACTGGCCGCGGCTACGTTGTTGCGCCGCGTCTATGGCGTTCAGCCCGTGGCCGAGCAGATGGTCGAGCAGTGGACGGACCATCTCAACATCAGCGTCGACAAGGGCGAGGTGTGGCGCCTGGCTCCGACCTGGGACCGGGAGGTGCCACGCACCCATGCCCTCGGCCGCTTCGGCGATCTGCTACGCGCGAGCGTTCGTGCCCCTGCGATGCTGACCTATCTCGACAACCGCGACAGCTTGCCAGAAGCGCCCAACGAGAACCATGCGCGCGAGCTGCTCGAGCTGCACAGCCTCGGCGTGAACGGCGGCTACGCGCAAGCGGACGTGAGCGCGTTGGCGCGCGCGTTGACCGGCTGGACCGTACGAGATCGCTTCCGGCCCGACCGCTTTGTGTTCGACGCGGCGCAACACGACGGATCGGCCAAAGTCATGCCCGGCCTGGAAGTCGCGATCGACCCGGCCCTTGCGCTCGGCGGCACGGGAGCGGCCGAGGTCGAATCCGTGCTCGCGCGTCTGGCCGATCATCCCGCCACCGCGCAGCGAGTGGCGCTACGGCTGACGCGTCGCTTCCTGGCCGACGATCCGAGCACCGAGGCTCCGGCGGCCCTCACACGGACCGAGGCCACGTTCCGCGCGACCCACGGCGATCTGCGAGCGACGCTACGGACGCTCGTCCTGGACGGCATGCTGCCCATGCTCGAACAGCACGGCGCGTTGCCGCCCAAGCTCAAACGCCCGAGCGATTTCGTCGCATCCGCCCTGCGCGTCACCGGCGCCGAAACCGATGGCGGCGGCCCCGTCCAAGACGCGCTCGCGGCCATGGGCCACGCGCCCTACCGTTGGCCGACCCCGGACGGGCCACCGGACGTGGCCACACCGTGGTTGGGCGGCTTGCGCGGACGATGGTCCTTCGCCGCCGATCTTGCGTCAGGCGCACTGCATGGCAGCTCGATCGACGCCGCCGGCCTCGCACGTTCCGCCGAAGCAGGCGACCCGACATCACTCGTCGACCGTTTGGGCGTGCTCATCCTCGGCGCTCCCCCGTCACCAAGCGAGCGCGCTGCGATCGTCGCCGCGTGGCCCGCGGACGCGGACGACGCGGAGGCGGCGGCCATCACCGTCGCGGCGCTCCTCTCGATGCCGGCATTCCAATGGCGCTGAACGAAGCCGCAAGGCGACGGCATCGGGTGTCACCTCCGAGCCCGAAGCGGAGCCGGCGAGCAAGCGGGGGCGCTCGTCCGACCCGCAAGCCGCGCCGCCGGCGTGGCGCCCGAGCCCTCACACGGCGCGAGCTGCTCTCGCTCGCCAGGCGCGCGCCGGCTGCCACGGCCAGGGTCGGCGCCGCGTGGCCGGCCGCGCTGCCGCGCATGGCCTTTGCGCCGGCCCACCGCGCGCCCCGTGGCGACGTACTCGTGGTCGTCTTCCTGCGCGGTGCGGCCGATGCGCTCAACCTCGTCGTGCCCTACGGCGATGACGATTACCACCGGCTGCGCCCCACCCTCGCGATCGCGCGCCCGGACGATCCGCGCGCGGACCGGGCCCATCGTGCACGGGATCTCGACGGCTTCTTCGGACTTCACCCGGCCCTCGAGCCCTTGCTGCCCGCATGGCAGGACGGCAATCTCGGGCTCGTCCATGCCTGCGGCGCACCGGACGAATCACGGAGTCACTTTCAGGCGATGGCGCTCATGGAACGCGGCGTGGACGACGAGAGCGGGCCGGCTTCGGGCTGGATCGGGCGCCACCTCGGCAGCCTCGACACGGGCAACACGTCGCCGCTGCGCGCGATCGGGCTGGGATCGGGCGTGCCGCATAGCTTGCGCGGTCCCGTGCCCGCCGCGGCGCTGCGCTCGATCGCGGACGCGCATCTGGGGCCGGGCCGCATCGCGACGGCGCTGCGCCGTTCGCTCGACGGCCTCTACGAAGGCACGACCGCGTTGGATCGCGCGGGACGCGACACGCTCGATGTGATCGACCGCGTTGCGCGTCTCGATCCCGCGCTCCGGTCGCGTCCCACGACCGGAAGACCGGCCTACCCGGAGGGCGATTTCGGCAGCGCGCTCGAACAAGTGGCGTTGTTGGTGCAGGCGGACGTCGGGCTGGAGGTGGCCGCGGTGGATCTCGGCGGCTGGGATACGCACTTCGGCCAGGGCGCAGCGACGGGCCTGATGGCCGCTCGCCTGACGGATCTCGGCCGCGGGCTCG
>JAJCYU010000193.1 GCA_029262755.1 Anaerolineae bacterium
TCGGCGTGCACGTGTGCGCTGTCCGATTCACCCACGTCCGCCTCGACGCGAGCGCCGGCCAATTCCGCGCCCAACGCCACCAGGATCGCGGCCTGCGAAGGTGCAGCCGCGGAACGAAGGGTGGTGAAGGCTTGTTTCAACGGCAGCACGTCCGTCGACGCCGGGGAAGCTTCGGGCGAAGGGTTCGGTTGCTCGGCTGCCATGAGCGGCTCCCTGGATGGGCGCGAACCGAGGGGGACGGCCGCGTGTGAAGAGCCCGCACGTATGTGCTCGGGACCGGTCGCGAAGGTAGTGCCTCGACCCTTCCGGCGCAAGGGCAGCGGTGGCAAATCGGACCGGATTGGATCCCACCGTTGGCCACATATCCGCTAGGATCATGGGCCGCACGTGACCGTCCGACGATCATCCACGCGCGCGAGGCTCCCATAGCCGACGCGTAGGAGCCATCGTGAGCTATCCGCAAACGGCTGCATCCCAGCCGACAAGCGCCACCGGCCCTGCCCGCGCGGCCGTCGGCGACGTGGTCGAGCGCCTGGACACCGTGGATGCGATCGTGACGCGCTACGCCGTGATGAGCAGCCCGCTACGCCGGCGCCTGTACATCGGGCTCGGCGGCTTGTTTGTGCTCTTCGCCTTGATCGGCGTTTGGGTGCCCGGCTGGCCGACCGTCTCCTGGGCCGTGCCCGCCGCGTTCCTGTTTTCGATGTCGAGCGAGCGCCTGTTTCGGTGGTGCCTGACCAACCGCTTCTTCGGCGCCGCGCTCTTCGACTACTACGCGACGGGGCGTAGCCTCCCCCGGCACGTGAAGGGCATCATCCAGGCGATCATCGCGCTCAGCTCCGGCCTATCGGCCTGGTTCGTGTTCCGCGTGTCATACCCCACCGACCCCGGATTCGGCCCCGCCACCATCGTGCTCGTCGGGCTGGTCGGCATCGCCTACGTCGGCACGCGCGTGCGCACGCGCGGCTAGCGCTAGCGGGTAGGCCCGGCCGGCCCGCGTTCGCGGTCGTGAGCTACGTTCAACAGGCTGTCCACCCCTAAGGGTTCGTGGCCCTCATGTGCTCTACGGACGCCGTGACGAGCTCGCGCAACACATCACGATCGATGTCGTCGAGCCGCTTGATGTACAGGCAGGACTTCCCGGTCTTGAATTTGCCCAGGCGCGCCATCAAGTCCTCGTAGCCGTCGAATCCGGCCATGATGTAGAGCGTCAGCTCCCGCTTGCGCGGCGCGAAGCCCGCCAACATCCAGTCTCCTTCGCGTCCGCTTTCGTAGCGGTAGTGGTAGGAGCCGAAACCGAGGATGCTCGGCCCCCAGAGTACGGCCGGCTCTCCGGTTACGTCCTCCATCAGAGACGAGATCTCGCGACAATCCGCCTGCTTGCGTTCGTCCTCAATGGCCGCAAGGAAGGCCTCCACATCGGCGCCGGTCGGTTTGGTTTTCAGGTCGGACATGTCGGCGTTCTCCTGTGGATGATCGCAGGGCGAGACCCCGTCGCTACGTGGGTTGCGGGTCGGCGCGTCGTGACTCCGGCGGCTGGTAATCCGGAGACTGGTGGCGGAAGTACGTGTCGTAGAGTTCGGCATAATGGCCGCCACCGGCCATCAGCTGCTCGTGATCGCCCGTCTCGATGATGCGGCCGTCCGACACGACCAGGATCCGATCGGCGGCGCGCACGGTCGACAAGCGGTGGGCGATCACCACCGAGGTGCTCTCGCCCAAGATCAGCTCGAGCGCCTCTTGGATCTGCGCTTCCGTGAACGGGTCGATCGACGCGGTCGCTTCGTCCAGGATAAAGATCGCGGGCTTTTGGACCAGCACGCGCATCAACGCCACGAGCTGTCGTTGGCCCATCGACAGGTCTCGGCCGCGTTCCCCGACGTCCGTGGCTATGCCGTCCGGCAGGGCGGCCAGCCATTCGCCGTCGCCGATGCGCCGCGCAACGGCGTAGATTTCCTCATCCGTTGCTTCGGGACGCGCATAGCGGATGTTCTCGGCGACCGTGCCGCTGAAGAGAAAAGGCGCTTGCGGCACAATGCCGAGCTTGCGCCGATAGTCACCGAGATCGAAGGTTCGAATGTCGTGCCCGTCCACCAGAATTCGGCCGGCTTGAAACTCGTAGAAGCGTGTCAGCAGGCGGGCGATGGATGACTTGCCCGCCCCCGTGTGCCCCACGAGCGCCACGCTCGTGCCGGCCGGCACATCCATGTTGAAGTCAGGCAAGATCGGCTGATCGGCATCGTAGCCGAAGCGGAGCCCTTCGATCTCGATGTGGCCACGCAGCGGCGGCACGGGGTCGGTCGCACGCTGCACGACCGTCGGCTCTGCGTCGATCAGGGCGTAGATGCGCTCGATCGCCGCGAAGCCGACCTGGACCTGGCTCCAGAAGGCGGTGAGGTTCATCAAGGGGAACCAGAAGCGGTCGATGCCCTGCGTGAACAAGAACCAGGACGCCACGGTGATGGCGCCCGCGGCCACGGACTGCGCGCCCTGGTAGACGATGAGGCCTGTGCCGAGGCCGATCACGATGTTCAGCACAGGGAACACCATCGAAAGCGTGAGGCCGCGCAGCAGGTTGATCCGATACGAGGCTCGGTTTACGGCCGCGAATTCCTCGTAGATCACCGCCTCCTGCCGGTAGTTCTTGGCCACGGAGATCCCGGCAACGGTCTCTTGGATCTTGGCGTTCACATCCGCGCTGACGCGCGCCGCCTGGCGCGTGACCTTGCGCGCGAGAATGCGGAACGCGAAGGCAAACACCAGGATCAAGGGCGCCATGGCCAGCACGAGCAAGGTCAGGCGGCCGGAGATGCCGACGAGCACGGCGGTGATGATCGCGACCTCGACGACCTGGGCCACGAGATCGGCCACCAACGTTATCGACTGGCCAAAGTCGTTCGTATCCGTCGTGATGCGGCTGATGACGCGGCCGCGCGCGATACGGTCGTAGAAGGCCATATCGTGGCCGACGGCCGACTTGAAGGCATCTCGCCGCAGCGCGTAGATCACGTCCCCGATGAGGCGCGAGGTCGCCCTACGGCGAAGGAAGTTGCCGATCCAAACCAGGATCCATGCGGTGAAGAGGCCCGCGAGAAGCAACCACGGAAGCCGTGGAAGCCCGCCCGTGACCGGGGGCGCCAGGCGCAGCGCCTCGAGACGCCCAATTCCTGCCGCGAGCATGAGGGGAACGCCGGCCAGGAGAGCAGACACCGTCGCAACGCTGCCCACGATGAGCGCGACCCGGCCGCGGTACGGCGCGACGTAGCGTCCGACGCGGCGCAACAGGTCACGGTCCCGGTACTGCCGGTCGTAGGACTCGACGTCCAGGTTGTTGAAAATCATGCGGCACCATCGCCGGAAGCGCCTCCCCAGTGGGCGAAGAGCCGACGGTAGGCCTTGCATGTTGCCAGCAACTCGTCGTGTGTACCGCTTGCCTCGACGGTGCCGCCCCGAAGGACGACAACGAGGTCGGCCCAGCGGATCTGCGAGAGCCGGTGGGTGATGAGGATCGTCGTGCGTCCCGCCGCCGCGCGTCCGATCGCGCGCTGGATGCGGTCTTCCGTGGCGCTGTCGATCGCGCTCGTGGAGTCGTCCAAGATCAAGATCCGTGGCTCCGATAACAGCGCACGCGCGATCGCGAGGCGCTGCCGCTGGCCGCCGGAGAGCGTCACGCCGCGCTCTCCGATTACGGTCTCATAGCCCTCCGGCAGCGCGGCGATAAACTCATGCGCCTGCGCCTCGCGCGCCGCGGTCTCGATCTCGGCCGGGGTCGCGTCGCTGCGCCCGAAGGCGATGTTGTCCGCAATGGAGCGCGAGAAGAGGAAGGGGTCCTGCTCGATCACCGCGATCTGCCGGCGAAGGCTGGCGAGATCCCACGCGCGCACATCCACACCGTCCACCAGCACGGCGCCATCGTCAACGTCATAGGTTCGGTTGATCAGCCGCGTGAGCGTGGTCTTGCCGCTGCCGGTCTGCCCGACGATCGCCACCGTCTGCCCGGCCGCCACCGAGACGCTCACGTCACGCAGGATCGGCTGATCGGGCCGATAGCCGAAGCGCAGGTTCTCGAAGCGAAGCTCCCCGTTCATGGGAGCCGCATATCCGCCCCGATTCTCATCGAGGGCCGTCTCGCGGTTCACCAGCTCCAAGATCCTGCGGGCGCTGGCCATGCCGAGCGAGACCTGCGCGTAGGAGAAGAGCGAAACGAAGGTCGGGAATCCGAAGAGCCCGAGCAGGCCCATGTACGCGACGACATCGCCGACCTCCAACGCGCTTCCCGGCGCGGCATAGAGCCAGCTCGCATGGGCGAATCCTGCGCTCGAGGCGAGCCCGAGGAGCAGCAATGGCAGGAAGCGCGCCTCGCGCTCGCCTTGCTCCTTGTAGGCATCGCGGTACGCCGCGGCACGGACGGCGAAGCGCTCCGTCTCGCGATCCTCCTGGGCGGCGCTCTTGACCACCTCGACGCCTTCGATCGCCTCGGCGAGGTGCGCGTTGAGTTCGCCGAAGGAGCCACGCACCGCGCGCGTCACGGGCGCGAGGCTCTGCAGGTAGTGCCGCAGCGCGAAGCCGTAGGCGACGATGAAACTGAGCGGCACGACGACCAGACGCGGATCGATGCGCCAGGAGAAGAAAACCGGGGCGACGAGAAAAAAGGCCGAACCGATGACGAGGTTGAGGCCGGGGTTGAACATCAAGTTCAGCTCGCGCACGTCGTTGGTGGCGCGCGCCATCGTGTCTCCCACCGGCTGGCGACCGTGAAAGGTCATCGATTTTCCGAGCAGGCTGCCGTAGAGCTCGTCGCGTACGTCGCGCTCCATACGCTGGCCGAAGACCTCGCTGCCGGCGTTGCGGGCCAACTGCAGTCCAGCGCGCACCAACTGCGACCAAAAGATCAGCCACGCGATGTCCGCCACGGCGCCCAAATCCACGATTCCGTTCGCGGCGACGCCCTCTCCTACGGTATCGAAGGCCCGCCCGACCAACACGGGCACCATCCCTGCCAACGCCGCATTGCCCGCGGCACCGAGCAGGACAACGGGGATCAGCCAGCCTTGGCGCAGCACATGAGACAGGACCCAGCGACCGGCGCTTGCGCGGTTGGTACGGTAGGGCCGGTCGAGGACGAATTCAGCGTGGGTCAAGGCCAATATCCAATGGGGGGAGCGCGAGAACGGCAACCCTACATGCCTCCCTCAGGAGCGCCAATCCTACGTGAGGTGCCGGGGAACGCTTCGGGCGAAGGACCCCGTTGCACAAACGCACGAAGGGGCCGCGGGTTCACGGCCCCTTCGTGCGATCTAGGCGGGGATGCATGGGAGTCGAACCCACCAGCGCCGGCTAACGCCACCGCTCACCGATTTTGAAGACCGGGGAGGCCACCGGGCCCCATCCATCCCCTCGCGATTCTTCGATTCAGCCGCAACAGTAGCAGGGCCACGCAGTCATCAATCACCGATTTTGAAGACCGGGGAGGCCACCGGGCCCCATCCATCCCCTCGCGATGTACTTTCCGGCTCCCTCGAATACTTCAAAGCGACCGGGTGCGTTTCATCAACTACCGAGCCGCCGCCGCATCGGCCAACAGCCGATCGACCGTGCTATCCAACTCCGAGGCTTCACGATAGGCGCCGCGCTTGATGGAGGCCACTCGCCCGTCCGCCCCGATAAAGTATGTCGTGGGGAATGTCTTGATTCGGTAGATGTCGGCCGTGTCTCCCATCTCGTCGAGCAATACCGGCATCGTCATCCCCATTTCGACGACCCACGGCAGCACTTCGTCGTAGGATTCTTGCACGTCCACGGCCAACACGACGAGCCCGTCGGCCGCGTGCCGGTCGGCGATCGCCTGCAGAAAGGGCATCTCAACGCGACAGGGCACACACCAGGTTGCCCAGAAATTCACCACGACCGGCTGGCCGAGGAAGTCGGAGAGCGCAACCGGCTGCTCGTCGTCCAGTGAGCGCAACCGGAAGTCGGGTGCAGGCTCGCCGAGGCTCGCCGCGTCTCGTCGCACCAAGCCCGTCGAGAGCCCGCCGCTGTCGGTTCGCGTCCCGTTGGCCGCGCCGGCCGTCGCGCGCGCCACGACCGCGGCGGCCGTCGCGGCTTTGGCGTCCTCCGGTGCTGCCGCGTTCGTAGAATCGTTCTTCACGCCTTCCGATTGCGACGAGCCCAACCGGTCGAGACCCGCCGCCGAACCGTCGGCGCCGCGGCCGAGCAGGTATCCGCCGCCCAAGGCCAGCGCGACCACGAGGATCGCGGAGGCGAGCGCCGCGCGCAGCGTGGGACCACGCTGCGGGCTTGGGGCGGAGGAGGACGCATCGGCCGGAGCCGCCTCGGTGTCGGACACAGGTCCGACGTCGGCTGTGTCGGCCGGCTCGGCCACGTGCCGCCTGCCGTCGGCCACGCCCTCGTCGGCCACGCCCTCGTCGGGCTGCGCGACGTCGCTCACGGAGCTGCGCCCGGTAGCGAATCCGGGTCGTAGAATTGGATGCGGATCGAGCTCGTCGCCCATTGGTTGTCGATCCACTCGCGCACCACCTGGTCACGCTCCTCCTGCGGCCGACCATCCATGAGCTCCGACTGCACGAAGAAATCGAGCAGCTGGGTGCGCCGCAGGAAGTCCATCAGGTGCGCGATCCCAACTCCGTTGGCGGCGAGCATATCGTCGAGCTGACGGCGATCAGCGCCGACCTTTCCCAAGAAATCGGCGAGCAACTCTTCGTTTGGGATCACGGGCATCTCAGCGGCCGTGCCGGCCGCTTCCGCAGCCTGCTCCATCAACATGACGTCGACTTGGCGCCGGAGAAGGTTGACTTGGAACAGGGCCATGCCGGGCCCGTCGTCATACGACGGAACAGGGTCACCCGCGAGCAGGCCCATCGCGCGCGATAGCCGCGCCGCTTCCTCGAGTTGGGCCATCGAGAACGCGCGCACGCCCACCGAAGCGATCGTGGCGTCTCGGGGGAAGTCCGGATTGATCGGTGGCAGCTGGGCGGCGGTCAGATAGGCGTCGGCCGGCGGCGCGTTGCCGGCCAGCTCGGCTACGTTGCCGACATCGACCACCGCCGGAACCGATGGAGCGTTGGGATCCGCTGCGGACGGCACCGGTGCGCCGTAGCGGCTGACCAACCATGAGGCCAAGCCCGCCAAGATCAGCAGCGCGCTGAAGGCTCCGGCAATTATCGCTAGCAGTCCGCTGTCGCGGCGTGATTCGGCGCTACGTCGCGGTGCCGGGCGCGACGAACGCGCGGCCGGCGTATCGACGGCGTCCAACTGTTTTTCCCGCACCTCGACCTTGAACAGCGGCATGGCTTTGACTCCGCGTACGTGTACGGATGGGCTGCTCGGCAGATTAATCCCGAGGCCGGCTGGACTGCCCATTGCGGCGCCCGTGCGCCGGAAGGCAAGGATAGTCGGGCCCGTTGGCCCTACAAAGGCAGGGGACCGGAGGCGCATGGCCTCCGGTCCCCTGTTCGTCCCTGGTGCTACTCAGCCCCCGCGCGCGTCAACCATCCGGCGTGGGGCTCACACCATGGCTCTGGCTACGGCGCGGTACGTCCGCGCACCGGGGGCCAGTCGCTGCCCCAATCGTGGCGTCCCTTCGGACACTGGAACACGTCCGCGATCTCACCGTAGATGTCGGCCAGCTCGTCCGCCCGCGGCGTGATGAACGTACCGCCGTCGGCCGTCGCGCACTCCGCCAACAGCCACGGGTAGACCCAGTCGATGATGTCGTCGGACTGATCCTGCGTCTTGCCGAAGCCCACCGTGAAGATCCGGATGTCGGTCGCCGCCGCGGCCTTTGCCGCATCGATGACCGTCTCTTCCGGTCGGTTGGTGTCCGGATGGAACGGAACGCGGTTGGGCAGGCCGTCGGTCAGCATGATCATCACCGCCGTGTTGCCTACCTTGCGCACCGCCGGATCCAGCGCCGTCGCACCCATCTGGAAGGCCTTGTCGAGGCGCGTGCCCTCCTGCTGGTACTGCGTGATGGTGTCGAGCGCGCCGATCACGTCGTCCTTCGCGTTGGTCAGCGACTGCGCGATGCCCGCGTCGTCGTTGAACCACACCACGCCGGCCTGGTCGTGCTGACCCTTGAAGTTCGGCGTGAAGTCCAGGCGATCCACAAAGGCCTTCGCCGCGTCCACCACCGCCACCTTCTTGGCGATTCCGTCGTCTGACACACGGTCCATCGAGGTCGACATGTCGATCACGAAGACCACGTCCACCAGCTTCTCATCGATCGAGCATGCTTCCTTGACCGTGATCGGCAGGTAGATCGGGCCCGGCGTCGGCGTCGGGGTGTTGGTCGGGGTGTTCGTCGGGGTCACCGTCGGGCCGACCGTCGGTGTGTTGGTCGGGGTCGGCGGAGGCGGCGGCACCGTCGAGGTCGAGAGCGGCCGCGGGTTCAGCACGAGGATGTAGGGATCGCGGAAGTCGAACGTGCCCTTCCGGCTCTTGTTGTCGGTGAACTCGCCCCACGCACCGTTATTCGTCGGCCAGTGCCCGACCTCCTGCGGCTTCACCTTGAAGCTGAAGGTCACGCCCTCGCGCGGCACGAACGAGGTCCGCCACTCAAGCTGGTCGTTGTTCGGACCCGTCGAGTTGGGTGCGGGCTCCGCACTGCCTTCCACGAGCACCATATTCGGCGGGAGGTTGTCGACCACCTTCAGGCTCTTGAGCAAGATGCTCTGAATCTGGCGGCGGATCTGCTCGAAGACGTTGGCCAGCTGGCTGGCCGAACGCGCCTCGAAGAAGTAGCGCGGGCTCGTCGCGACCTGGCGCATGCACTGCGCGTCGCAACTGGTGCCTACACAGACGGTGATCAGCAGGATGCCCTGCGCCTTGACCTTGCCTGCAGCGGCCTGCACATTGCCGCAGCCCTGGTTGTCCTCACCGTCGGACAACACCACCATGACCTCGCGGATCGCGTCCGGATCGCCGATTCCCTGGCGGCCCTTCTGCAATACGCGCAGCCCAGCGTTGATGCCCTCGCCGATATTCGTTCCACCCGCCGCGCCGACGCGTCCGACACAGCCGCTGGCCGTACCGGAGCGGTTGGTCAGCTGGCAGAGGATCTTCGCGGCCGAGTTGAACATGACGACGCCGACCTGCGTGGCCGGGTTGTCCTTCATGTTCAGGCGCTGTACGAGCTGACGCGCCGCTTTCTTCATTTCGCGGTTCGGCTCACCGGCCATCGAGCCGGATCCGTCGAGCACGAGCACGATGTGCAGCGGGAACTGCTCGCCCGCGCACAGCGCCGTAACGGTAAGGGTGATATCGACCGTCTCGCCCAACAGGATGACCTTGGGCGAGGCGTCCTTGCGGTTGACCGCAACACAGGACGACTCACCGCGACCCTGTGCGGCGGGCGCTTCGGCCGGCGCGGCTGAGACATTCGCCACACCAAGCACAACCAACGAAATGCCAAGCACGGCAACGGCCATGGTGGCAGCAATCAAAGATCGGAATCGGCGCATCGGTTTCGTTCCTCCGTGTCGGGCCCAGCCTGCGTGTGCTCTTGGGGAGCGTCGGCGAGGCCCGGCGAATTGTGGACTCATGCACCGATTCGGCGCATGCGGCCCGTGCGGTGCGACCGCCTCAAGCACCCCTATCAACACCCCAACCTGTCTTCGCTGACACCCTGACGCGGACTTGGGTTTCACGCGCTCGATCTCCTGGATCGAGCGCTTTGACGTTCGCCTGACGTTCGGCTCGCGAGCCCTTGACGGGCACTCCGTACTCTCCGCCCCAGTGGCGCATTCGCCGGTCGATCCGCGACTGCAGCGCCAGGAGCGAGACTCATGTTCGAGGGCAACTAGCACGTCGTTTTCCATTCCTTTTCGATTTCGTACCCGGTCCTTTCAGGGAGGCAGTCATGTCCACAAAGCGCAGCTGGCACGAGAGCTTCATGATCCGCATGTGGGCCGAGCCCGACGGCGGCGACCGCGTCCTTCGCGGCGCGATCCAAAACGTCCAGACGGGCCGCACGACGTATTTCGACTCCACCAACCTCCCGACAGCGCTCATCGAGCGCTCCGCGTCACGAATCGAAATCGCCCGCGAACGCGCAGGCGCCGCCTAGCGCCGCTCGCTCCTCTCATACCCCACGTCCAGATCGGGCCCGAGCGCCCATTCACCGGTTTCAACCCCGCAGTACCCTTCAAGGAGGTCGGCACCTCATGAACGGCTTGTTCACCAACACGCTGTCCACCAGCACCCTGTCCACCCAAGTCCACCCGCTGCGACGTTTCGTCGCGATGCCCGCACGCATGGCCCTCTCGGCCTTGCTGCTCGCCGTCGCACTCGTTGCCCACGTCTCCGTCGCCTACGCGCAGTCGCCGGTTCCCGCACCGTCCTCGCCGGCCAAGCCGGCCATCGCGAGTCCCGAGGGCGCCAGCGCACAGGCCTTCATCCCGGTTCTCAACTACCTCGGTCAGGACGAGATCTGTGACTCCTGGGTCGAGGCGCAGAACATCGGCGCCGACTTCTCGGCCATGAGCCTCGTCGCCTTCGGCGCGCCTGGCTTCTGCGCTCCGCAGGCCGCCGGCCCGCTCAAGATCGAGTGCTCCGGTATCCTCAAGCCCGGCTCCGCCTGGAACTTCCTCGGCGCCCAGATCCCCACCGGCGCCAAGTCCGCCCAGATCTTCAACTTCACCACCAAGACCCTCTCCGACATCGGCCTCGAGGACGTCCTCGGCTTCGACGACATCGTCTCCGAGTACTTCTGTGAGAACGCCTTCTTCGGCCTCGTCGGTGACGCCGACGACTTCCGTCGCTTCAAGCTCGCCTACGACACCGCCGGCACCTTCGCGGGCATCCCGCTCGACCTCGCCTACGGCGGTCCCATCGCCGTCGAGGTCCTACGACGCTGCGCTTCGCCCGATTCGCCCGGCGTCATCACCTCCAAGTACAACGCGATCTCCGGCCGCCGTCTCGGTGTCTACGATCCCCTCTTCGGCGGCTTCACCCACTTCGTGCCCCTGCTCTACGCCTCGGCCGCCGGCTTCGAATCCGTCATGTACATCCAGAACGTCGGCCTCGAGTGCTCCACCGTCGAGATCTGGTTCCAGCAGCAGGACACCTGCCTGCGCGCCTCCATCTGCGAGGTCTTCACCCTCGCCATGGGTGAGACCTACCAGTGGTCCGCCAGCGAGTGTGTCGGGCCCGGTTGGGTCGGCTCCGCATGGCTGCGCACCTCCCAGCCCATGGCCGTCACCATCGACCACGTCGCACCCGGCCTGTTGATGACCTACACCGGCGCCTACGGCTTCCTGCGCTACGCTTTCGACGGCGAGTACACCTACAACCCCGGTTCCCAGGTGGCCTTCGGTCCCCTCGTCTACTCCGAGTACCAGGGCTGGGACTCCGGTGTCGTCGTACAGAACCTCTCCTCCACCGTCAACGCCAAGGTCAAGGTCTACTTCCTCGACCGCTCCGGCGACATCATCACCACCCTGGTCGACTGGGTCTGCCCCCGCGGCTCGCAGTCCTTCTACCTGCCCGCCATCGCGGATCTGCCCGGCAACTGGGTCGGCAGCCTCCGTGTCGAGAGCCAGGAATGGACCACCCCCGGTAGCCCCCTCGTCGAGGCGCCTCCCATCTCCGGCGTCGTCCAGCTCGTGAAGTACCCCGACATCCAGCGTCTCTCCACCAACGAGGCCATCGCCTACAACCTCCTCCAGGAATACGACGCCTACGACTGGCAGATCGGCAACGACGGCGGCGGTACCGTCTCCGGCACTTCCGTCCTGGCCATCCCCAGCCTCAACAAGGACCTCAACGCCACCGGCATCACCTCCGAGGTCGCCATCACCAACTTCATCCCGGTCCCGGGCTTCACCGACTTCGCCATCTACATCTACGACGCGAACGGCCTGCTCGACTACGTCTGCCAGAAGCTCAACGAAAAGCAGGTTGAGTACATCGACCTCCAGACCTGGGGCTACATCAACAACGGCTTCAAGGGCTCGGCCATCGTCTCCGCCACCTACTGGCACCACCCCGTCTTCGACGCGGACGGCGACTTCCTCCGCCACGTCGTCGGCCTCGGCGGTGTCACCATCGAGCGCAACGGCGCCGCGCTCCTCGCCGAGGACCTCCCCGGCGACGAAGCCTCCGGCTCCCTGGCCTTCCCGGTACACGAGTCCTTCATGTTCATGGGCCTCGAAGCCCCCAACTGCCCCGGCCTCACCCCGGCCGACCGGCCCAACGACTGCCCGCGCATCATCGAGTTCCCCTCGGGTGACCTGAGACTGCCCATCATCGACAACACCACCACCGAGCACACCATCAACCTCACCCAGGGCCTCGGCCGACTCAACGAGACCTGCCAGATCACGGACGTCGACGTCCAACTCGCGGTGGTCCACACCGACATCGGCGACCTCACGGTCGAGTTGCGCCACGCCTTCGAGACCAACGCAGGCGGCCCCGCCCAGACCGACTCCCAGCTCCTGTCAGGCATCTGCGCCGGCTCCGGCACCCTGGTCACCGAACTCGACGACGACGCCACACGCCCCATCGGCTCGGTGTGCCCGCCCATCGGCGACATGTTCACCACCTTCGGCGGCCTCAACGTCTTCGACGGCGAGTACCCCGGCGACGACTGGACCCTCCGCATCACCGACAACCTCCCCGGCGACAACGGCGAGCTCCGCAACTGGACCATCCAGGTAAGCACCGAGCCCATCCCGTA
>JAJCYU010000194.1 GCA_029262755.1 Anaerolineae bacterium
CCGCCCCGCCCCCCCGCCGCCCCACCGCCGCGCCGCCCGCCCCCCGCCCCCCCCCCGGCCCCGAGCGGCGATCCCGCCCAACGACGGCATCGACGGCGACACGCGCTGGTTCGACATGTCCTTCACCCCGTTGCCCGGCGCCCAGCCGGGTGCCGTGAGCGCGCTGTCCGTCCGCGTCACCAATTACGCGGATGCCCAGGGCACCGGGCAGCCGTACCGGACCCGTGACGGCAGCGCGACGATCGCCGGCGGCAGCCTCGGCACGGCGGCGACGCTGCGCATCGGGACATCGGGCGGCGGCAGCGCCTTCGAGATCGCGCAGGGCGGGCGGGTCGATGTGCCCGTGCGGGTCGAGGGCGCGGCCGGACTCGGCGCCGCGACCGTGCGCTTGCGCTGGGACCCCGAAGTGATCGTTCCGGTGCGCTGCGTGCCGGGCGACGGAGCCTTCGACGGTCGCTTCTGCAACGCCTTCGTGGCGGCCAACGAGGCGCGTGTGAATGCGGTGAGCGTGGCCGGCTTCTCGGGCGATGCGACGCTCGTGACGGCCACGTTCCGCGCAGCGGACACGGCCGCGGTGGGCGCGACGAGCCCACTCTCGATCACGGCCTCGACCTTCGACAGTCCCGCCGGCGCGCCGCTGCCCTACCAAGTCGTGGCGGGCAGCGTCGCGATCACCGGCGGTATCGGTACCGTCGTGCAGGCCGAGCTGACGGTCGGGGGCTCGTACACGGTGACCAATGGCGCCGAGGTGACGGTGCCCATCACCGCGGTCGTCGACAACGGCCTCGCCCCGGCCGGCATCGGCGCCGGCACCTTTGAGCTGGCCTTCGACCCGGACCTGATCGACGCGCTGACCTGCACCATCAACGACGATATCGGCGGCGCGAACGGCTTCGAGGGCGGCTTCTGCAACGTCGACTACGCCGCGGGCCGCGTGCGCTTCAACGTGCTCTCCGGCGCAGGCGTGGGTGGCACGACGCGGCTGGCCGAGGTGCGCTACCGCGCCGACAACGTCTTCGGCGGAACGAGCCCGCTGACGCTGATCGTGCGCAATCTAAGTGACGCCGCAGGCGATCCGATGACCCACCGCGCCACGCATAGCGCGCTCGAGGTGCCGCCCACGATCACACGCACCCCAACGCCGAGCGCCGTGCCCACGAATACCGCGACGCCGACTCCGGGCGGCGCGCCCACGGCAACGCTGACGCCCGGACCGTCGGCGACGCCGACCGAGACGCCGACGTCGACCGCGACGGCTACGAGCACCTCGACACCGGTGCCGACGGCGACGAACACGGCGACGCCCGCACCCTCGGCGACGAACACCTCGATCCCGCCACCCACGGCCACCGCGACCAACACCCCGACGCCAACCGTAACACCGGTGGCGACGGCAACCGGCTTGGTGCAGCATACCTTCAGCGTGGACGCAGATAGCTTCGTGCATGAGTTCGCACCGACCACGAACCTCGGCGGCTCCGCGAGCCTGCGCACGGACGGCAGCCCGATCGACAACACGTATATCCGATTCGATGTGACAGGCATCACGGGCGCCGTGCAATCCGCAAAGTTGCGTGTGTTCGCCCTCGACTCGGCCACCGGCGGCGTGTCGGTTCACGAATCGGCTGACACGACGTGGGGCGAGATGACCATCACGTACAACAACGCGCCGAGCTTCGGCGGAAGCCTTGCCACGTCGGGGGCCGTGTCGTCGTACACGTGGGTCGAGCTCGACGTAACGGCGGTTATCACGGGCAACGGCCTAGTCACGCTCGTGGTCACGGGCGACGACAATACGCGAGTTCGCTACAACGCGAAGGAGGCGCCGACGAACCGCCCGCAGCTCGTCGTGGAGACTGGCGGCGGAGGCGGCGGTACAGCCACGTCAACCCTGACCCCAGCACCGACCTCGACTTTCACAGCGACCTCGCCCGTGGCGACGGCGACGCCGACCGCGACCGGCTTGGTGGAGCACACGTTCAACGTGGACGCGGACAGCTTCGTGCACGAGTTCGCACCGACTACGAACCTCGGCGGCTCCGCCAGCCTGCGCACGGACGGCAGCCCTATCGACAACACGTACATTCGTTTCGACGTGACGGGGCTTTCCGGCTCGGTGCAGTCCGCCAAGGTTCGCGTATTCGCCCTAGACGCGGCCACCGGCGGCGTTTCGGCCCACGAGTCGTCCGACACCACGTGGGGCGAGATGACCATCACCTATAACAACGCACCTAGCTTCGGCGGTAGCCTTGCTTCGTCTGGAGCAATCTCCGCCTACAGCTGGGTCGAGATCGACGTAACGTCGGCCATTACCGGCAACGGCCTCGTCACCCTGGTCCTCACCGGCGATGACAACACGCGCGTTCGCTACAACGCAAAGGAAGCGCCGACCAATCGCCCGCGCCTCGTGGTCGAAACGAGCGGCGGCGGCGGTGGCGCCACGGCGACGGCTATGGCAACTCCGGCGTCTACCGCCACGCCAACCGCGACGTCCCTGCCATCTCCGACGCTAGCCGCGACGCCCACGGGTCTCGTAGAATCGTCCTTCAGCGTGGATGCCGACAGCTTCGTGCACGAGTTCGCGCCAACCACAAACCTCGGCGGCTCGGCGAGCCTGCGTACCGACGGCAGCCCAATCGACAATACGTACATTCGCTTCGATGTGACGGGCATCACCGGAACCGTGCATTCGGCTACCTTGCGTGTCTTTGCGCTCGACTCCGCAACAGCCGGCATCGCCCTACACGAGTCGGCAGACACGACGTGGGGTGAGATGACGATCACGTACAACAATGCGCCGAGCTTTGGCGGAAGCATTGCCTCTTCGGGTGCGATCTCGTCCTATTCTTGGGTGGAGCTCGATGCAACGTCCGCAATCACGGGGAACGGGCTCGTCACGTTTGTCTTAGCGGGCAACGATACGACGCGTGTGCGCCACAACTCCAAGGAAGCCCCAACGAATCGACCACAGCTGGTGATTCAGACCCAGTAGGGTGCATCACGGCCGGGCTTCAACGTCCAACGCAATCTCTTTTTCTCGTCCGACCCGTCGCGCGTGCGTCGGGCGCGACCGACCACCAGGATTCGACGACATGAGCCCAAAGACCGTGTTCAACGTGATCCGCTCCGCGCAACGCGATGTAGCCACCTGTCTCGTACTGG
>JAJCYU010000195.1 GCA_029262755.1 Anaerolineae bacterium
GCGCGCTGGACGCCGGCGGGATCGTCACCGCCGAGCACGTCGAAGAGCGTCTGGGGCACGATCTGCCACGAAAGGCCGAAGCGATCCTTGAGCCAGCCGCACATGCTCGCCTCGCCCCCGTCCGCCGTCAGGTGCGCCCACAGCCGATCGACCTCGGCCTGGTCGTCGCAGTTCACCTGGAGCGAGATGGCCTCGGTGAAGGGAAACTGCGGGCCGCCGTTGAGGGCGACGTACTCCTGGCCGGCCAGGCGAAAGGCGATCGTCATGACGGAGCCGGGCGTGGCCGGGCCGGCATCCCCGTAGCGGGCGACGTGGAGCACCTCGCTGTCCTCGAAGGCCGCGACGTAGTGCGCCACGGCTTCTTCGGCGTTGTTGTCGAACCAGAGGAAGGTCTTGATCTTCTGCGCAGTCATCGAATGGCTCCTAGTAATCGTCGGAGACCGAACGCGATCACGAGCACGACCATCGCGCCGTACAACACGACGAGCACGGGATGGCGGGTCTCCGAACCGATCGAGAACGCGTGCAGCCACAGACCGAAGAAGGCCGCGTAGTTGAGAAGGTGGACGCGGCGCCAGACGCGGGGCAGCAGCCGCGGGCCGTAGATGGCCGCCGCGATGGCCGCCATGAGCAGATAGAGGCACACCGCGCCGAGCAGGAGCCGGTTGTGGTAGTAGTCGCCCGGCGGTGGGAGGATCACCTTCAGCGGCTCGAACAGGCCGGAGCGCAGGGTGCGCGCCCAGAGGAAGAGGATCGGGTGGAGCAGGGCCACCGCCAGCGTAGTGCCGCCGAGCGCGCGGTGGAGGCGCAGGAGGGAGGGGCGGCCGACCCAGCGTGCGATGGCACGGACGTTCGAGCCCAGCACGAGCTGAAGGAAGAGCAAGACGAACGCGAGGTGACCCGCCGCGCGCATCATGATGTAGGCGCCTTGGCCGGGCGGATACTGCGCGCTGAAGTAGTGCGACAGGCCGCCGACCTCCGCCCAGAACACGCCGAGCGGCAGGGCGACGAGGAAGAGCGCGCCCGCCAGCGCGAGCCGCCGGCGAAGAGCGTACGGCACGCCGGGCGGATCGAGCGGGCGCGCGGGGGCCGTCATCGCGTCACGACGGTACGAGGCGCTTGGGGCGTATGGGGCGAGGGCGGCATCACCGCGTCGGCCCACCGGGGGCGACCATCGATCCTCGTCTCAGCGCTCGGGAGGTCACGGAGCGAGTGCCGAGGCTATGCGAACCGACGGCGGGACGCCGAACCCAGCGCCGCTCAGGTCGGTCGCCGAATGGTTTTGTCGCTCGCCAACAGGAATCCAAGGCCCGACGGCTCGTAGCCTCGATCACGGCTCGACCACCGGTTGCGCCTCCCCGGCCACCGCGGCGGCATCCAGCACGCGGGCGAGCGCTTCGAGCGCCTCGGCGTCCGTCATGTCCGGGTGGACGCCCGCAACGGGCAGCTCCGCGCGCTTCCAGCTGTTGATGCCGAAGCCTTCCGCCAGGCCGACGTTGGGCACGCCGAGGGCCTTGAGCTTGCGCGCGCCCTCGTAACCGCGGAAGTCCTTGAGGCAGTACGGGATGACCAGATCGGCGTCCGCGAAATCGGCCGCGTCCAGGTCGTTCACGTTGCGCAGCGGGACGGACATCGCGCCCGGCACGTGGAACTCCGCGTACTCCTGCGGTTCGCGCACGTCGACCCACAGGACGCGCTCGCCGTCGGCCATCCGGCGGCCGATCTCCTCGGGCGCCAGCACGTGCAGCTCGTCGCGCCACGCATCGCGCTCGGCGCTCGTGCGGCGCGCGGTGTCCGCGACGGCCGGCGCGACGAGCAAGAGCAACGCGACGAGCGTGAGGCGCTTCACGAAATTGGGGCGCCCGCGCCGGATTTCTGGGCGCTGCCCGTTCCGGTCTCGAGGTAGCTACGCAGGGAGCCCATCGCCCATTTCCATCCGCCACGCAGGTCGTCGCGCGATGCCGCGTCCGGCAGCTTGCTGTGCGTGACGCGCACCACGACCCGCCCATCGTCCTTGGGCGCAATGCCGAACTCCACGACGGAGCCGGACGGATGCTTCGCGTGCTCCCACGTCATCCGGACGCGGCGGGGCGCATCGAGCGCGAGGAAGGTGCCCGCGTCGCCGTCCGCCGTCTTGTACCGGCCATCGACACGTGCATCGACATCCGCATCGGACGTGAACCATCCGTTCCACCCATCGGCCGTGGTGAGGGCGGCGAAGGCCGCCTCCGGCGTTGCGTCGATCGTACGGCTGACCGAGAACTCGTAGCCGTCTTTCATCTGGCCGATGTCACGCAGGCCGCGCTCCTGCTCGTAGCGCACCGTAAGCGTCTGCGACCACCATGCGCCGACACCGTGCGCGTCACGCAGGTGTTTGGCCGCGGCCGTATGACCGTGCTCGGCGACGTCGAACGTATCGAGCACCCCCAGCCACTCGGGCCACGGGCGTCCGGTCTTTTCAAGGATCGTCTCCTCTTTTACGGCTTGTTCCATGGATCGTGGAGCGGACATCGTTCAGCCTCCCGCGGGTAGTGCGTCGAGGGGATAGAGCGTGCGAACCTGCGCCAAGAACACCGTTCCTAGAATAGCCGCGCCTGGCGCATGCCTGCACCCGGTTCCAGCTCGATGGTGGGAGGGATGCCCGCGGGGACATCGAAAAGCATCAGCGTGCCGGGCTTATGCCGCTCGGCCGCGACGACGCGCACGCCGGCGTGGCGCCGCAGGAGCGCAAGGCGCACGGCGGCCTCGGCGCGCTCGGGGCTGTTGTTGGCCTCGCTGAGGTGGCACAGGACGACGTGCTCGAGGCGCGGACCGGCAACCGCCGCAATGAGTGTTGCCGCCTGGCGGTTGGAGAGATGCCCGTGGCGGGATGCCACTCTCCGCTTCAGGAAACCGGGATAGGGGCCGCGGGCGAGCAGGTCCTCGTCGTGGTTGGCTTCCAGCACCAGGGCGCTGCAATCGGCCAGGGCGCGGCGCACGACCGGCGTGTCGTCGCCGAGGTCCGTTGCGATGCCCACCGCGAAAGCTCCCGCTCCGATCCGATAGCCGACGGGCTCACGGGCGTCGTGCTCGACGCGGAAGGCCAATACGTGAGCCATGCCGATCTGGATTGCCTCGCCGTGGACGATGGGCGGCGCGTCCACGATCGGCCCGAATAGACGCGTGATGCCCGCGGTGGTGCCCACCGATGCGTGGATGGGAACATCGGGGGCCGCCGCCCGCAGGTCGGCCAAACCCTTGATGTGATCGGAGTGCTCGTGGGTCAACAGGACGCCGTCGAGCGCACGCGGCGTGCAGTCGAGCGCGGCCAACGCGGCGGTCAGGCGCTTGATCGGCAGCCCGGCATCGACCAATAGGCGCGTATCGCCCACCTGCACGAAGCAGGCGTTGGCGGACGAGCCGCTGGCCAGGACACGGACGATGGCACGCATGGGAGCAGCGATTGTAGGGCACAATGGACGGCTGAGCCTGCCCGACGCGCCGACCAAGGGAGCGCCGCCATGTTCCACTCGATTCCCGAGCCCATCCAGGCCCGCATGCACGTGCTGGAAGCCACGGACAGCCGCGACCGCGGCGACGGTACGCCGCGCATGGAGCGCCTGCGGCAGGTGCCGCCGGAGACCGGCCGTTTCCTCGCGCTGCTCGCCGCCTCCGCGCCGCCCGGACGCGTGGTCGAGATCGGGACGAGCGCGGGCTATTCCGCGCTCTGGCTATCGCTGGCCTGCCGCGCGACGCGGCGGCGGCTGACCACCTACGAGCTGCTGCCGGACAAGATCGCGCTGGCGCGCGAGACCTTCGCGGCCGCCGAAGTCAGCGACGTCGTCACGCTCGTCGCGGGCGATGCACTGCTGCACGAGGGTGTCGGAGGCGGGCTCGATCCGATCGGCTTCTGCTTCCTCGATGCGGAAAAGGAAGTCTACGCGGAAGCCTACGATCTCATCGTGCCCCAGCTCGCGCCGGGCGGCCTGCTCGTGGCCGACAACGCGTTGAGCCATGCCGACGACCTCGGGCCGATGATCGACCGCGCGCTGCGCGACCCACGGGTCGACACGCTCGTGGTTCCGATCGGGCGTGGCGAGTTGGTCTGCAGACGCACGGACGCCCGGCCGGAGGATGGGCCGGGCGCCTGACTCGTGAATCGTGGGTAGGCGGGCGACCGACGCTCGCGCGGCGGCCGCCCGCATCACCCACCCCTAGACACTAGGCTGCTTCGAGGATGTCCTCGATATCGCGTATCACGGCTTCATCGAGGAACGGTATCGTCTCGTCGGCGTCGGCGGCGGCATCGGCCCCCGCTTCGCCTTCGGCCGACGCTTCCGCGGTCGCGAGGTCGACTTCGACCTCGCCGCCCGCCGCGTTCTCGCCGGCCTCATCGTCATCGTCGGCCGCTACTTCAGCCTCGATGCCGAATACTTCCCTAAGCTGCGTCGCGGTGGCCTCGATGTCGTCGACGGGCTCGACCGTGGCGACGAAAAACACGTCGAACCACTCTTCCTCGCCATCGTCGCCGTCCTCGAGACCGATGGTCCGCGAGAGAACTCGAAGCCGCAGTCCGGCTGCTTCGAAGGTCTCCCCGACCTCCGGCTCGAATCCCAGGGCCTTCGCCGCGCGCTTCCGCCCGACGTGGCCGCCCACGCGCTCACGCTTCTCGGCCATGCTGCACCCCCCAACAAGGTCCAATCCCGCCGCCGCCGCGCGTTGCCAGCGCCGACGACGAAACCAAATATCGCGCGCGCCCAACGGCGCGCCCGTCCAAACTCAAACCGTCCGTACTCCCAACCAAAAACCGTCCAAACTCCAAGCTGCTCAAGAAAACCAAGGTAGGTTGATCTTAAGTCGTTTCGTGAAGCCCGAGCATTACACGTGCCACAAGCCGGATGTGACATTGATTACGTTGCTGCGCTCCCTCTCGTGACCAGTATCAGCCACGTTCCTTGGGAGATCCAACGAACAACGTGATCAATAGGAAAGACGCAGCAGGGCGCGGGGAGGGGACGTCGGACGTCGGCGCATCGCCGAGGATGCCGTTCTCCGCCGCGTTCGCAGGTTGCCGGTGTCGTTGGACGGCATCGAGAACGTGATCGCTGCCGGCCGAGCCTCAGGGCATGAGCACGAGGTCCATCGTCGCGTCGGCGCTGCCTTCTGCGGGATAGTGGTGCGTGACCAGCTCTTGATAATCCGGCGCGGTGACCCGCACATGGATGTGCGGCGGACGGCCCGTGTACGGTGTGGGCGGGATGCTCGCGAAGTGATACAAGCCGGACTCGTCGCTGAAGAGCGTTGCCCGCCACGCATCGCCGTATTCCCCGTCGGGCCCCGCCATCCACATCTCGATCTTGGCGCTCGAGATGGGCGCACAAGAACCAGTCTCGCGTACGACGCCGGTCAACGTGTAGCCCGCGCCGACCTCATCGCGCTCTGGAGCGTCCGGAACGTAGAAAGGCCCCATGCCGTCCGGCGCGGTCGCCGGGCAGCCGGTACTTGCGGCCAGCGCCGCGGTGGTCGCGGCTGCGTCGGCTTCTGCGAGCACCGCGGAGCGTTCGTCGGCACGCCCACCGACCGCGCTTGTCTTCTCGCCGTCGTCCAGGCTACCACCGCCGTCGCCCGCGACCGCACCGCCCGCACCCGTGCTCGGCGCAGCGCCTTGCGTGCTCTCCGCAACCGGCGCCACGATGCGAATGCGCAGGCTCACCTCGTCGGCCACATCGAACATGTTGGCAAAGGAGGGCGGTTGGATGCCGAAATCGCTCATGCGCACGGTGGCTTCGGCATTGGCTTCGATACCGTTGCCGTCGTAGACGGCCTCCGCGTCGAAGGTCACAGACCGTGTCACATCGCGCACCGTGAGATCACCGACCAGTTGGAATGCTGCGGTCTCGCCGCCCTGGTAGCCGGTGGGAAAGCCCTCCATCGCCCGGATCTCGAAGACCGCTTCGGGAAATTGCTCCGTCTGCAGGGAGCGTTCCGCAACCCGATTGTCGCGCCGCTCTTGATCGCTCGACAGCAGGCCGACGCCGACGACGACACGCCCGGAGACAAGCCGCGGGGGATCCTCGGGCAGGATGACCAGTTCGCCCTGGACATCGCCCGTCGTGCCGACCGTCTCCACGACGCCGGGTTGGATGCCCAACTGGCCGAGCGCTCCTGCGAAGAACTCCTCACGAACCGCGTACGAGGCCTCGGAGGCGTCGGCGTCCACCAGGAAGGTCAACGCGCCTTCGCCGGCGTCGCTGTCCTCCGCGCTGTCTTCGCCGGAAACGTCGTCGCCCGAGTCGTCCGCCGTCTCGCCGCCTTCGTCCACGGAGCCGGCGTCTTCGGCGAGCGCATCCCCGTCGCCCGTCCCATCCTCGGCGACCGAGTCGGGCGCTGTGGGCTCCGACGGTGGTGCATCTGTTGATCGACAGGCGCCGGCCAGCATCGCGATGACGATGAGGACGGCGAGAGCAGGAGCACGTAGAAGTTTGGACATGAGGTGACCTCCGTGGGGATTCGCATACGTTGAAGCGCGAGGAGGGGCGTGGCCCTTATTGTACGGATGGGCCGCGTTGTCTTGCGCTGAGCTGCGCCATCGACGTTCACGTGCTCTGCCGCGACGCTACGCCGCCCGACGATCTGCGCCGTTCATCCGGGCGATGTCGTGTGGCCGCTCGTCCCGGCGTTCGTCTACACTGCTGGCGTCGTTCTCACGCGCGCGTCACGGGTGTCGCGCCGGCCGCCGTCACATCGCGCGAAGTTCACGCGTAGCCGCCCTCCTCCAAAGCCCGGTAGTGGTACAAGGAGCGGCCCGCCGCAGCCAGGAGCCCCTGATGTCGTCTAATCCCCGCCCCTTCCTGCTTCCCGTGGCATCCGGCCGGCACAAAGCGTCGCGCTTCGCGCTCGTCGCCGCCTCCGTGCTCGCCGCCTCTGCGGCCGTCGCGACGCGCCCCGTCCCCGCGCAAGAGACGGGTACGGGCGCGGTGCGCGTCGCGGCCGTCGAGTCGCTCGGCGTCGTCACGTTTGCGACCGGCACGAGCTTCGAGGGCACGACGGTCGGTGGCTGGTCGGGCATCACGTGGGCGGGCGTGGCGGAAGGCGGCGATGAACACACCTACTACGCGGTATGCGACGACCGGAGTCAGATCAACCCTGCCCGCTTCTACACGCTGGAGATCGACGTCTCGGACGGCGCTCTGGAACCCGGCGACGTGACGATCCGCGCCGTAACAACGCTCCTCGACGAAGAGGGCCAGGCCTACGCAGGCGGTGCCATCGATCCCGAGGGCATCGCAATTCGATCGGACGGCACGCTGCTGATCAGCTCCGAGGGCGACGCGCGCGCGGGCCTGGCGCCCTCGATCACCGAACACGGGCTCGACGGCCGCGCGACCGGTTCTCTGCCTGTGCGCGAGCACTTCCAACCGGCCACGGACGGCAGCCGGGGCGTACGCAACAACCTGGCCTTCGAGTCCCTGACGATCGCACCGGGTGGCGGCACCCTCTACACCGCGAGCGAGGCGGCCCTCGTGCAGGACGGGCCCGTGCCCACCGTCGAAGACGGCAGCCCCGCGCGTATCGCGCAGTACGATCTGGACACGCGCCTGCCCGGTCCGGAGTGGATCTACCCTGTCGCTCCCATCCCCGTCGCCCCCAACCCGCCGGAGGGCTTCGGCGACAACGGCCTGCCCGAGCTCATCGCGCTGGATGATCAGGGCACCCTGCTCGCCCTCGAGCGCTCCTTTGCCGTGGGCGTCGGCAACACGATCCGCCTGTTTGAGACCAGCACCGCCGGAGCACGCGACGTTTCCCTTCTCGACGCGCTCCCGCCGGGTGAGGGGGGCGATCCGACGGCGCTCGAGGGAGCGCTCGTCAAGCGCCTCGTCGCCGATCTTGGGGAGCTCGGCATCCGGCCGGACAACGTGGAGGGCATGACCTTCGGCCCGGAGCTGGCGGACGGACGTCGCCTCCTGATCCTGGTCAGCGACAACAACTTCAACGCCGTCCAGGTCACCCAGGTCATCGCGCTGGCCGTGACGCTGGAGACCGTGGGCGGTCCGGACCCGGAGCCGACGCCGAGCCCTTCGTCCGCAACGGCCACCGCGACGGCGACCGTGCAGCCCACCGCAATGCCGACGGCGACGCCCCGCTCGCTGTACCTGCCACGCCTGCTGCACGACGGTTAGGGCTCCGGTCTACCCGCAGCGGATTCTACAATCCGCGGCCGCCCTTACGATCGACGATCGGCTCAGCGACCGGTCGCTTGCCAGACAACAAGCCCACTAGCCCCACCCGCCCGCTACGCCTCGCCCGCCTCCATCATGCGCTTGAGGTTCGCGTAGTCCGCGCGCACGGTGCGCGCCACCATCACGTCCAACAGGGGTGCGAACAGCCGCATGAGGCCGGTGGGTTGGCCTTCGATCACGGCGCGCACGAGGCTGCCGCCCTCCCCGTTCGGCCGAACCGCCCGCGTCACCTGGATCGGGAAGGTCGATGCGGTCGTCTCGATGGAAATCGACCGTCCGGGCTGGAAGCCGGTGACCACGAAGGCCGAGATGACGTCCTTGCCCATGAACGTGGCGATCTGCTCGTAGGTCGAGCCCACCGCGAGCGGCCCGTCCGAGGTCACGACCGCGGACTGCATTCCGTCCTGCCAGCTCGGGTTGTTCTCGGGATCCGCCAGGTAGGCAAAGACCTCGTCCGAGGGGCGGTCGATGTCGATCTCGATCTCGACGCGGGTCATGGGCGTGCTCCCCTTGCGGCGCAGGCGTGATGCCGCCTACGATAGCAGGCGCATGGCAACGGGGCGCGGCCCATCGAAGTTGCCTTCACGACGTGGGACCTGCGTCCAGGAGACCGAAGAGATCATGGGAAAAACACCGGAAGAGATGGCCGCCTCGATGCTGGCCAACGTGCCGGAGAAAACCGGGCACACGATGGATGAGTGGCGTGCCATCGTCGGCGCTAGCAACGCGGAGAAGCACGGACAGATCGTCAAGCTGCTCAAGACGAAGCACGGCGTGACCCACGGTTTCGCCAACCTCATCGCCCATGAGGTGCGCGGCTCGGCCGCCATGCATGTCGATGACAGCGCATCGCTCGTGGACGATCAATATGCAGGGCCCAAGGCGGAGCTACGGCCCATCTATGACGCCCTCGCCGCGGCCGTCAGCGACTTCGGCGCAGACGTCGAGCTCTCGCCCAAGCGGACCTACGTCAGCTTGCGTCGCGCCAAGCAGTTCGGCCTCATTAAGGCCGCTACGAAGACGCGTGTCGACGTCGGCATCAACTGCAAGGACGAGGCGGCCACCCCGCGTCTACAGCCGGCCGGCAGCCTGGGCATGGTGTCGCACAAGGTCGCCGTTTCCTCCGCGGACGAGGTCGACGAAGAGCTCGTCGGCTGGCTACGCCAGGCCTACGAGCAAGCGTGATCGCGATCGCGTGAGAACGTTGATCCTCCCCTCGAGGATCAGGGGCCTGTCGTTTCTTTGGCCGCGGTCCGGTTGTTCTGGATCTGGCCAATGTGGTCGCCGACATGCATCTCGGTGAAGGCCACGCTCTCTCCGAAGGCGCGCCGCAGCGACGGGGGCGCGTCCGCGTCAAAGGCGGCGCGCGCGAAGTCCGCACTCGTGCGTAGGTCTTCTTCGAGGGTGGACCAGAGCCGCTTCCAGGACCGGCGCGCGAGGACCGGCTGGAGCGGGGTCTCGGCGCCGCCCCCCGGCCAACCAGGCGCTTCCTGGTCCGTGACGCGATACTGCATCACGGCGTGTGCATAGCGCTCGCTGGCCACAAGATGGGCCAGCACCTCGCGAATCGACCATTCGCCCTCGGCGGGGCGGAAGTCGGCCTCCGCGTCGTCCAGCCCGTCCATCGCCATCGCGAGGCCATCGATCATCGCCTCGGTGCGCTGCTCGATCGCGTCGGCGTCGAGCGGCACGTCCGGTTGGGCGCGGCTGTCGAGCGTCAGAGATAGCGTCCGGTTCTGGCCGTCGCGCGTGATGCCGACCTCGATCGTGTCGCCCGCCGCATGCCGGTCGAGCGCGCCGCCAAGGTCTCGCCACGTCGCCACGCTCCCTGCGCCCATACCCACGATACGATCCCCCTTGCGCAGGCCCGCCTTCTCCGCGCCCCCGCCTTCGACCAACCCACCGACGAGCGCCCCGCGCCCGTCCTCCTCGTGTTCCTGGTCGCCCCAGATACCCAGCATGGGGCGCCGAGCAGACCGCGCGTGCACGCCTTCCTCGGCATAGACGCCCAGGTCGGCCAATCGCTGCCGCCACACGATCGCGGCGTCTTCGAGATCGCCCATGTGCTCGGGGACCCGGATCGAGCCCGTGAGCGCCGTGCCGCCCACGCCGGGCGTCATGCGCAGATCGGCCTCGAGGACGCCGCCTTCATCGTCGACCACGCGGAAGGCCAGATGGTACGGCGGATCGTAGTCCGTCCAGCGCCCCGCGGCCTGCCGCCCGTCGCTCCAGCGCAGCACGATGCGCCCACCCGGAAACGATTCCACGCGCGCGTCGTCGCAGCACCATGCGCTCAGGCCGTAGGGGCTGGCCGCGGCGCGGAACACGGCCTCCGGATCCACGGAAAGATGCTGGGTGAGGACAACGGTGCGATCGGTCACGAGGATACCTCCACAGTGGGCCGGGGCATGATGCGGCCGGCTGTTGCCGAACGAAGAGCGACGGTCTCCGCGAAACATCAACGGGCTTCGCGAGGCCTACCGCGGATGACCGTTGAACATGGTACCCCGTGGCCGGGACTACGGCCACGGGGTACGTGAATTGCGATCGACTCATCGAGCACTGCGAAGGGCGAGGAGGTCGACGGCCTGAGCGATTCAGCCGTCGCCACCGCGATCACCCGCCGCGCGCCTACGGTGTTGTCGGTGCGGTCTCCTGGCCCGATCCGCCTTCTCCAGCCATCTCTTCGAGGGCCGCGTCCATCGCCTCCTGCATGAGCTTCTCGAGCTCCTCTTCGTCCATGCCGAGCGCGTCGAGGTCGAGACCATCGATCTCCAGACCCTCCAGCCCGAGACCCTCGAGATCCTCGAGGCCGAGCTCACTCAGGTCGCCCAAATCGCCAAGGCCATCGAGGTCGCCAAGGTCATTCTCCGTCGCGCCGAAGCCGCCCATGGGCGACAAGCCGCCGAGGCCGCCAAGGTTGTCCAAGTCCATCTCCGTCGACCCGGGAGGCGGTGTGAACACGAAGCGCTCGGGATCGATGTTTGCGTCGAAGGTGATGTCTGTGACCTCACTGTGAATCGTGAAGAGCATGTCGGGCATGTCGGGCATCTCGGACGTCTCCGGGAATGCAGACAACGCATCGTCCAGAGCCGGATTGGCCCCCGTCTGCGCCTTGATTGCAGCCTCCCAGTCGGGTCGCACCGTCACGTCGCTGCGCAGCACGTAGTAGTGCTCCATGTCCACCGCGAGCTCGGCGGCCTCCAGACGCACAACGTCGAATAACAGCGCCGGCTCGGCGTCCGCCCGAGGCGCGGCGGACACGACAAAGGCCTCACGACCCGCGATCGTCTCCTGGCCGACGTAGGTCAGGTCATAGTTGTCGACCAGCGTGCGTACCGTGGTGCCCATGATGTCGGCCATCTGGTCGACATCGAATCCGGGCGACTCGAGCTCGCCGACGTTCTGGTGACTCCACGTATCCATCATGTCGAACCAGCTCCAGATCTCGTCGCCATCGCGCACGACGAGCATCTCCATCCGGTCGAGGCCCATCATGTCCATCATCCCGACCATCATCTCGGCCTCGCCCCCGTCCGGAGCCTCGAGATTGAGCGCCATGGTCGATTCGGATCGGACCCGCGTGGGGCCGTCCTGCCACTGCTGGGCATCCATCGCGACGGATACACGCAGGGCGCCCATCGGGCTGTCGGTTTCGAAGGTGGCTGACGTGGTCGAAACCACGTGCAGGGATCCCGGATCGCGGTAGGTCTCCGCCATGCGGTCCGCGATCTCCTCCGCACTGGGCAGACCGGCCTCGCAGCCGGAGACGAATCCCGCGCTCAGTGCGAGGGCAGCGAATAGCGCGACGGTTCGCGCGACCGGGGACAGGATCGTGCGGCCCGGGATGGAGGATTTGGCGGATGATGCGGCTCGGTGGTCGATTAGGGCGGGATCGCCGTTGGGGATCCGGGAGGAGGATGAAGGGTGGGACGACATGGCGTTGGCTCCTCGTGGTTTGATGGCGGTACTCGCACCGAGAATTGGCACGATCGATACCGTTGTACGCAGTCGGTTGCCGCGCGTCGCGCGGATTGGGCGCATCGAGAGCATCGCGTCGATTGGTGACGCCGCGTCGGATTGCACGCCCATCGATAGCATAGTCGGGCTGCGTTGCACGTCCATCGCAATTGCGAAGCCCTTAGGCAATGTGGCGAATGGACGTAGGCGCTCTTGGAGGCCACCCCTTCGCGCTGCCATCCTTCGCCCATGCCTTCCTACTGTGCGCCCGGCACCCCGATCCCGCCTCGCGGCCTCGCCCTGCCCTGGCGCTTCGTCGATATTATCGGTGACGTGCACGGTTGTTTGCCGGAGCTGATCACGCTGCTCACGCACCTCGGCTACGCGGCGGACGATGACGGCGCGTGGCGCCACCCCCGCGGCCGCCGGCTCGTCTTCGTGGGCGACCTGTGCAACCGCGGCCCGGACACGATCGGCGTCCTCGAGCTCGCGGCGGCCACGGTGGCGGCGGGACAGGCGGTCGTCGTGCGCGGCAACCACGACCAGCACGTGCTGCGCTGGCTGCGTGGCCGCATCGAAGCGCGCGACGGCGACCTCGCCGCGACCGCCGCGCAATACGCCGAACGGAAGAAGCCCGAGCGCAAGGCCTTGAAGCGCCGGCACCGCAAGCTGCTCAAGCATACGCCGCTGTGGGTGCTGCTCGACCCGAGCGATCGACGAGGAGCAGGCGTAGGTCGGCGGCCGGCGGATGGCCTCGCCGTCCGTTCGTCGACGGGACACGCACTGCTCAGAGCACCGCGCGGCTTGGCCGATCCCGAGCTCGCACCGGATGGCGATCGCGAGGACGCACGAGTGCGCGAAGATGTACGTGATCGCGACGACGCACGCACTCGAGCGCGCGATCGCGAGCGAGCCTCGGATCCCCCGGCCGCTTTCGGCGCCGACGACGCGCGGCTCGTGGTCGCACATGCCGCCTGGCATCCGCGAATCCCGCGCACGAGCAAGCGCCTGGCCCGCCGATGGTGCCTGTACGGCCCGACGCTGGCGCGCGACGAGACGGGACGCCATCCGCGCCTGGACTGGCGGCGGCACTATCCGCAGGACGCCCCGTACTGCGTGTTCGGCCACACCGCTTTCGACGGCCCCGTGAACGCGCGCGGGGCCACGCTATGCGTCGACACCGCCTGCGCCTACGGCGGCGCCCTGACCGCGCTGCGCTGGCCGACGCGGACCGTCGTGCGCGTGCCGGCCCAACGCACGTACTACGAGCACGTTGATCTGCGCGAGGCGCCGAAGCTACTCGACCCCGACGCGCTTGACCTCGGGCCGGCTGCCGCAGCGCTGGCACGCGGCGCCCACCTCGCGTGATTCGACGCGCAGCGGCACCAGCCCTCCTGCTCGCCATCCTCGTCCTGCTCGCCGGATTGGGCGCCTGGCGCTGGCGCTCGATACGAACGACGCCGGACGATGCCGCGAATCGCGGCGCGCACGAGGGTCGCGGGGCGAACGCGACGGCGGGCGCCGACGCGCTGGGAACGGCCGATGGTGCGGCGAGCGGACGCGCCGGCCTTGCGACGTCGCGTTCGGACGGGAGAGACGCCGGCGCCGGCGACGGCGACGGCGACGGGGCGCAACCGACCGGCATGATCGGCGACGCGTTCACCTTGGATCTTTCGACGGCGACGCCCGTGCCGCTGTTGGACCGGACGGCATTGTTGCCGCTCACGATCTTGAGCGATTCAGA
>JAJCYU010000196.1 GCA_029262755.1 Anaerolineae bacterium
TCATGCCCACGATGGTACAGGTGCTAGGAGCCTTGACGCCGCTTTGGATCCCACCCAGCGACTTTCTACTCCATCCGGTGTTAGCCGCAGTGCGCCGCCGGCCCGACTTCCGCCCGCAACCGAGCGAGGTCGCGCGGTTGATCGAGGTGCCCGTACGTAGCCTGCTTGACCCATCTCTGCGCCGCACCGCCACCCGTAAAGTGAGCGGGACCGATCGCGCCGTTCCTTACTTCGACGTCGCCGGACATGTAGTTTGGGGTGCAACTGCCATGATCCTGGCCGAGCTCGCGCACGTGTGGCAAGACGTCGCGTGAACACCCCTTTTGAGCGCCCGCGTGCAGGTGGCGGTCGCCTCTTCGTCGCCGTCCAACCCGATGATGCTATGCGTGATGCCTACGTGGCCTTTCTGGCCGGAGTGTTCGAGGATCTGCCGGGCACGCGAGTGCGAGCGGTGCCGCCCATCAACTGGCATTGGACCCTACGGTTCCTCGGCCATTTGGACGACGAGCAAGCGGGAAACGCCGTTCGGGCGCTCGATCGCGCTGTGGACGGGCTCGGCCCGCCCTTCGAGCTGGACAACGCGGAGCTTGGGGCGTTCCCAAATGGAGCCCGTGCCCGCGCTGTCTGGTTGGCCCCGCGACGTGGCGAAGGGCGCGATGCGCTACTCGCATTGCACCGACGGGTGTCGGTCCCCTTCGCGAACCTGGAAGCACAGGGCCTTCTGCCTCGAACAGATCCGGGTTCTCCCCCTCGCCCATTCCGACCACATCTCACGCTCGCACGCTTGCGACCACCGATCGACCTGCGAGCACGCCTGCACTCGTGGCAGCCAAACGCTTCGCTACCCAATGCGAGGATCCGAGAGCTGGTGCTCGTCCGGAGCCACCTCGGCCATAGCACCCCGCGCTACGAAACGCTCGCCTCGTGGCCATTGCGCCGCACGGATGACGAGAATCGAACAAGCGGTTAGAATCCGACACTCGGTCGCGACACGGACGCGATCGGATGGGGACTATCGGAAATTGGGTGATGCATTCGAAGGACCAACGGCGAGAGAGGATTCGGTGCAATGGGTGTATTGAACAACGGAGCTCGACTGACGTGGCTCGGTCACGCGACGTGGCTATTGGAGTCCCCATTGGGCTCGCGAGCGTTGATCGATCCCTGGACCGACGGCAATCCGAGTTGTCCGCCCGCGTTCCACGGCGCGGGCATCGGCGCCCTCGATGCGATCCTGGTCACGCACGCCCACGGCGATCACATCGGCGATCTGGCAGCCATCGAGGCCCGCACCGGGGCGGTTGTTGGCGGTATTTTCGATCTGACGACCTGGTTGGAGCAGCAAGGCGTGACGCACACCGTGGGCGCCAACAAGGGCGGAACGTTCGCGATCGCAGATCTGCGTGTCACGCTCGTGCACGCCGTCCACTCGTCGACGTTCGATGTGGACGGTACGCGCCTGGACCTTGGGGATGCCTGCGGGCTCGTCATCGAACTGTCCGACGGCACGCGGATCTACAACGCGGGTGACACGGCCGTGTTCGGCGATATGGCGTTGATCGCGGAGTTGTATGCGCCGGACCTTTGTATCCTACCGGTCGGAGATCACTTCACCATGGGACCGCGCGAGGCCGCGAAGGCGGTCGAGTTACTCGGCGCAACGCAGGTGCTCTGCCAGCACTACGGGACGTTCCCGCTGCTAACCGGTACGCCGGCGGCTCTACGCGCTTTGGTGCCCGACCATGTGACGATCCACGAACTGCAACCAGGCGAATCGCTCGACTAGATGGGGCTCAGGCCGAATTCGCAAAAAGGTCGGCCTACCGAACCGCGAGCGGCAAGAACACGCGCGGGATCTCATCGAGGATGACCAGCTCGTAGGTCAGGCAGTAGCAACCGCTCGGGGAGTACGGCTCGCAGTCACGCTCGTTGTCGCGGTTGATGTTGAGATTGTTGACCGGACAAGCACGCAGCACCGTTCGGTGCTGATCACCGGCGGCCAAACTTCCCGGCAACGCCTCGAAATTGATCGCAAGCTGCAGTTCCGAAGGCTGACCCGGCTGCTGCGCCAGCTGTTGATCGCTGATCCACGGCACGTCCTGACGAATCTCCCACGTGCGATCGTTTAGCTTGTGGTTGGCGATGCGCATCGTGGCGGCCTTGTCATCACGCTTCACGTAGTGACGCAAGGTGCTCACTGGGAGATCGATACGCCACGCCATGGTCTCGACGGCTCGCTCGAGGTTCGCGACCCCGCATCCGAGAAGGTCGTTTCGCTGGGGGGCGCCGATGAACGGACCTCCGCGCGAGCGGGACGCTGTGTTGCACAGCTGAGACTCGACCTGGAGGGGGCTCATCGAAGGGTTCGCCGACCAGAGTAAGGCCGCAGCGCCGGCGATATGGGCCGCCGCGAAATCACTGGGTTGGGGATGCAATGGCCCCACCGACTGCATATCGGAGTAATTCTCCGAGTTGACCGTCGTCCAAAGGGTCTCGCCCGGGGCGGCGATATCGACCCAACTGCCGGTACTCGCATCCACTCGCGATGCGTACTCCGGACTGATGGAGGCCACCGCCACGACGCGATCGAGCGCGCCCGGTAGCAACGCCGGGTTGGCGCCGTAATCCTCTTCCGAGGGACACACGCCGCGGTTGCGATCGTGCAACTGTCCACACTCGCCGGTCGGGGCGACGACAAACACGCCCTGTTGGGCTGCGTGTTGGACGGCCGCTCGCAGGCTGCCGATGGAACCGAACCACTGCTCTTCGAAATTTGGGTCGCGCAGGATCAGACCACCCATCAGGATGATCCGCGCCCCGTTGTTCGTCGCGTAGCAGATCGATTCGACCAAGTTGCGGGTATAGCTCGCAGGCACTACGCGTTCGTTGCCCTCTGCGTCCGACAACGTATAGGGGAACATCGCCTGAAGAGGCATGATACGCGCGCCCCACGAGACACCCGCAATGCCGTACTTGTTATTCGTCTCAGCCGCGGCGATGCCGGCCATCATGGTGCCGCGGTTGCCGGTGCTCACGGTACGCCGTGGCCCCATGGAGATCGGCGATGGGTCGTTGTCGAAGCTGCCGAAGTCCCAGCCGTAGATGTCGTCGACGTAGCCGTTTCGGTCGTCGTCGATGCCGTTGGCCGGAATCTCGTTGAGATTGCGCCAAATCTTGCTGGCCAGATCACGATGTTGCAGGTCCACGCCATCGCTGATGACCGCGATCGTGACGTCCGAAGAGCCGAACGTAATCTGCCATGCTTCATGTGCGCTGAGGATGGCGCGCAGGTTTTCGGTCTGTCCGGTCCGAAAGAACGTGTCGTTCGGACGGGTTGCAAGCTGGTTCAGTTCATCCACGCCCGCGAGTTCCGCACCGTCAACCGTCGCGGAGCCACGCTCGACCGCGCTCGCCATCTGCGCGCTGAACGCCGCTGCTCCATACTCGTCGTGAATATCTGGCACGCCGAACACCCGCGGGACCGCGGCCGGGAAGCGCATCGCGGCATCCACCGAGGAAGAGGAGCCATTGTCGAAGGTGGGAACGCGCAGTGCGGGCTGTAACCGGCCGAGCCATTCCGCGCCGCATACGCCGTTGCGACCGCCTGCTTGCGCGTGCACGGATGCGGGTTCGGTCATGGGGGGCTGCAAGCCGATCCCCGTAAGGATCAGCGCGGCAACGAGCCAGCGGGTGGATGTGATTCCGGGGTTGGGCATTGCCGTCCATCCTCCATCAGTCGCGAAATCGGCAAGATCCGACCGCCGACCGACATGTCGCAATGGGCACCCCCCGGCACCCATCGCTCGTGCATCCCTCTCCCCCGTTCTGAGACGTCCTTCAGCGGCTTAGGATACGGGCAAACACGCCCGAGTCAATGGCGCGAAACCGCCGCGACCGGAGGATAGTGGGCGTCCACGACGGAACGCCAGGCCTCAGCCGACCGAACGCGGGACAGCCCGTGCCTGACCGACGCGCAGTCCGGGTGGTGGACCGCGAAGCGCACGCCGAACTTGCGCATGGTCAGGCTGGCCTTCTGCTCGCCGTGCACGCCTTGGGCGAGCTCGAAGTGGCGGAGCAGAACCTCGCGCTGTTCCGCGATCGTCGGCCGGGCGATCGGTCGACCGGCCAAGAGAGTTCGTGCTTGGTGAAAAAACCACGGAATCCCGATGCAGCCGCGCGCGACGCTGACCGCCGCGACACGTGTTTCGGCGAGCATGCGAAATCCGTCGTGTACGCTCCATACATCCCCGGAACCCAGGATCAAGTGATTCGGATACGCGGTGCTGAGATCCGCCAAGAACGACCACCGGCTCGGACCGACGTAGCCCTGATCGACCGTGCGGGCATGCACCGTGGCCCATGCGTAGCCCAGCCCATAGGCGGCATCGAATACCTGCTCGAAGCGATCGCGAGCCGCGGTGGAATCGTCGGTGCCACGACGCAGCTTCACGGTCGTGGCGATTTGCGGTGGGACCACCTCGCGCACCGCGGCCAGAATCTCGATGGCGCCGACCGGGTCGGCAAGCCAATGACCGCCTCGGCGTTTTCCCTTGACCTTCTTCACCGGACACGCGAAGTTCACGTCCAGCGCTTGCATCGCGCCCGGCGCCGGCCCATCCGGCGCCGTGAGCACCACGAGTCGCTCCGCCGCGGCGGCCATCGTCTCCGGCGCCGCGCCGATCAACTGTACGGCCAGCGGTCGATCCGCAGGCATGCCGGGTTGACCGTAGGCGGGAAAGAGGCCCTCCACATGGCAGTCGTAGCTACCCTCCGCTACGTAGCGATCCAGCAGCGCCTCGGTAACCGCGAACGGACAGCCCAGTTCTCGGGCGACGCTGCGCATCGCGGCATCAGAGAAGCCCGCGAGACCCGCCTGCTGAAACGGGGCGTCGAATCCGGGAACATGGGCAGCCAGGCGTGGATCGACCACATACGACGCCGCGAAGGCCGCGACGTCCAACTCTTTCAGGTCGGTGCTAGCGGCAGCCGCTTCATGGTGTCGTTCGAGGGGTACGCTCATGCCCGGTATGATACGCGCGCGACCGCCGGCGCCCATACCGAATATCGACAAGTCGATAGGCCGCCGCCTGCTCATACCAACGGACTTGGACCGCGCACATGTGCTCAACAATGCCCGAACCACCCGGCGCATCCCCCGTGCGCGCCGTGCGCGCTGCCACGCACGGCAACCCTTCGGTGGGCGAGCCGGTGATCACGCGGAAACCAGAGGACCCCGTGATCCCTCGCACGCACGAAACCGGTAGCGCCCCCAACCAAGCCGACAGTGTCGAAGTCATCATCGTCGGCGCGGGCCCGCTGGGCATCGAGCTGAGCGTCGCGCTGACCCAAGCGGGGGTCTCGCACGTTCTGTTCGACGCAGGCCAGCTGGGCAACTCCATCACCACCTGGCCGCGCGAGACGCCGTTTTTCAGCACGTCGGAGCGCGTCGCGATCAGCGGCGTGCCGATCCAGAACACCCACCAGGGGCGGATCACGGGCGAAGACTATCTGGCCTATCTCCGGGCCGTGGTCGAACAATTCGACCTAGCGCCGCGGTTGCACGAACCTGTGGTGCAGATCGATCGCGATGAAGTGGGCTTTGCGATCACCACGCATCCCGTGACGGGTGGTTCGCTGCGGACGACTTGTCGCTCGTTGGTGCTGGCCTGCGGCAACATGGACAGACCGCATCGCGTGGACGTTCCCGGCGAGGACTTACCGCACGTCAGCCACTACTTCACCGATCCGCATCGCTACTTCCAACAGCGGGTGTTGATCGTGGGCGGGAAGAATTCAGCGGTGGAGGCGGCGCTGCGCTGCTGGCGCGCCGGCGCACGCGTCACGTTGAGCTATCGCAGAGACACCTTTCACCAGCGGCGGGTCAAGGCCCATCTGCTGCCCGACCTGGAGACGCAGGTGAAGCTCGGTACGATCGGCTACCTGCCGCGCACGGTACCCGTGTCCATCGAAGCGGGACAGGTGACGCTCGTGGGCACGGAGGAGGACGGGATGCCGTCCGTAGCCGCCGGTGACCCGAGCGAGCATCGGCTCGTACACCCCACCGACTTCGTGCTGTTGTGCACGGGCTTTGAAGCGGACATGGGACTATTCGAGCAAGCCGGCGTCACGCTAGAAGGCCCGAATCGCGTGCCCGTCTTCGATCCGGAGACCATGGAGACCGATGCGCCGGGGGTCTTCGTCTGCGGCACGGCTGCGGCCGGCACACAGAGCCGCTATACCCTCTTCATCGAGAATACGCACGTTCACGTCGGGCGTATCGTCCGCCACCTGACCGGCGCGTGGCCCGAGCGCCTCGGCACGATCGCCGCGCGCGACTACGAGCCGCCGTTCTCGCACATCGAAGCGAATTAGGTCGGGTTGAGGTCGGGTTCCGAGGCATTGCGACGCAGGGAGATCCGCATCTTCGATCGAGCAACCGTGCCGGAGTACCCGATGGCTGCGTTGGCCAAGCAGCGCCGCTCGTCCGAGGTGCGCCGATTCCTTGTCTCGTCGCAACGCGACCTTCGCCGCCGCGCTTCCCTGGTGGGCCATCGCCCGTCCTGCTATGCTCGCGCCGGGGAATGACGATGCTCGAACTGCGACTATTCGGCCCACTGCGTGTGGCCTGGCACGGCACACCGCTCGAACCGCCCACGCGGCGGCGCACCGCCATGCTCTTGGCCTTTCTGGCCATCCGCGACGGCGAGGTGGGACGCGAGCATGCAGCCTTCACGCTTTGGCCCGATATGGCCGAGTCCGAGGCACGGGCCGAACTGCGCCGCCATCTGTACTTTCTCGCTCGTTGGCTCGAGCAGGCAACGGGTCGCGGGGGCTGGCTGGCCCGCGGTCGTGCGCGTATCGCGTGGAATGCGGATCCCGAGTCGTGGGTCGATGTGCGCGCCTTTCGCGACGTGCACCTGTCGCTGGTCGCGGGTCGGCCAGGGGACGCGCCGCGCGACGCCGCGCAGCGCGAGGCGCTCACTCGCGCCGCCGCACTCTACGAGGACGACCTGCTGCCGTCCGCCTATGATCGCTGGCTCCATCCGGTACGCGAGCGGCTTCGTCGGCAGCTGCTGGAAACGCTCGATACGCTCGCCACAGCGGAGGCCGCCGCCGGCGATCATGAGTCCGCGGCGCGCACGGCGCGGCGTCTGGTCGAACGCGATCCGCTGCGCGAAGAGAGCCATCGTCAACTGATCCGCTATCTGGCCGCGTCGGGCGATCGAGCCTCGGCGCTCGCCCAATATGAGCGCTGCCGCCGCACCCTGCACGCCGAGTTGGACGTCCAGCCCGCGCCCGAGACCGAGGCCCTGGCGCGCGGCTTGAAGACGGCAGCGAACGAGGGCGCGGGCGCGGGCGCAGGCGTTTCGGCGGACGGGTCTCCGGCGCCCCATGGGCGTGTTGCGGAACCCAGTTCGCCGCAGGGTTCGCCGCAGGGGTCGTCGTCGCATGCACCGCGACAGCCTTGTCCTGCGGTGCCGGATCGCGTACCGCGTTGGACCACGCGCTTCTTCGGACGCGAACAAGAACTCGCCGCGCTGCACGATCACCTCAGGAGCGAACGCCTCGTGTGCATCACGGGGCCCGGGGGCGTGGGCAAGACCCGCTTCGCCGCCGAGTTCGCACGTGCCGAGGCCGAAGTTCGGTCAGGCGGCGTCGCGTGGGTCGATCTGCTCGGAGCGCCTGGCTCGACGCCCATCTCGGACGTGGTGTTGGGCAGCCTACGTGCGGAATCGGCCGGCATGCCGACCGGTTCTGCGGCCCTGAGCGCTGCGTTGGCGCAACGCGCGATGCTCATCGTGCTCGACAACGCAGAGCAGCAGATTTTCGATGTCGCCGCCTTCGCGGAGACGCTGCTCGAGACGGTGCCGGACGTTCGCTTGTTGGTTACGAGCCGCGAACCGCTCCGCTGTGCCTCGGAATCCGTGTGGGCTCTCGACCCGCTGACCGGCCCCACGGTTGGCACGGAGGACCGTCACGAGCCGAGTCCGGACAGCGCCGCCGTCGCGCTCTTCGTCGATCGCGCGGGACGCAGGGCGCGCGATTGGGATCGCCAGGGCGTGGATCGCCGGCTCGTTGCAACGGTATGCGCACGCCTCGATGGGTTGCCGCTCGCGATCGAGATGGCCGCGGCGCGCGTGGATAGCCTTAGCGTCGCAACGATGGCCGCCCGGCTCGGAGACGACCTAGAGCTGTTTGGGCAGGGCTTGCGCACGGCGCCCTCGCGCCAACGCACGTTGCGCGCGACCTATCGTTGGAGTGAGGGCTTGCTGACCCCGGCTGCATCCGCTCTCCTGCAGCGTTTGGCGCCGTTCGTCGGGTCCTTCGACCTGGCGGCCGCGGAGGCCGTGGGCGCTGGCCTTGACGAGGATAGTGACGGAGACCGCGCGGTTGCGGGCAACGCGATCATCGTGGAAGCGCTCACGCAGTTGGTCGACGCCTCGCTTGTGCAGCCGGCACGCGACACAGACGCTCCCCGCTACCGAATCCTGGAGACCATCCGCCCCTTCGCACGCGAACAGGCGATCGCCGCCGGCACGTGGCCGGCCGCGGCGGACGCGCACGCCCGCTACGTCCTGCACACCGTTGAGACTTCCGCACCCCTCCTCGACGGCCCGGACTACCGGTCGGCCGTACGATGCGTGGATCGCCTCTCCGCGGACCTACGGCGCGCCGCAGACCACCTGCTAGCGAGCGGGCAGCACGAGCAGGCCCTGCGCCTGGCGGCCGGATCGTGGCGCTTCTGGAATCTTCGCATGGCCTTCGGCGACGAGCGCGACTGGCTGGAGCGGCTCGTTGCCGCAACCCCGGATGCCGATCCCGCGCTTCGTGCGCCGGCCCTGCTGGGAGCGGGCGTACTGGCATACGGCGCCGGTCAGCTTGCGGAGGCTGACGACCTCATCGTGGACGCTCTCGAGCAATTCGAGCAGCTTCCGGATCCCGAACCGGCCACGACGGCACGCGCCCACCTGGCCCTCGTGCGTCATCGCCGCGGGGACGATGTTTCTGCGGCGGCCCTGTGCGAACTGAGCCTCTCCCGCCATGACGAACGGGGCGCTCGCGGGGAAGCAGCGGAGGTTCTGACCATTCTGGGCGGAATCGCGCTCCGTGCCGGGGACCTACCGAGCGCTCGCACCTACTTTGAACGCAGCCTGGCAAGCCAGCGGCATCTGCGCTGGCAGCACCACGGTCTACGCAACGCGCTGCGCGGACTCGGCGCTGTCGCACTGGGCGAGGGTCGGCCGGAGGAAGCGGGTCGTTGCTTTGAGGAGGGCCTAGAGCTCAGCCGAGAGCTAGGCGACCGCGGCGGCGAAGCAGTCTGGCTCAACGAATTGGGCTGTATTCACATGGATCGAGGCCGGCTCGACGAGGCGCAGAGCCGCTTCCGGGACGCGCTCGGCATCTATCAGGCGCAGGGCGATGGACTGCGCCAAGCCATCATCCTCCACAATCTCGGTGAGGTATCCCTGCTGCGCGGGGCCCACGGGATCGCACGACTCGCCTTCGAGCGCAGCCTCCAAAGCGCCGGACGAAAACCGGATGATCCGCGTCGGGTCGAGAGCCTAATCTACCTGGTCGTCGCATGCGCCATGCAGGGCGATCTCCGACGCGCGGAGGAGCTGCAGGCGGAGGCGATCGAGCTGGCGCGTCGCACGGACGATGCCGGGCTGCGGGCGTTCGCGGCGCGCGCGGCCGCGCTCAGCGCACACCGAGCGGAGGCGTCCGGGCCCAGCGCCGAGATCGCGGATCGACGGACCGCAGTGGCTTGCGAGGCGGCGCGGGCAGCCGGTGGCGATTCCGTCGGACCGGCGTTGGAACTCGCGCTGTGGCGCAGCGTGGAGCGCGGTGACCATACGACGGCCTCGCAGGTGGCCGCCGCCTGGCGCGCGTTGAACAGCGATGCTCCACGCTACCCCGAGGATGTCGCGCAAACCGAGGACGGACTGCGTTGGGCCGAAGGTGGCTCGGAAGGCCCGTTGCCGCCGTTTGACAGCGATCCGACGGCGGCGCTTACCCGTGCCGCCCTTTCGCTGCGATCGAAGGATGAACCCATGGCGAACGACGACCGCGGCGAAGACGGATGACCGGCTGCCACCCCGAGCGCGTCCTGGCGCTCAACGACGTACCCGTCGAGTCCGGCCCGGTGCTCCTCTGGCTGGGGCGCGACATTCGGATCGACGACAATCCCGCGCTCGCCCACGCGCTCGCGATGGCTTCGGAGCGCGGCGAGCCCCTCGCCGTGTGCTTCACCCTCGTCGACGGCTACCAGAACGCCACGCTGCGCGCCTACGACGCGGTGCTGCGCGGCCTCGAGGCGCTGGAACGCGATCTGGCCGCGCTGCGGGTGCCCTTGCTCGTGTTGCATCATCCGGATCCCCCGATCGCGGTGGCCGCCATGGCACGGGAGGCGGGCGTTGGGCTCGTCGTCACGGACTTCAGCCCGTTGCGCATGCAGCAACAATGGCGACGCGTGCTTGCCGAGCAAGGCGGCATCGCCGTCCACACGGTGGACGCCCACAACATCGTCCCGTGCTGGGTGGCGTCCGACAAGCACGATTTCGCGGCACGCACGTTTCGCCCGAAGGTGCTGCGCCGGCTCGAATCGTTTCTCACCCCGCTGCCACCGCCGAAGGCGCTCGACGCGCCGCCGTGGCCAGAGCCGATACCGTCCGTCGACTGGCGCGCGCTGGCACGGGACCTTGTCTGCGATCGCGACGTGACTCCGGTCCCGGACTTCAGGCCCGGCACGGCGGCCGGTCGCGCGGCGTCGGAGCACTTTGCGGGCGACGGGTTGCACCGCTACGACGCCCGTCGCAACGACCCGCTTGCAGACGGTCAATCCGGGTTGTCGCCCTGGCTGCACTACGGTCACGTCTCCGCGCGGCGCGTCGCGTTCGACGTGCGCGCATCCGATGCGCCGACACAAGACAAGGACGCTTTTCTCGAGCAGCTCATCGTGCGCAAAGAGCTATCGGACAACTTCTGCTACTACAATCCGGACTATGATCGCTTCGCCGGCTTTCACCGGTGGGCCCGCACCACCTTGGACGAACATCGCGCCGATCCTCGCAGTCCGTGTTACGATCGCGCGGTCCTGGATGCGGGCACAACCCACGACCCGCTCTGGAACGCCGCGCAGTGGAAGATGCGTTCCTCGGGTCTCATGCACGGCTACCTGCGCATGTACTGGGCCAAGAAGATCCTGCAGTGGACCGCTTCGCCCGAGGAGGCACTGGCCATCGGCATCGCGCTGAATGACCGATACAGCTTGGACGGTCGTGATCCGAACGGCTACGTAGGCGTCGCTTGGAGCGTCGGCGGTGTCCACGACCGCGCATGGCAGGAGCGCCCGATCTTCGGCAAGGTCCGCTATATGAGCTACGCAGGCTGTCGCCGCAAATTCGATGTCGACGCCTACGTGGCGCGCTGGACTCCGTCCGACGATTCCGGCGCTGTTCCCGGTGACCACGCGCCCGGCCCGGTCGAGGTCTCCAACGCGGACGCGGGCGCGACGTGATTGCCAGCCTGCTCCGCCTTCCCCGACGCGTGTGGCGGACCGGCAAGGTCTTCCATCGTCGTCACGGAACCTCCTTCGCCGCCGCGTTGGCGTACCGCGCGTTGTTCTCCTTCGCGCCGCTGATCGTGATCGTGGTCGCGATCGCCGGCGTCGCCCTCGGCCAGGCGGCGGCGGAAGCGAGCGTGTTGGCCTACGTCGCGGATGCCTGGGGACCCGACGTCGCCGCGCTCGCGGGCGAGTTCGTTGCCGCACTGCGCCGCCCGGGCTATGGGGCGGCGGCTACGACGGTGGCCGGTGTCATCGTGCTGTACGGCGCGTCGCGGCTCTTGGCCGAGTTTCGAAGGGCGCTCAACGGCCTGTGGTCCGTCGACGTCCCCGATCACCGGCGCGGTTTCGTGGGCTGGCTGGTCAACAACGGTCTTGCGATCGCCTTCGTCCTCGGTGGCGGTCTGCTGATGGGCGCATCGCTTGCCCTGAGCGCGCTGATCGGTGCCTTGGCGCAAATGGTGCTGCCCTCCATGTTCGTCGACACCACCCATCAGCTCGCAACCGAAGCCGTCTTCTTTGCCGCGGCGCTCTTCTACTTCGCAATCATCTACCGACTGCTTCCCGCCCAGGCGCCGGCATGGCGCGACCTTTGGCAAGGGGCCGCTGTAACCGCCGTGCTCTTTACCGTCGGCAAGCTTGCCGTCGCGCTATATGTGCGAGCGGCGGGTATCGCGTCGGCCTACGGCGCGGCCGGCACCGTGGCGGCGCTCCTCGCATGGGTGCACTTCACTGCCGTTGCCGTGCTCTTCGGCGCCACACTGACCCACGTGCTCTCGGAGGAACGCAGCGCGGAGGCGGCAACGCGAAGGGGTGAGAATCCAGCCGACGATCGAGGTGCCGGTGGCAACCCGGATGCGTCCGCTACGGTGCGCTTGTGAGTCCTTCGCCAGTGAGTTCAAGTGCTTCGGATGATCGTTCCGGCGCCACCGCGACGACTCGCGCTCCCCTGCGCGACGCGCTCGAGCGGGGTCTCGAACGGCGCGGCGATCTTCTCGCGGTGCTCCATGCGGAGCAGACTGATTGCTACCGCCTACTCCATGGAGTCGCCGAAGGCGCGCCGGGCCTGACTCTCGACCGCTACGGTCCCTTGCTGCTGATCCAAACCTGGCGAACGCCGCTCTCGGACAACGATCGCGCCACGATTGAAGACGTCCTGGCTGCTCCGCTCGGCCTGGTCAGCGTGTGGAATCACCGTGGTGTGGGCGCGCGACCGCGCGACAGGGCGCGCGACTCGGGCGTAGCAGGAGGCTCGCAGGGCCCTAGCGACGCGCCGCCCCCGATGATCAGCCCCTACGGTCCGTGGCCGGTCTCCGGCCTGCCGGCCGATGTGGAGGGTCGCGAACTCGGGCTCCGTCTGGACGTGCGACCCCGCTGGCGCGGCATCGATCCCCTCTTGTTCCTCGATCTGCGCGCGGGGCGGCGCCATGTCATGGCCGCGGCCAAGGGCAAGAGCGTGCTCAACCTCTTCGCCTACACGTGCACCGCCGGCGTGACCGCTGCGGCGGGTGGGGCGAGCGAGGTCTGGAACGTGGACTTTGCATCGTCGGCGCTGGCGATCGGCTCCGAGAACGCGGCGCGCAACGGCATCGGTGCAGCCTCGTTCGTCACGCAATGCGAGGACGTGTTTCCCGTCGTTCGCCAGTTGGCCGGGTTGAAGGTGGGCGACTGGCGCGGCGGTCGGCAGCGGCCCTTCAAGCGCGTCGCGGCGCGCGCGTTCGATATCGTGGTCCTCGACCCGCCCGCGCGCGCCAAGAGCGCCTTCGGCACCGTGGATGTCGTGCGCGACTATCCGTCGTTGTTCAAGCCGGCGGTGCTCGCAACCGCGCCGGGCGGGCACATATTGGCCACCAACCACGCGGCGAGCGTCGACCGGGACGAGTGGCTCGAGGTGCTGCGCCGCTGCGCTGCTAAGGCCGGACGACCGCTGCGCAGCATCGACGTGATCGTCCCCGAATCCGACGTGCCGAGCTTCGACGGGCGCCCGCCGCTGAAGCTGGCTTGGTGCGCGTTGTAGGTCCGGTTGCGCGGTAGTGGGGAGCATTGCGTCCCCCACCGGTGGACCTGCGGCTCCTAGGGTCCGACCGCCACCTCGGCGCCTGCGCGCAGCGCTGCCGCCCAGACCGTGCTCGTGGCCTCGATCGGATCGAGGAACGTTGCCGGGTAGATACCGATCCACAGTACCAGAACGACGAGCGGGAGCAGCACGGCGATCTCGCGCGCGGTGAGGTCCGTCATCGATGCGGAGAGCTCGCTCTGGGGGCCGAAGAACACCCGTTGGAACATGGAGAGCATATAGAGCGCTCCGAGGATGACCCCGAAGGCGCCGAGGATTCCCCAGACCGGATGGGCCTGGTAGGCGCCAAGCAGCGACAGCCATTCACCGACGAAGCCGTTGGTGCCCGGCAGACCGACGCTTGCAAAGAGGATGATCAGGAACAATACGCTGAAGCGCGGCATCGCGCTCCAAAGACCGCCGAAGGCCGCGATCTCCCGGGTGTGGGCGCGCTCGTACAGCATGCCTACCAGGAGGAACAGGGCGCCGGTCGTCAGGCCGTGGTTGACCATCTGCAACACGCCACCGGCCATGCCGATTGCGTTCAGCGCGAAGATGCCGAGCATGATGATGCCCATGTGGCTCACCGAGGAATACGCTACGAGGCTCTTCATGTCCTCCTGCGCGAACGCCACCCAGGCCCCGTACCAGATCCCGATCACGGCCAGAGTTAAGAACCAAGGCGCCGCCGCATGTGCTACTTCGGGGAAGAGGGGCAGCGCGAAGCGCACGAAGCCGTAGGTTCCCATCTTGAGCAACACGCCGGCCAGGATGACGGACCCCGCGGTCGGCGCCTCGACGTGCGCGTCGGGTAACCAGGTATGGAACGGGAAGAGCGGCACCTTGACCGCGAAGGCCAAGGCGAAGGCCGCGAAGAGCGCCACGCGCAGGTCCATCGCGAACGTGGTGCCCGGAATGCCGAAGCGCTGATCGAGCGCGGGGCGGACCATGCCGCCGATCACATCGAAGTAGTGGAATGAGCCGTTGCCCGCCCATTGCGCGAGCCCAATGATCGCGACCAACATCAGCGCTGAGCCGGCCATCGTGTAGAGCAGGAATTTGTAGGAAGCATAGATACGCCGCGAACCGCCCCAGATACCGATGAGCAGGATCATCGGGATCAGGGCCGCTTCCCAGAATACGTAGAAGAGGAAGAGGTCCAGCGCGCAAAACACGCCGAGAATCCCTGTTTCTAGGATGAGCATCAGCGCGATGTATTCGCGAACGCGTACCCGCACCGCCGTGGCGCTGAACAGGAGGGCGAGCAAGCTGAGCAGGGTGGTCAGCCAAACGAGCACGATGCTGATTCCGTCGACGCCGATCTGGAACGTGATGCCGCCGGGCAACCAGCGCGCCGGTGTCGCCGGGTCGGCGAACTGGAACGCGGCGCGCGGCGAGTTGACCATCCAGTCGCTGTCGTAGCCGGCGAGCATGCCGGTTGACAATGCGAATGCGGCGCCCGCGGTCATGATCGCGATCGCGAAATCGAGCAGCGGATGGCGCTTGGGCATCAACGCGATCAGCACCGCGCCGGCAAGCGGCAGGAAGACCGTAAGGCTCAACAGGGGGAAACCCTGGGCGTTGGCCGTCTCGAGCATCGGTAGCATTCCTACGGGGAGGAGCGAGCCCGGATCAGGGCGCCGCGACGAAGAGCCAGGCGACCATGAGGGCCGCACCGAGCAGGATGGAGAGTCCGTAGCCGCGCACGCGGCCGCCCTGCCATCGACGCGACCATTGTCCGGCCGCGAGCAACGAGCGCCCCACGCCGTTGACGGCGCCGTCGACAAGTCCGTTGTCGACAAACTTCCACAAGACACGAGCGATGCGCACGAAGGGAGCAACGAACAGGATGTGATACGCCTCGTCCACGTAGAGCTTGCCCCACAAGACGCGCGACGCCGCACCTGCGCGCCCAGCCATGAGGCCAAGATCGGGAACACGACGCCCGTACATCCACCAAGCGAGCCCCAGACCGGCAAGGGCTGCAGCACTTGCGATTAGGGCAAGCACGATCTTGTCCAGGCCCTCCACCGCGTGGTGGCCTAGGACATCACCCAAGCGCTCTGGGAAGGGGGCTCCGAGCGCGCTGAGCACGGGCAGGCCTCCCACGATGCTGAGCACGGCGAGCACGATCAGCGGCACGGTCATGCTGAGCGGCGACTCGCCGGCTTGCGCGGCCGCCTCACTGCGCGGCTCGCCGAAGAGCACCAGCAAGAGCTGTCGGCCGGTGTACAAGGCGGTGAGAAACGCGGTCAGGAGCCCGACGGCGTAGAGCGCGGTGTACAAACCGCCGCCGTGTGCGAGAACCTCGAGCAGGATCTCGTCCTTGCTCCAGAAACCGGCCAGCGGGAACACACCAGCAAGGGCAAGTCCACCGATCAGGAACGTCCACCCGGTGCGCGGCGCACGCCGCAGCAGGCCGCCCATGTGGCGCATGTCCTGCTCGTAGGGGATGCCGTCCAGAGCCTCCGGGTGTTCGCCTGCGTGTTCAGCGCCGTGCTCCATGGCATGCATGAGGCTGCCTGCGCCGAGGAACAACAACGCCTTGAAGAAGGCGTGGGTCATCAAGTGGAACACACCGGCCACATATGCGCCCGAGCCGACGGCCATGAACATATAGCCAAGTTGGCTGACCGTAGAGTAGGCCAGCACGCGCTTGATATCGACCTGCACCAACGCGATCAGCGCGGCGATCAAGGCCGTGGCGCCGCCCACGACCGCGACGGCCGCCATGGCGCCGGGCGCGTTGTCGAAGAGCGGGTGTACGCGGGCGATCATGTACACGCCGGCCGTGACCATCGTGGCGGCGTGGATCAGCGCGGAGACGGGCGTGGGGCCGGCCATGGCGTCGGGCAACCACACGTAGAGCGGAATCTGCGCGCTCTTGCCCGTTGCACCACCCAGCAGAAGCAAGGGTGCTGCGATGGCGGCCAAGCCTGTGAGCTCCGCGGCTCTGGGCAGGACGTCGCCGAAGGCGAGGCTGCCGAAGTGGGTCCAAAGCAGCATCATGCCGACGAGAAACGCGAGGTCACCGATGCGGTTGACGATGAACGCTTTACGGCCCGCCGACGCGTTCGCCTCGCTACGGTGCCAGAAGCCGATCAACAGATAGCTACACGCGCCGACCAGTTCCCAGCCCACGAAGAGCGTGAGGAAGCTCGAGCCAAGCACGAGCACGAGCATGCTGAACACGAACAGGTTCAGGTAGGTGAAGTAGCGTCTGCGGTCGGGATCGTGCGCCATATAGCCGGTGGAATAGATGTGGATCAGGAAGCCGACGCCGGTGATGACCAACAACATGAGGACGGACAGCCAGTCGAGGCGCAGGCCCACATCGAGTGAGAAATCGCCGACCGCTTCCGGAATGCCGAGCGGCCGGATCTGGTCCGCGCCGGCCGAAACGTTCATGTCGGAGAGAACCTCACCGACCTCGATCGCGTCACGGGCCACAAGGCCGAGAGCCTGGTCCGCGGACCACATTCGGTGCACGCTGATGCTGAGGTCCAAGATGCCGAGCGCATCCGTGTACGGCACGTCCACGATGTCGAGCATCGTTTCATCGATCGTGTCGCCGACCGCGAGCGGTTCAGCGGCCACGACGAGCGGTAGGCTGCGATTGACGCGCATCCACCGCCACAGCTTTCGTTCTATGACGGGCCACTCCGGTGAAGCGCCGTGCTCTTCTACGGAGTGACTACCCTCATCATCCAGCGCATGGTCGGCTTCCGTGCCCGATGATGCAGGCGCCTCGCGCAGGCCCTCGTACTCGAACGCTATCGCGAGCGAGAGGAGGAAGGCGAAACCGACCATCGTCGTGGCGAGCCAGCCGCTTGCTCGGCCCCCAATGCGACCGCCGAACAGTACCAGGAGCACGACCCCCGCCAGAGGCAGGGCCAGCACCAGGGGCAGCAATGGGATAAAGGTGGGCATGGGTTGGCCCTCGGGGCGGTGGGCGGCGGAGCGATTGGCGCGCTGTGTAGGGGGCGAATACCGGGCGGTGCCTAGCCGTGCATGACGCTTACATCATCAACGTCTGTGCGGCCTAGGCTGCGCCAGATAGCCACCACGAGCGCAAGACCGACGGCCACCTCTGCGGCAGCCACCGTGAGGCTGAAGAACACGAAGAGTTGGCCTTCGATTTGCCCATGGGCGCGCGCGGCAGCAACAAGCGCGATGTTGACCGCATTGAGCATGAGCTCCACGCTCATCAGCACGATCATCACGTTGCGCCGCAGGAGCACGCCTGCCGCGCCGACGCCGAAGAGCGCGGTGGTCAGCAAGAGCCAATGTCCGAGGGGTACGGCGTTCATCCGCTCGTCTCCTCGGGGTCTTCGGACTGCGATCCGAATCGGGCGATCATGACCGCGCCGATCAAGGCCACCAAGAGCATCAGGCTGACCCACTCGAAGGGCAGCACCCAGTCGGTGAACAAGGCCTGACCGATCGCTTCGGGCGAACCGAAATCACCGGTGAGCGGCGGGGGCATGCGCCCGGCGGCCGGTGCGCGGGCTACCGCCACGCTCAGCAAGGCGACCAACGCAACGAGCCCGAAAACGGCCGTCGCACGATGCCCGGCGATGGGCTCACTGCGGGTCATCGGTTGTGCGCCGAGCAGCATGACCACGAAGAGGAAGAGAACCATGATGGCGCCGGCGTATACGATCACCTGTACGGCGGCGATGAACGGCGCTTGCAGCACGAGATAGAGCACCGCGGTCAGCAGAAAGTTGCCGACCATCCACAACGCGGCGTGCACCGGATCGTTGCTTCGGATCATCGCTCCGGCGCTGAGCAAGAGCAACGCGCCCACCACGTAGAAAAGCAAGACCTCGGCGCTCACAACGAAGGTGCCTGTGCTTCGGGGGCGGTATCTGGCTCGCTGGGGGCGGCCGGCACGGGCGCGGTGCCCGGAGCCGCGCCGATACGCGCCACGATCGGCACCGAGAAGTAGTCCATGCCGCCCATGCGGAACGGCACGTCGCGCCCGCGGGTGTCTTGCGGCGTGTCGTCGCCCGAGGCGCCGGGCGGCACCAGGAGCATGTCCTTGGTGTAGATCGTCTCTCTGCGGTCGTAGGCCGCCAACTCGTACTCGTGTTCAAGCACGATCGCGTCGGTGGGGCACGCTTCCTCGCAGAAGCCGCAGAAGATACAGCGCATCATGTTGATCTCGTAGACTTCGGCGAATCGTTCCCCCGGGGAAAATCGCTGCTCATCGCTGTTCTCCGCCGGCACGACGAGGATGGCGTCCGCGGGGCAGGCGGCTGAACACAACGAACAGCCGATGCAACGCTCTAATCCGTTCTCGTAGCGCTTCAGCTCGTGCCGACCTCGAAAGCGCTCCGCGACGGGCCGTTTGTGCTCCGGATATTGGACGGTCAACGGCTTGCGGAACATGGTCCGCAAGGTGACGCCCATACCCTGAATGAGGGCTCCGATCATCGTGATCCCACCTTCTTCGGATGCATCGTCAGGAAGCTCCCGGACCGGCCAGCTGCCACCAAGCTAGGACGGCCGCCGTCACAGCGACGTTGGCGATGGAGAGCGGCAATAGCCATTTCCAGCCGAGCGACATGAGTTGATCGTAGCGCAGCCTCGGTACCGTCGCGCGCAGCCAGATGAAGAAGAACAGCGACAGGATGATCTTGCCGGTGAACACGGCGATATCGACGAACCAGGGAAGGTCGATGCCCAGCGCGCTCTCGATAAAGGGCAAGTGGTAGCCACCGAGGAACAAAGACACGGCGACGGCGCTGACCGTGATCATGTTGATGTACTCGGCCATGAAGAACATCGCGAAGCGCATTCCGGTGTACTCGGTGTGGTAGCCGGCCACCAGCTCTTGCTCCGCCTCCGGAAAGTCGAAGGGCGCACGGTTGGTTTCCGCCAAGGCCGTCAGCACGTAGATGCCAAAAGCCACCGGCTGCAGCAGGATCAGCGGTATGCCCCAAGCGCGCTGCGCGTCGATGATCTCGTTGATCGACAGCGTCTGCGTGATCAACACGATCCCGATCAGGCTCAAGCCCATCGCCAGCTCATAGCTGACCATCTGCGCGGAGGAACGCAGGCCGCCGATCAACGAGTACTTGTTGTTCGACGCCCATCCGGCCAGCACCAGCCCGTACACGGCCAGCGACGTGACGCCGAGCAGATAGAGCAGGGCGACGTTGAAATCGGCGATCTGGAAGCGGATTTCGCGCAGTTGTCCGCCCAGTTCCACGGTTACGGGATCCGCGGCCGGTATGACCGCGAAGGCCAGGATCGCGACCACGAGGCTCACGATCGGTGCCATGTAGTACACGAAGGAGTCCACGCCTACGGGTGTGATGTTCTCCTTGAACAGCAGCTTCAGCCCATCGGCCGCCGGCTGCATCAATCCGA
>JAJCYU010000197.1 GCA_029262755.1 Anaerolineae bacterium
AACGAGCGCACGCTGCCAAAGGTGCGTTCCCCGAAAAACAGGACCCCGCCGAGCGAGGCGATCGTGACACCGTAGATCCATGGCGAAAGAACCGCGAGAACACGCGGGTCCGTGAGGGCCAAGACAACCAGGAAGGCCAGCCCGGCAGCGGCGAAGCTCAGCTGCTTGAGGACCAGGTCGTCCCACCAATGGGTCACCGGCTCGCCGCGTAGCGTGGCGCTGTAGATCATGGCCGCACCGAAGCCGATTGCCATCAAGGCAGCGAGGATGAGCGTCCAATCGATCGCACGCAGCCGGCGCCAATGCCACGGGCTGGTCGAGCGCGCCGCGGAACCGCCCGGCAGCGCGGTCCGCGCGCCGATCATTGTTTGTCGCTCGCGGCCCTGCCCAATGGGATCTCCGCCACAAGGCGGCCCCCGGCCTCAAGCTTCACCTCGACCTGGCCGTTGCCGAGCGTCACGTGGCGGCTGATCGCCTCGATGATGTCGTCCCGGATCTGGTCGAGCTGGGCCGGCGTCAGCTTGGCGCGGTCATATTCCAATACGAGTTTCAGTCGATCGCGCGCGACCTCTCCGGAGGCTGCCGGAGACCGCGAACCGCCGAACAAACGTTGAAGGAAGCTCATGAACGGCCTCCGTCTGCGGCCGGCCCAGCCCGAAACAGACTGGAAATGCGGCCCAACAGCCCGGTGTCTTCTACGGTGATTGGCAGGAGCGGCACATCCTCGCCAGCGATTCGGGCCGCGATGTTGTGAAAGGCCTGGCCGGCGCGCGACCCGTCGACCAGGGCCACGGGCTCGCCGCGGTTCGTTGCGGCCACGATGGACCCGTCCTCAGGCACCACGCCGAGGATGCTGACCCGCAGGATGTCGAGCACGTCTTCGGTGGTCATCATGTCACCGCGCGCGACCAACTCCGGCTTGATGCGGTTGAGCACGAGGCGGGGCGACGGCTTGCCGGCTGCTTCCACGAGCCCGATCACCCGGTCGGCATCGCGCACGGCGGACACCTCGGGCGTCGTGACAAGCACGACCTCGTCGGCCGGTGCAACGGCGTTGCGGAATCCTTGCTCGATCCCCGCCGGCGAATCGATGATCACGTAGTCGACGTGGTTGCGAAGGGCTTCGCATACCTCGATCATCTCTTCGGGAGAAACATCGTCCTTGTCGCTGTGTTGATCCGCGGCGAGCAGGGATAGCCCTGCGACACGCTTGTCTCGAATCAACGCTCGCTCCGCGTCTACCGCGCCGCGCACGACGTGCAAGATGTTGTAGACGACCCGGTTCTCAAGCCCCATGACTACGTCGAGATTGCGCAGTCCAATATCCCCATCCACGACCGCGACGCGCAGGCCGCGGCGCGCGAGGGCCACGCCGATGTTCGCCGAAGCAGTCGTCTTGCCGACACCGCCCTTACCCGACGTGATCGTGATGATCCGCCCACCGGCCGTCCCGTTCATCGAATCGTTTCTCCCTGGCATGGGCGCGAGGCGCCGCCGCCCATAATACATGAAGCCTTGCCGCGCGTCGTTTCCGCGCCGGTCGCAAGGGTTCGGACGCGTTGAAGGTTCCGGTCACGTGGGCGCTTCGGCACCCTTTGTTCGCGCATCGAATGATGGAACGCGCCCTAGGGTCGCGCCCTAACTCCAGGCATCGACCTCGATGGCGCCGTCTCGTTCTCGAGCGACCTCAGGCACGGGAACACGGCCAGGCTCTTCGGGCGCGCGCGCGATCGCATTGCCGATGCGCAGCTGCGTTGGTGCCAAGTTCAACGCGCTCACGCTGCTATCCTCGAACACCCGACCCGCTTCCACTGTGCCGCGCAGATGGCCCCACACCACGACGCTGCCACCGGCCACGATCTCCGCGCCGGGATTCACGTCGCCAAGCACGAGAATGGGGCCATCGTGCACGACGCGCTGACCTGACCGAAGCGATCGGCGCACGACGAGGGCAGCGTCCTCCGGTACGGCGGATTCGTTGGGCCGCGCCGCCTGACTGCGCGGCGCGCTAGGCGATGTCTCGACGTCGACGCCCCGCGACTCCACCCGAACCAGGTGCATCCCACCCTCGCGTAACAGCGCCGCAAGACGCTGGGCGAGCACGAGGTCCAACTCTCCGTCGGGCAACTCCAGGCTCACGGGCGCGCCGGCGAAGAAGCCCCCGGCGCGGCGCTCGAGCTGTTCGCGCAGGCTCCTTTCGGCGGCATCGACCGCAACGCCATCGCGCACGCTGACGCGCAGCGAGCGTCCGCGGCCGCGCACGGTCACGGGCAACGGCGGCGGCACGGGCTGTTCGCGAAGGTTGCTCATGGCCCCTCTCCGGATGCGGGCGTCTCGGAATCCGACTCAGGACAATCGCCGCCTTCCGGACAGGGGTTTGGGGTGGTGCTGGTGGCGTCGGCGGAGCGACGGGGCGGCAGATCGAAGAAGGTGCGCAGAACGTCGGCCGCGATCGGGGCCGCGACCTCGGAGCCCTGGATGACATCGTCGAGCCCCGAACCGTCCACGAAAACAGCCAGCGCGATCTGCGGGTCCTCGGCCGGTGCAAAGGCGACGAACCAGGCGTGCGTCAGCAGGTTGCCCTCCGCGTCGCGCCGACAATCCGCGAGGCGCGGGTCCCAGTCACAGAATTCAGCCGTGCCGGTCTTGGCGCCGATCGCGATCTCCGTAGGCAGACCGCTCAACCAAGGCTGCGCCGTGCCATATTCCACGGCGCCGCGCATGCCCTCGCGCACGGCGGCCAAATGGGCGCCATCCACCGGCAAGCGGCCCAGCTCCCCACCCGGACGCGGAATGCTGCGGGCCGGCTCTCGCTCGACCATCGTCTCGACACGCTCGATGAGGTGGGGCCGATAGAGAATGCCACCGTTGGCGACGGCGGCTACGGCGTTGGCCATCTGCAACGGAGATGCCAACACATCGCCCTGGCCGATCCCCATGTTGTAGGTTCGACCCGTCGTCCACACTTCACCGTTGAGCGCCGCCAGCCACGCGGGTGTCGGGACGAGCCCAGCCGCCTCGCCGTACAATTCAATCTCCGTCGTGCGACCCAGACCGAAGGACCGAGCGAACTCCGCTAGGCGATCGCTTCCCAAGCCAGCCTGGTTGGCACCCTGCTCGTAGTACCCGCCTGCGACCTCGTAGAAAAACACGTCGCAGGAATTCGCGAGTGCGCCGACCACGTTGAGTGCCCCGTGACCGCTACGGAGCCAACAGACGAAATCGTAGGTAATCTCCGGATTGTATTGGTTGGGCAGGCGGATTACGCCTGGATCGCGAATCGTCGTGGCGCGATTGATGTTGCCGTCTTGGAGGGCTCCCGCGGCCGTAATGATCTTAAACGTGGAGCCGGGCGGCTGCCCGACGATGGCACGGTTGACCAGCGGCCGCGTCGGGTTTGATAGAAGGGCGACGAACTCATCCGGACTCGCACCGGTTGAGAACAGATTGTTGTCGTAGTTCGGCAGCGTGACCAAGGCGCGAACGGCGCCGTCACGTGGATCCACGGCGGCAACCGCGCCGGCCTTGGCCCCAACGCGTGCTAACCCTTCCGCAAGCGCTTCTTCGACAGCGCGTTGAAACGACAGGCTCAAGGTCATGCGCAGGTTGTCGCCGGGCAGGGGAGGGCGGTCTACCCGCACCTCAGCCAGCTCCTTGCCCATCACGTCCACCATGACGGTGCGGCTGCCTTTGTCTCCGCGCAAGACGTCTTCGTAGGTTGCTTCCACGGCGTCGCGGCCGACGACATCGAAGATCCGGTAGCCGCGCTCTCGATAATCGGACACGGTCTCTTCAGGGATCGAGCCCGTGAAACCCAGCAAGTGGGCCATTGTCGGGCCGGCGGGATATTCGCGAACGGAGCCACGCTCCACGATCACACCGGGCAGCGACGTGCCCGCTTCCTGTAGGAGGAACGCCGCTTCGCGTGATACGTTCCTATCCACGGGGATAGGGCTCCAGCCCGCCCACGCAACGGCGCCGTCCTCATCACGCGGCAAGTAGCTCTCGAGGCTGCGGCGCTGACCGAAAATCTCGCCGAGCGCCTCGTCCTGTTCGATCCGCGCCGCGTCGCGCACACCGGCGCGACCGACACGCGGGCTGGCACTGCGACTGCGCCACGGACGGCGCACCACGTTGGCGACCTGCGACATCACGCGTTCACGTTCCAGCGGTGTCAGCTCACCGAGTGCGGCCGGAACCACGCTCACCGTCCAGCGCGGCACGTTGAACACGACCTGCTGACCTTCACGATCGTAGATCACGCCGCGATCCGCTTCGATCTCCCGCGGTACGAAGCGATTCGACTGCGCCTGCGCGCGCAACGAAGGGCCGCGAACCGCTTGGATGTACCACAGTCGCGCGGCCAAGAGCGCGATCACGCCGACGAGCGCAAGCTGAAGTACGGCGAGTCGTCGCACCGAGGCGACGCCGGTGACCGGCGTCGCCAGCTCCGCGGGCCGAGGTGCAGGAGGTAGCCGGCTCACCGGCTACCCCATTCCATGCGGGGGCCTGCGCCCTTGCGAGCGAGTGCGCGCAGAGGAACGTAGACCACCGGCAGCCAGAGCAAGTTCAATGCGAGAATGGGCAGCAAGGTCGCGCTGAGATCCGTGACGTTCCAAGGCACATAGCCGCCCCGAACGAAGGATAGGAGCGCGAGCTGGCCAAGGCTGTACACGGCGGTGCCGATCACCGTCATGATCATGGGCAAGACGAAATGCGTGCCGAACGCAACATCGCGTCCACCGGTGGTTACCCAGGCAGCAGCCAGGAGCGGGAGGGTATAGAAGCCAACAGGCAGCGGCGAGAGCTGATCGAGCATCAAGCCGAGGAAGAGGGCCCAGATAAAGCCATTCCGTGGGCCCCGCAGTAGGCCCCAAACGATCACGCACAGCAGGGCCCATTCCGGCTGCGCTCCACCGAGCGAAGCGGCCGGTGCCACGGTAGCCTGGAGCAACGCAACGGATACAAGCAGCGCGATGGTCGCGTAGACGTTCACGCGGCCGTCATCCGTCGCTGCTGCCGCCCACCGCGCCCTCGAGGCTCGGTTCTTCGCCTATGCCGGGATCCGGTCGCCAATCCGTGATGACAAGCACCAGATCCAATTCGTCGAAGGTCACAAAGGGCCGAACCACCGCCTCTTGGGTCGGCCGTTCGTCGCTCTGCAAGACCTCCACGACCTGGCCGATGGGAATCATGGGCGGGAAGTGTGCCGCGCCGGAAAGCCCGCTGGAGTAGACGAGGTCGCCCACCTGTACGCGCTCGTCTTCACCCGAAACATTCTGGGGGATGTAGCGCAGCAGCAAGCGTCCTGACGGCGAGCCGGAGAGGAGGCCGGTGGCCAAGGTCCGTTCGATCCGCGCACCAACACTCGACTCGGCATCGAGGATCAATTGGACGTGGGCACTGCGATCCAACACGCGCGTCACCCGCCCAACCAACCCACGATTGCTCGCCACGGGATCACCGAGGGCTACGCCCTGCGCGTGACCTGCGTCGATCCAAGCTCCGTGTACGAGGCTGCCAGGCTCGCGCGCAAAGGTGCTCGCCTGCACGCTCGCACCACGCAAATCCAGATCGATGCGTGCCCGCTTGAAGGCAAGCAACTCGCGCAGCCGGTCGTTCTCTCGTGTCACTTCGCCTAGCTTCGCATTGTCGATCTTCAGCTCCGCGTTCTCCCGCTCGAGCGCTTCCAAGCGCTCGAGCGCCACCGCGGAGTTTCCGGGCGCGGACCACAAGACTCTGGCCTGCTTGCCGAACGCATCGGCGACGTTGGCGACCGGCGCCAACACCCGACCCAATCCGTCGTTCACCATCGCCACACCGGGCCATCCCTGGATGAACGTCATCGACAGCACGACGAGCAATCCGGCCATCATCCAGCGCGGGCGCGTGTCTCGGCGTCGCACGTCCGCTACACCCTGCCCGCCACGGAGCCGCTGCCGGCAAAGTGCTCACGCTGCGTCGAGGCCAGGACCGGCGCCAGGTTATCCAGGTCCTCCAGGACGAGCCCCGCACCACGGGCCACGCAGGCCATGGGGTGCTTGGCGACCTTGACCTCCATCTTGCACTCGGCGGTCAGCCGGGTGGCGAGACCACGAAGGAGCGCGCCGCCGCCGGCCAACACGATCCCGTGTTCCATCAGGTCCGCAACCAGCTCGGGCGGCGTGTCGTCGATCGCGTCTTTGACGACGTCGATGATCGTTTGCACCGGACCCGCGAGCGCTTCTCGAATCTCGATGGAGGATACCTCGATGGCCTGCGGCAAACCGGTCAACAGGCTGCGGCCGCGCATCGACATGGTCAGCTCTTCCTCGAGCGGATACGCCGAGCCGATCTCGTGCTTCAAGGACTCGGCCATGCGCTCACCGATCGCGAGGTTGTAGCGCTTGCGCGCATAGTCGATGATGGCCTCGTCGAGCTCGTCGCCCGCAACGCGCAGCGATCGAGCGACCACGATCCCGCCGAGCGACAGCACGGCGACCTCTGTGGTTCCACCGCCGATATCGACGATCATACTGCCCATGGAGGCAGTGACGGGCAGACCCGCGCC
>JAJCYU010000198.1 GCA_029262755.1 Anaerolineae bacterium
GGTGGCGCTCCCGGCGGCGCTCATGCCTGTTGCGTCGTTCGCGAACCCGCTGCATTCGATTGGCGGCGCTGGAATCGGTCTCCAGATCGCCCATCACGGACAACTTCGCCGTGCCGCCCGCATTCAAGCGCACCGGGGCGCCACCGCCGCCCACCTTGCCCGACCACGTCCGTGATCCGCCGCGCGTCTCGACCTCGGCGTTGGGCGCATGAACGCGAACCATCCCGGCTGCAGCAATGTCGATATCGTGGCTCGCCCCTTCGGCCAGCTCGCACTTGAGGCTGCCACCGGCCGATACGTCGCACGATTGTCCGCCCGCGAGCGAGAGCCGGGCGTTCCCACCGGCACTCGCCTGGATGGCACCGTGGACTTCGGCGGCCTTGAGATGTCCGCCGACACGCTCAATGGTCAGGTCGCCGTGCACGCCTTGCACCTTCGCATGGCCGGCGATGGTCTCGGCCACGAAGCTGCCGTGGATGTCGCGCACCTTCGCATGCCCGCCGACGCGCTCCATGCGCACCGGGCCGTGAATGTCGCGCAACGAGGCGTGGGCCCCGACACGCTCCACGGAGAGCGAGCCGTGTATCACGCGCGCAGCGAGGTGCGCGCCGACGAGGCGGGCGACGGTGGGCCCGGTCTCGCGAAGGCTCAGCGATGCCCCCACTGCATCGACGGAAATGGGACCGTGTACGCCTTCGATCTCCAAGTCAGCCGGCAGCTTGCCTTCCGTGGACACCTGCACGTGGGCCGGCACCGATATGACGGCGTCGCCCTCGATTACGACGACCGTCGTCGTGCCCTCCGTATGCTGCTCGATCCGGCCCGGATGCTTCGCATCGGGCGGTGTGTGCGCGGCGACGTCGTCCCGATCCTCGCCGACGACCCGGATGGAGCCGTGTTCTACTTCGCGCGACTCCGCGGGCCACGGTCGCAGCATAACGTGCTGGCCGCCGCCACCGCCATGCGCATGGCGCCGCCACCGTTCGGGCGCCCCGTCGGAAGGGGCTTCGTCCGGAATTACGTCGCCCGCAGGAAAGGACACAGCGCCTTCCGCGTGCCGGGTCGGCGGCTCCGGTGGAGTCGGCGCGGACGGCGGCGGCGGGGGGGCAGGAGGCTCGGGCAGCGAGGGGGCTGCGGGCGGAATGGGTGCAACAGGCGGGGTCGGGGGTGTGGGGGCTGTGGGCACGGTCGGCTCCGTTGGGTTCGCAGGCTGGTCGTTCATTCGTCGTCCTTCGCTCCATGAAGTTGGCGCAGCGCCGTCTGCGCGTCGATGTCACCGGCGTCCAAGGCGTCCAAGATTCGCTGGCGCGCCTCTTCATCGAGCGCGGGCTCGGCTGCATCATCGCCGCCCGGCTCGTAGCCGAGCGCGCGAATCACTTCGTGCAATCGGCCGCGCAAGGTGGGGTAGCTCAGCTCCATCTCCCGCTCCATGCGCGTGAACTTGCCCTCGCAACGCACGAACGTCTCCACGAAGGCCAACTGCTCACGGCTGAGGGCGCCGAGCGCACCCTGGTCGAAGCGCCCCTCGATGGCAACGTCGCAGTCGGGACACCACAAGCGGGTCACCGCGAGGGCACCTTCGCACGAAGGGCAGCGGGTCAAGACGGGTTTCATGAGCACTCCTTGCGATTCTCGTAGTCACCATCGTGATTCCTCGGCCAGGATACGGATTCGGAATCAATTGTCAAGACCTATATTGATTTTCCTGATATTGAACATCGGTTTTCGAAGATTGCCGCGATGCAGCAATTGAGAACGGCATTCGCGAGGACGAGAGCCGAGACCAAGTCGCAAGGGGTTGCAGGTGAGGCGGGAGGTGAGGCTAGGTGTGTGAGTTGGGGTGGGGGGGGACAGCACTATCGGACGAGCGGCGGCCAGGCGACACACCGTGGCTGCGCGAGGCGCGCACCACTGGTCACGACGAACCTAAGCCTTTCGCAATGCTATCCGCGCAAGATCGTCCCGTCTGCGACCTTGCGCTGCTCACCGATCTCCGAGCGGACGTGGACGTCACCCTCGCACACGATCCCAGCGCCGAAACGCACGTCGCCATCGATGCGCAGGCTGCGGCACTCGCGAAGGCTGGGCGCGCCGTAGGGAAAGCGCGCCTCGAAGGCATCGAGCGTCGAGAAATGGGCCGGATCAAGCTGGACCCGCGGGAGGGGCCGTCCCTGCTGGGCGAAGGCCGGCTCGACGACTACGTGCCAACGATCGTCCACCGCAAACACGTCCGAGCGCACAAGAAGGAGATCATCGGTCCGCTTCACGGGAGCGAAGCGCGTTCGCGCGACCTCCACGGCCTGCGCGCCCGCGAACGCACCGATGGCCGCGCCCATCGCGGTCTCGAGCTGGTACACGGCCGGCGAGCGGGGATCGGCCGGCTCGATCGGCTTCCGGTTACGGATCAGGGGTAGGGGCAGCACGCCGTCGTTACGGGCTAGCGCTTCGGATAGCGCATCCAGATCGAGCCAGAGGTTGTTCGTGTTGAAGTAGCGATAGCGCTCGATGTCCTGAAACGCGTCCTGCTCGTCGGGCGGGCACTGCGCCGATTCGCGCAGCACCAGCGCGCCCTCGGCGCCGCGCGCGAGATGTCCGCCCTTGCGGTCGGCTTCGGTGCGGCGCGTGACCTCCATGACGAAGGGTAGGCCCTCCCGCGCCATCCAGCCCGCGATGCGTGGCTCGATGCCCGCGCCAAGATTGTCGCTGTTGCTTACGAAGGCATAGCGGTACCCGGCGGCGCGCAGCGTGTCCAACATGCCGCTCGAAACCAGCGCAGGGTAGAGATCGCCGTGCCCGGGCGGACACCACGTTCGCGCCTCGTCCGCCGCCCATTCGGCGGGTGCGAGATCGTCGACACGGATCTTGGGTACCCGGTGCTGGGTGAAATCCAGCGGGACGTCGCCGGCCAGGTCGGGATACGCGGACAGCGCTTCGAGGCTCGGCCCCCGGGTCGCGAAGCTGTTCATGAGCACGAGCGGCAGCCGTGCGCCGGTCGCTGCGCGCACGGAGAGCACCTGACGCGCGATGATGTCTAGAAACGTCAGCCCGTCCCGCACTTCAAGAAGCGATTTGGGCCCCCGCAATCCCATGCCTGTCCCAAGCCCACCGTTGAGCTTGAGCACCACCGTTGCGCCGAGGGCGGCCTCACCATCGTCGCGATACTCCTCGAGACCATCGACGTGCGGCACGGTGGGCACGGGCTGCGCGTGCTCTCCGACGATCAAGCCCTCGTCGCCTGCCAGCAAACGTGCGTAATGGCTGCGAAACACGCGGATTGCGACCTCAGGCAGACCGCCCTCTCGCATACGCGCCGCGAAGGGCGCGAAGGCGGTGTCGAGGCGCTCGTGCTCGGCGTTCATAGGAGCTCCGCGGGACGGTCTGGCGCGCGATTCCGGGGCGAAAGGCCGGCCGGGCATGATACCATGACGCTCGCTGCGGTCTTGAACGGTGGTTGGAATTCGGCTATAACCGCCGCGCTCGTCCCAACGCCGATGCTCCCCCCCGCTAAGCACGCAGGAGAGATCCATGCGCTCAGGTCCTCGCCTTCCGATCCGATTGATGTTGATTCCAGCCTTACTGCTCGCAGCGACGATGGGTATCGCCGCCTGCGACAACTCTTCGCAGACGGCAGGCTATCCGCCGCCCGTTGTCGATCCCGCCGCTGCGCGCGACCCTGGGTACCCCGCACCCGGCGATGAAGCGAGCGAAGACGTGGACGAAGACGGGGCCGATGAAGCCCAAACCGAGACCGCGGAAGACCCGACCATCGTCGACGAAGGCAGCATGCTCGGCGGCGACCTCGGTGGTCGGGTGATCCGCATCGGCACGGACGCGACCTACCCGCCCTTCGAGTCGGAAGAGCCGGACGGCGCAATCGTCGGATTCGATCCGGACCTGCTGCGGCTGTTGTGTGACCACGCCGGCTGTACGGCGGAGTTCGTCGCTACGGATTGGACCGGGATCTTTGCCGCGCTAAAAGCCGGCGAGTTCGACGCGTTGATGAGCGCGATCACGATCCTGCCCGAGCGCGAGGAGAATTCAGGCGGCCTCTTCACGGTGCCCTACTACAGCATCGGTCAGGTCATCGTGGCCGCAGCGGACAATGCCGACATCGCCGGGATCGACGACCTCGCGAGCACGGAGGCCCTAGTGGGCGTCCAAACGGGCACGACGGGCGATACGGCAGCTACGGAAGGTGGTGTACCCGAGGACAGCATGCAACGCTACGACACGATCCCGCTGGCCTTCCAGGCCCTGCTCAACGGTGACCTTGACGCGATCGTGTGCGACGCGCCCACGGCAGCCAACTACGTCGGTGAGAACCCGGACGACCTGCGCGTGGTCGGTGAGCCGTTCACGACGGAGGACTACGGCATCCTGGTGCCGGATTACGACACGGAGCTGCTCGACGCGTTGAACGCCGCGATTCTGGCCCTGGACGAGAGCGGCGACATCGCGCGGCTGGCGGAGATTCACGGCATCGAGTAGGAGCCAGGAGCCGCGCGAATTGGGGCGGGGCGCCGAGATTCGGCGTCCCGCCGTCCTTTCCATTGCGCAACGTGTACTGCGTCCTACCGCATCCCCATCCGTGCAGGAGGCTGCGCCCCCAACGCATAGGAGCCGACCTTGAGCCGCCCGTCCGAGCGCCCGTGGTGGCTGGTCGTGGTAGCCGTCGGCCTTGCGCTGGCCGCGTTCACGATTCTCGGCGACCCGGAGCTCACCGAGACGCTGCGCGTCTTGCGGCGCGGTATCGCGGTCACGGTGCGGGTGACGGTGTTTGGCTTCGCGCTTGCCCTTGCCCTCGGCCTCGTCGCCGGTCTTGGTCGGGCGTCGGGCAACGCCTGGGTGCGGCAGGCATCGACACTCTACGTGGAGGTCGTGCGTGGCGTCCCCATGCTCGTCCTCGTGCTCTGGTTCGGCTTCGCCTTTGCGCCATGGATCGTCGGTGTCCTGCGCGATCCGTTGATCGGGCCCGTCGACGAGCTGATCGCCGCGGGCTGGAGCCTCGGCGGTCTGCTGCCCGCGCTGGCTGCGAAGCTGGCGGCCTGCGCGCGCCCTTCGGCGTGCATGCCCATGGAGGCGCGCGGCATAGCCGGGCTCGGCGTGGGCTACGGCGCCTACATCGCCGAAATCGTACGCGCCGGCATCGAGTCGGTCGGGGCGGGGCAGCGGGAGGCCGCGGCCAGCCTCGGCATGAGCCGTCGCCAAGCGATGCGCTTTGTCGTCCTGCCCCAGGCGTTGCGTCTTGCCCTGCCCCCGCTCGGCAACGACCTGGTCGCCCTGCTCAAGGACAGCTCCCTGATCAGCATCCTCGCAGTGCCCGACCTCGTCCATGTCGCGCGCGTCCACGTGGCGCGCACCTTCGACGCGCTGGCCACCTGGAACCTCGTCGCCCTGCTCTATCTGGTGCTCACGCTGAGCTTGTCTGCCGTCGTTCGGCGGCTCGAACGACGCGGCGACTGGGCGCGCCGCGCCGGGGACGGGTGAGCACGTGACAGCCCCACTGCCCTCGCCCTCGCCCTCGAGTACGCCCTCGTCCGGAGCCAGTGCGAGCCCCGCGCCCGGCCCGTTCGCGCCGGCCTCGTGGCGAAGCCTCGTGTCCGCCGTCATTCCCGACGCGACCGGTGCGCGCTTCCTCGTCACCGGCGACGCGCAGTCCGCCTTGCCCCGCATCGTGATCCCGGACCACCACTGGGCCGCCGAATGCGACGCCGTCGTGGACGGCTTCCAAGACAGCCTCGGCTTCCGCCCCTGGGTGCTGCGACCATTGCGCTTCGTCGAGGACGAGGCCCAACGCACCGTGCACATGACGGTTGCGCTGGACGCGCCGCCTGCCAGCTGGTCGCGCTCGAAGGGTCTAACGTGGGCGTCCCTCGACACGCCTCCGCCGCTCGACGACGCGGCCGAGCGCACGCTCGTGGCGACCTTGCGCGCCGAACGCGCGCACGGCGCACCCGCCTCGCGCCAGCCGTGGGCGCACGCCGGCGGCGCGTGGCGCGACCGCGCGCTCGCGTGGATCGACCGCACGTTGGCCACGGCCGGACGCCTACGCACCGGCGAGCCTCTGCAGCAACGAACGTGGGGCATATCCAGCGTCCTGCGCGTGCCGACCGATGCCGGCCGCGTCTTCTTCAAGAGTGCGGCGCGGCTGCCCCTCTTCGTCAATGAGGGCGCCTTCGTGCGCTGGCTGGCGGACGCCGCGCCCGAGCATTCCGTCGACGTAGTGGGCCATCATCCGGACGAGGGCTGGCTGCTCAGCGCCGACTTCGGCGCAACGATGCGCCCCACGGACAAGGGGGAGACGATCGACACGACGCTGCGCGAAGCGATGGGCGCCTACGGTGCGCTGCAGCGCCGCCTCGCCCCCCGCATGGCCGAAGCGCGTGCCGTCGGGGCCAAGCCGCGCGACCTCGCATGGCTCGCGAACGAGATCGCGCCGCTGCTACGCGACCCCTTCGTCCAGGCGACCGTGGACGCCGATGTCTTAACGAACGTGGCATCGCTTGCACCGCGGCTAACCAACTGCTGCGCCGAGCTCGCCGCCTGCGCGCTGCCGGATAGCCTTGTGCACGGCGACTTGCACCCCGGCAACCTTGCCGTCCGAGACGGGCGCACGCTCTTCTTCGACTGGACGGACGCGGCCATCGGCCACCCATTCCTTGACCCATACGTCAGCACCAGTCGTCATTTCCCAGCACGCACGGCCGCGATCGCCGAGGGCTACCTCGCCGCATGGGAAGGCGCCGCGGACCGCGCGACGCTGGAGCGCGCATGGCTGCTGGCGCGACCGCTGACGATGCTCTACCAGGCCTGCAGCTATCGCCACCTGCTCACCGGGCTCGAGCCGCAGGCACGCGACGGGCTGAACGGGGGCTTGTCGGGCTGGCTCGCGGCGCTCGTGGCGGAGGATGCGTGGGAGGGGGTGTAGTAGGGCGGGTTTGGGCATGTCTTACGGGAATCAATCGGTACAGATCCGGTGCTTCGTGTCGTTCATTCTCCTCGACCCTGCAATACTGGTCTGTTCGCATTTCGCAGTTCAACCGGACCTCTCCAGGAGCCACTCGATTCCATGGACTTCAATCCAAAACCCCGCGCCAACGTCTCAGAACCGCTCATCGTTCGCTGGTTGCTCGAAGACCCACTGGCCGGCTGGCTGTGGCTCGTGCCGCGGCTGTGGGTCGGCTGGTCGTGGCTTCAGGCTGGACGACATAAGTTGAGCGACCCCGCGTGGATGGACGGTGGTGATGCGCTGCTCGGGTACTGGAAGGGCGCGGTCGCGATCCCGGGCGAAGGACGGCCCGCGATCGCCTTCGACTGGTATCGCGTCTTCCTCGAGAGCCTGATCGACATGCAGGCGCAGACGTGGTTCGGTCCGATCGTCGCATGGGGCGAGTTCCTGGTGGGCATTGCATTGATCGCGGGTGCGTTCACTGGTCTCGCTGCGTTCGCCGGCGCGTTCATGAACTGGAACTTCATGATGGCCGGCTCCGCGAGCACGAACCCGATGCTCTTCGTGATCGCGATCGGCTTGATCCTGGCGTGGAAGGTGGCCGGCTACATCGGCGCCGATCACCTCCTGTTGCCGTGGATCGGCACGCCGTGGAAGGACAGCATCGGCGACGCGCCGCCACGATCCCCGGCGCCGGCTACGCCTGGTTGACGCGGGCGCCGGCGGCATTTCCCAGTACGCACGGCCGCGATCGCCAAAGGCTATCTCGCCGCGTTGGACGAGGTCGCGGACCGCGCGACGCTGGAGCGCGCATGGCTGCTGGCGCGCCCACTGACGAAGCGCTACCGGGCCTGCCACTATCGCCACCCGCACACGCATCTAGCGCCGCAAGCATGCGACGGGCTGAACGGAGCTTGTCCGGCTGGCTGGAAGAACTTTCGGCGGAAGAGGCCTCGGAGGGAGTGTAGGCGGCCGACGACGGAGGGCCCGCGACCAACCTACTTCCTCACGTACCGTCACGTTGAACGGAGCTCTCGCGTAGGCATTCTCGACAACGAGGAGAGTTGAGCGATGACGACGTCCATCCCCTTCCCCCGATTCCGCACCGCGCTGTTCACGCTCGCCCTACTGGCAACCTCCTCCGTTGGAGGACCCCCGCCTTCTCTGTCGGCGGCAAGCCCGGCAGATGAGCCCGCGACGCCCTGGGCACAGACCGGCGGCGCCATGCGGGCCGCGGTCGAATTCGAGGATCTACTGTGGATCGGCATCGGCCCGCGGATCGCGGTGCTTGATCTGTCGATCCCCGCTTCGCCGCAACTCGTTGCACGCTCTTCGGTGCTACCTGGCGTCGTCAACGACCTGGCCATGGATGTCGACCGGTCCCAACTGTGGGTGGCCGCAGGAGACGAGCTGTTGACGTTCGACGTCGACGACCCACGACTCCCGCGCGTCGTGGCCCGCGCGCCGTTCGGCGAGCATGCGCTGCGGGTCGTCATCGATGCGGGGCGGGTCTGGGCGATGGGCGGCGCGGGCGCCGTCGCCGGCTTCGCTGGCGATGCGCGCGGCGTGCACGCGCCGTTGGTGCGGATTCCCGCGCCGGCCGGTCAACGCGTAGCCGAGCTGGCCGCTGGACGGGGCGAACTTCTGCGCCTCGGGCTTCGCGCAACCCCCGCAGACGCGCCGCTCTACATCGACCGCTGGAACGTCAGCGATCCCGACGCGCCGCGTCCGCTCCCAAGCTTCGACCTTCCCGGCGAGCACGGCTACCTCATGGGCCACGAGCGGCTGCTGTGGCAGGCGGATCGACTGTGGGTGCTGCATGAGCGTGGCCTCTCGAGCTTGCGCTTCGAGAAGGACGGACCGACCCTCGCAAGCCACGACGACCTTGGCTGGGGCGGCGTGCCCATCGGTTTCGCGCTGCGCGGCGAGCGGGCCTATGCCAGCTTTGCCTCGGGCTGGAGCGACAACTTCGGTGTCGGCGTGTTCGATCTTTCCGATCCCGACGACATCGTGCCGCTGACCGACGCCGGCTGGATCATCGGGCGCTATCCCGGCGTCTTTACGCGCGCGGCGGCCATCGTGGGCAATACGTTCTGGGTGTCCTCCAGCGGCGGATTCCTCACCGGCCTCGGCGTCGCGCCCGAGTCCTTCATGCGCCTAGCGGGGGTCATGTCAACGATCGGCGAGGCCACCGCCCTAGAGAGGGTCAACGGCCGCCTCGTTGCGACCTCCAACCAGTCGATGCAGTTCGTCGACACTGACAATCCGCTCGCTCCCACCCACGGCGCCATGATCTCTGCCGGCTACCACTACGGCAATGTGACCGCTTCGGGCGATCTCCTCGCTATCGCCGTGCTAGGGCAGAGCGACATGTTGAACCAAAGCCTGCACCTGGTTCGCCGCGCGGGCCCGCGCGGCTACGAGCGTGTGGCCGAGCTCGACTCCCCCCTGCCCGGCGCCGGCGGGGGCTTCGTCGCCCTGGAGGGCTCGAGCCTGGTCTACGCCGTATCCAGTCTCGCCGGCGGCGTGCTCACCATTTACGACCTGCGCGATCCGACCAAACCGCTGCAGGTGGGGCGATCCGCGGTGAGCGGGAGGCCCACCGCCCTGTCGCTCGCGAACGGCACGCTACTCAGCCTCGTGCTCGACGGCGGGGCGCTGCGCCTCCTCCGCCACCGCGTGGCCGACCATGCCCTGCTCGATTCTACGAGCCAGCCGCTGCGTGGCGGGCTCGACGAGTGGGCCGACACATGGATGGCGCGCGCCGACGAGCGCGTGGTCGTCCTCGCCCGCGACGCGGACCCCGATGCGCCCACCAGCCCACCGCGCCATCGCCAGTTCCTCGCCGTGCTCGACGTCCCGCCCGAGGGGCCGATGATGCTGCGTTCGAGCACAGAGCTCGGCTGCCCCGACGGCGCGCGCCCGGCCGACATCGCACTCGACGGCGAGTACCTGCTCGTAGCCTGCACCGGCGACGAGCCCGGCGTCGCCGTGCTCGACCTGGCCGACGCCGAAGCTCCGCGACGCACGCGATACCTGCGCATTCCCGTGGCGGCCTCGGGCCTCGCCGTCGCCGACGGCCACCTCTACCTCGTTGCCGGCGCGGCCGGCATGCTCGTTTACCCCGAGCCGCCCGACGGCTGGGCCGCCTCACCGGTCCCGCCGCCGACGGCGACGGTGACGGTGACTGCGACGATGCGCGTGACGCGGACTCCGGTCGCCACGGCCTCGCCGAGCGGCACGCCCGAGGCGCCGACGCGTACGCCGACGCCGTCCGGCGCAACAATCTGGCTACCGGTGGCGCATCGATAGGGTGGCGCGCTGGACGCCGCCGCGGATGGCATGAAAGATTGCGGGGCTACGACGATCCTACGCCTCTCGGAGTCACGTGCCCCATGGCCCTCAAGAAGTCCGAGCTCTATAGCTCGCTCTGGCAGAGCTGCGACGAGTTGCGCGGCGGTATGGATGCCAGCCAGTACAAGGACTACGTGCTCGTCCTGCTGTTCATCAAGTACATCAGCGACAAGTACGCGGGCCAACCCTACGCACCCATCACCGTGCCCGAGGGCGCGAGCTTCGCCGACATGGTGGCCCTCAAGGGGCGCCCAGACATCGGCGATCAGATCAACAAGGCCATCATCGCGCCTCTAGCCGCGGCCAACCAGCTCTCCGACTTCCCCGACTTCAACGACGCGTCCAAGCTCGGTAGCGACAGGGAGATGGTCGACCGGCTGACCAACTTGATCGCGATCTTCGAGAATCCGGCGCTCGATTTCTCGCGAAACCGGGCCGACGGTGACGACATCCTCGGTGACGCCTACGAATACCTGATGCGGCACTTCGCCACCGAGAGCGGCAAGAGCAAGGGCCAGTTCTACACACCGGCCGAGGTCAGCCGCGTGTTGGCCAAGATTCTGGGCATCGGCGAGGCTGATACCAGCGCCGCGACCACGGTCTATGACCCCACCTGCGGCTCGGGCTCGCTCCTGCTAAAGGTGGCCGACGAGGCCGGCACCAAGGTCACGATCTACGGCCAGGAAAAGGACGCCGCAACGAGCAGCCTAGCGCGCATGAACATGATCTTGCACAACTACCCCACGGCCCTGATCAGGCAGGGCAACACGCTTTCCAACCCCAAGTTCTTAAACGACGACGGCCGCGTCAAGACCTTCGACTTCGTCGTTGCCAATCCCCCCTTCTCGGACAAGCGATGGAGTACCGGCCTCGACCCGCTCGATGACCCGCACGAGCGCTTCACGCCCTTCGGCGTGCCCCCCGCGCGGCAAGGCGACTACGCCTATCTGCTGCATATCGTCCGCTCCTTGAAGCACACCGGCCATGGCGCATGCATCCTCCCGCACGGTGTGCTCTTCCGCGGCAACGCCGAAGCCGGCATCCGACGTGCGCTCGTGAAGCGCGGTTACATCAGTGGCATCATCGGCCTGCCGGCCAACCTCTTCTACGGCACGGGCATCCCCGCCTGCATCGTCGTCGTCGATAAGGAGCGGGCCCAGGAACGCGAAGGCATTTTCATGGTCGACGCCAGTCAGGGCTTCATGAAGGACGGCCCCAAGAACCGCCTTCGAGACATGGACATCCACCGCATCGTCGACGTCTTTAACGCCCGTCGCGACACCCCCGCCTTCGCCCGGCTCGTACCCTTCGAGGAGATCGAGCGCAACGACTACAACCTCAACCTTCCCCGCTACATCGACTCCCAGACGGCCGACGACCGCCAGGACATCGAGGCCCACCTGCGCGGCGGCATCCCCACCGCCGACGTGGACGCCCTCGCGCGCTTCTGGGCCGTCTGCCCCGGCCTGCCCGATGCGCTCTTCATTGCCAGCCGCCCCGGTTATGTCGACCTTACCGTCGAGCCGGCCGCCATCAAGCCCGCGATCCAGGACCACCCCGAGTACGCCGCCTTCCTCTATCGCATGCGCACGCACTTCGCGTCCTGGAGCGCGCCCGTCTCCGACACGCTGCGCGCCCTGCAACCCGGGTTCCTGCCCAAGCAGCTAATCGCGGAGCTATCCGAGTCCCTTCTGTCCCATTACGCCGACGAGCCGCTCGTCGACGCCTACGACATCTATCAGCACCTGATGGACTATTGGGCCGAGACCATGCAAGACGACGCCTACCTCATCGCCGCCGACGGCTGGGTGGCCGAGGCCACGCGCATCGTGGAGCGCACCAAGTCGGGCAAGGAAAAGGACAAGGGCTGGGCCTGCGATCTCGTCCCGAAGGAGCTCGTCGTCGCCCGCTACTTCGCACTCGAGCAAGCCGAAATCGACGCGCTGGCCTCCGAGCGCGACGCGATCTCCGCCGAGCGCGACGAGCTCGAGGAGGAGCATGGAGGCGAGGAGGGCGCTTTCGCCGAGCTGGATCGGATCAACAAGACGAACGTCGGCGCGCGGTTGAAGGAACTGGCGCGGGAGGCGAAGGATGAGAAGGAGGAAGGGGGAAGGGCGGGCGCGAGTAATCGGACGAACGGCATGGACGCCACCGTCGCGGACGCGCGGAACGACGGAATGGCCGTGGCGGACGCGGCCGACGAGGTCGACGAGGCGGAGGTGCTCGCGCTGTGGTTGGACCTCTATCGCCGCGAAGCGGACCTCAAGCGCGCCCTAAAGACGGCGGAGGCCGCACTCGACCAGCAGGCGCACGATAAGTACCCGGCGCTGGACGAGCGGGACATCAAGGAGCTGGTCGTCGCCGACAAGTGGCTCGCCGCACTGGAGGCCGCCATCGGCGACGAGGTCGAACGCGCCAGCCAAGCCCTCGCGACGCGCGTGAAAGACCTCGCCGAACGCTACGGGACGCCACTCCCGACGCTGAGCGAGCGCGTGGACGAGGTGGAGTCGCGGGTGGCGGCGCATCTAAAGCGTATGGGCTTCGCATGGACGTGAGGCCGGGGTACAAGCAGACCGAGGTGGGCGTGATCCCGGAGGATTGGGAGATTCAGTGCGTAGGCGACGTCGCTGATCTTCAGACTGGGCCGTTCGGCACTGTTCTAAAGGCTTCCGAGTATGCGGAGACCGGCGGCGTTCCTCTCATTTCCGTTCGTGAAATTGGTGTAGGGAGTATCGAGGTCGATGCAAAGACGCCTCGTGTTCCGATGGACATCGTGTCAAGGCTCCCAAGGTACAGATTGCGACAGGGCGACATCGTGTTCGCGAGAAAGGGAGGTGTCGACCGTTCCGCGGCGGTTGAAGCTCATCAAGAGGGTTGGTTTCTCGGATCGGACGGCATTCGCGCACGGCCGGCTCGTCGATACAGCAACAAGTATCTGGCTTACCAATTCCAGAGTTCTCGTATTCGTCAGTGGTTGCTTGAGTATGCAATAGGTACGACTATGCCCTCACTCAACGAGGGCATTCTCCGCGCGATCAGAATTCCGATCCCCCCCACCCTCGCCGAACAACGCGCCATCGCCAACGCCCTGAGCGACGCGGACGCCCTCATCGAGTCCCTCGAGCAACTCCTGGCCAAGAAGCGTCAGGTCAAGCAAGGCGCCATGCAGGCGCTGCTCAGCGGCGAGCGGCGGCTGCCGGGGTTCGAGGGGGAGTGGGAGGAAACGCGCCTTGGACAGATGGGAGACACTTTCGGAGGCTTATCTGGCAAGACCAAGCGAGACTTTGGGCATGGCGGCTCTCTATACATCCCGTTCCTGAACATCATGAACAACGTGGAAGTCGATTGCCGCGAACTCGAGCGAGTCGATATTCGTCCGGGCGAGTCCCAACGCGGTGTTCGACAGGGCGACTTGTTCTTCAATGGTTCATCCGAGACGCCGATTGAGCTCGGGCTTTGTGCAGTGCTGTCCAGAGAGGTCACCGACGTATACCTCAATAGCTTCTGCTTCGGATATCGGTTGCATGATCGGCTGCATATGGACGGGATCTTCTTGGCCTACTTCTTCAGGAGCAGCGTTGGCCGCCGCCTTCTGGCGCCGCTCGCACAAGGCGCCACTCGCTACAACCTGTCGAAGAGGGCCCTCATGGACCTGGATCTGCAGCTCCCCCCCCTCGCCGAACAACGCGCCATCGCCGCCGTCCTGTCCGACATGGACGCCGAGATCGATGCCATTACCGCCAAGCTCGACAAGGCGCGGCTGGTCAAACAAGGGATGATGCAGGAGCTACTCACCGGGAGGATTCGGCTCGTATGACCGAATCGCAGCACGTCGAGTGGAAGCGCTCTTGGCGGGACGAGTACTTGAAGTGGATTTGCGGCTTCGCCAACGCGGAGGGCGGGACGCTGGTCCTCGGCAAGGACGATCGCGGTCAGACCGTTGGGCTCGACGATGCCGAGAGGCTGATGGAGGAGATCCCCAACAAGGTGCGCGACCTGCTCGGCATCATGGTCGACTTCAATCGCCGCGAGGAGGACGGGAACGTCGTCCTCGAGGTCGTGGTGCAGCCCTATCCCTATCCGATCAGCCATCGCGGCGCGTATCACTACCGCAGCGGGAGCACCAAGCAGGAGTTGAAGGGTGCGGCGCTGGACCGCTTCCTCCTGCGCAAGCAGGGGCGGCATTGGGATGGGGTGCCGGCGCCCGGCTTCGAATTTTCGGACCTGGATCGCGAGGCGCTACACCGATTCCGGGAGCTTGCGCGCCGAAGCGGGCGGCTCGACGACACCTTGCTCGACGAGACGGACCCGGTGCTGCTCGACAAACTGCGGCTGGTCGAGAACGGCTATCTGAAGCGCGCGGCCATGCTGCTCTTCGGTCGCGACCCCGAAAGGTTGATCACCGGCGCCTTCGTCAAGATCGGTTTCTTCCGCACGAACGCGGACTTGCTCTACCACGATGAGGTGCACGGTCATCTGCTGCGCCAGGTCGAGCAGACCTTGGATCTCTTGCTGACCAAATACCTTCGCGCCGGGATCCGCTACGACGGCCTGCAGCGGATCGAGGCCTTCCCCGTGCCCCGCGCCGCTCTGCGCGAGGCGCTGATCAACGCCGTCGCCCACAAGGATTACGCGACGGCGCACCCGATTCAGATCAGCGTCTACGACAACAAAGTGATGATTTGGAATCCGGGCCACCTGCCGGAGGGGTGGTCGATGGACGACCTATTGGCCAAGCACGCCTCCCGACCCTACAACCCGGACGTGGCCAACGTCTTCTTCCGCGCAGCGCTGCTCGAATCGTGGGGGCGCGGCATCGAGCTGATCACGGCCGCGTGCCGCGCCCACGGCGCACCGGAGCCGAACTTCCGCTGGGACGCGGGGCTGTGGGTCGAGTTCCCTTTTGCGGCAGAAGTACTCGGACCGGACAGTGACGGCGCGGGCACTGTGGTGAAGACTGTGGTGAGGACTGTGGTAAAAACTGGGGAGAAGATCCTCGAATTAGTCTCCGCTCATCCCGAGATCACGATCCCCGAGATGGCGGATCGACTCGACCTGTCGCGCCGTGGCATCGAGTACCAGATCGCCAAGCTCAAGCGCGACGGCCGCCTCCGCCGCGTTGGACCAGCGCGCGGCGGCCATTGGGAGATCGTCGAATGATCGGCATCGGCCAACCCGAACGGGCCACGCAGGCTCGCGTGATCGCCCTTTTCCGCGACGAGCTTGGGTACGAGTACCTCGGCGACTGGTCGGATCGGGCGGGCAACTCGAACGTCGAAGAGCATCTGCTAGCGGCCAACCTCGAGCGCCGAGGCTACGGTGCGAGGCTGATCAGCCAGGCAATACACCGTCTGCGCCGCGAGGCCGATCGACACGGTCGCTCGCTCTACGACATCAACGAGGCGGTGTACAAGCTGCTGCGCTATGGCGTGCCGGTGAAGGAGGAGGCGGGCGCGACGACCGAGACCGTGCACCTGATTGACTGGCGTCGGCCCGAGCGCAACGACTTCGCGGTCGCGGAAGAGGTGACGCTGCGCGGGCCGCTGGAGCGAAGGCCGGACGTGGTGCTCTACCTCAACGGTATTGCGATCGGGGTGCTGGAGCTCAAGAACAGCCGTGTCAGCCTGAGCCGTGGCATCCGGCAGAACCTCTCGAACCAGCAGACGGAGTTCAACGCATGGTTCTTCGCGACCGTGCAGTTGGTCTTCGCCGGAAACGACTCGGAAGGGCTGCGCTACGGGGCGATCCTCACACCGGAGAAGTACTTCCTGGCCTGGAAGGAAGACGAGGCGGACGACAGCCGCACCAAGCTCGACAAGTACCTGCTGCGCATGTGCCGCAAAGAGCGTCTGCTGGAGTTACTGCACGACTACGTGCTCTTCGACGGCGGGATCAAGAAGCTGCCGCGCGTACACCAATACATGGGGATCAAGGCCGCTCAGGCCCACGTCGCACGCAGGGAGGGCGGCATCATCTGGCATACCCAGGGCAGCGGCAAGAGCATCGTGATGGTGATGCTGGCCAGGTGGATCCTGGAGAACGAGCCCAACGCGCGCGTGGTGGTCATCACCGACCGCGACGAGCTGGACAAGCAGATCGAGGGCGTCTTCCGCGCCAGCGGCGAGCCCATCGTGCGCACCCGTAGTGGGCGGGAGCTCATGCGCCTGCTCGGCATGGCCACGCCGCGGCTGTTGTGCTCGTTGGTGCACAAGTTTGGTCCGCGCGACGTCGACTTCGACCGCTACATCGAGGAGCTGGAGTCGCAACCCAGCGAGACCGTGGGCGATGTCTACGTCTTCGTCGACGAATGCCATCGCTCGCAGGGCGGCCGCTTCCATCGCGCCATGAAGGCGCTGCTGCCGGAGGCGGTTTTCATCGGCTTCACCGGCACGCCGCTGCTGGCCAAGGACCGCGCGACCAGCCGCGAGGTCTTCGGCGACTACATCCACACCTACAAGTTCAGCGAAGGCGTGGAGGACGGCATCGTGCTCGACCTCGTCTACGTGGCCAGGGACATCGATCAGCGACTGGGCTCGACCGGCAAGATCGACCAATGGTTCGAGGCCAAGACGCGCGGTCTCAACGATTGGCAAAAGGACGAGCTCCGCCACCAATGGGGCACGCTGCAGAAGGTGCTCAGTTCACGCTCGCGCATGGACCGTGTCGTAGCGGACATCGTATTCGACTTCGAGGTCAAGCCGAGGCTGTCCAGCCAACGCGGCAATGCGATCCTCGTGGCAGGCAGCATCTACGAAGCGTGCCGCTACTACACGCTATTCCTGAAGACGCCGTTCAAGGGCAAGTGCGCCGTCGTTACGTCGTACAACCCTTACGCCGGGGACGTCACGACAGAGGAGACGGGCGCGAACACCCAAACCGCCAAGCAGTTCGTTTTCGACACCTACAACGAGCTGCTGGCCACGGTCGAGCCGCTCGCTGGGCGCACCAGGACGGAAGCCTACGAGGAGCAGGCCAAGCGCCTCTTCACCGAGCAGCCGGCCAACATGAAGCTGCTCATCGTGGTGGACAAGCTGCTCACCGGCTTCGACGCACCGCCGTGCTCCTACCTCTACATCGACAAGTCCATGCAGGACCACGGTCTCTTCCAGGCCATCTGCCGCGTCAACCGCCTCGACGGCGAGGACAAGGACTTCGGCTACATCGTCGACTACAAGGACCTGTTCACCAAGGTCGAGAACGCGATCGCGGTCTACGCCTCCGAGCTCGATCACAGCGCGGAGGGCGCCGATCCGGAGATCCTCCTGCAGGACCGCCTCACGCTCGGCCGCGACCGTCTGGATGCCGCCCTGGAAGCCCTCGAGCTCCTGTGCGAGCCCGTGGAGCCGCCTCGCGGCGAGCTGGACTACATCCACCATTTCTGCGGCAATACCGAGCTAGCCTCCGATCTCCAAGAACGTGAGCCGCGCCGCGCCACGCTCTACAAGGCAACCGTCGCCCTGGTGCGCGCCTACGCCAACATCGCCGACGACCTCGGGGCCGCCGGCTACGACGAGCCGTCCATCAGACGCATCAGGGTGCGTCAAAAACACTTCCTCGACGTGCGTGACATCGTACGGCTCGCCAGCGGCGAGACCATTGATCTCAAGGCTTACGAAGCCGACATGCGCCACTTGATCGACACCTACATCGAGGCCGATGAGCCGCGCACGATCTCGCCTTTCGCGGACATGGGTCTGCTGGAGCTGATCGTCGACACCGGCATCGGCGAGGCCATCGCTGCGCAGCTGGGAGGCCTCAAGGGCAATCGCGACGCCATCGCTGAGACAATTGAAAACAACGTGCGGCGCACGATCATCAAGGAGCACCTCAATGACCCCGCCTATTACGCTCGCATGTCGGAGCTGCTCGACGAGATCATCCGCAACCGAAAAGCCAAGGCCCTCGAGTACGAGGCATATCTGCAGAAGATTGCCCGGTTGGCCAAAGACGTCGCGCAGGGTCAGGCCGACGACACGCCGGAAGCCTTGAAGGCGAGCCCCGCCTTGCGCGCGCTTTACCACAACCTGAGGCCGCAAACGGACGTGCCGGACGAGCGCCCGAAGGTGGCGGACGATCGCGGTCGCTACGGCGTCGAAGGCGATCCGCGCTTGGGCCTCGCGCTCCGCATCGACGCGGCGATCAAGCGCGTGCGCCCCGACGCATGGCGCGGGATACCGGCCCGTGAGCGGGTCATCAAGGCCGCGCTCTACAAGGAACTCCGAGACGAGGCCGAGGTAGAGCGCCTCTTCCCGATCATCAAGGCGCAGGCCGAGTATTGATGGCCACGCGGCTGCGCATCAGTGACATCGAGATCGACGTCGTCCGCAAGGACATCAAGAACGTCCACCTGAGCGTATATCCGCCGGAAGGGCGGGTGCGCATATCTGCGCCAAGCCACATGAGCGCGGAAACGATTCGCCTCTTTGCCATCGCGAAGCTCGACTGGATCCGGCGCGAGCAATCCAAGCTCCGAATCCAGCCCCGTGAGACAGCGCGCACCTACGAGAATCGCGAGAGCCACTACTTATGGGGCGAGCGCCTCCTGCTCACGGTCAGCGAGCGCGACGCTGCGCCGCGGGTCGAGATCAAGCCGGGCCATATGCGCTTGTCGGTCCGCCCCGGCAGCGATCTGGATCGACGCGCAGCGGTAGTCGACGCCTTTTATCGCGCAGCGGTCAAGGCGGCCGTGCCCCCGCTACTTGCGCGTTGGGAACCACGACTCGATGTGTCGTGCGCGGGCTTCTACGTGCAGCGCATGAAGACCAAGTGGGGCAGCTGCAATCCCAAGGCCCGCACGATCCGGCTCAACACGGAACTGGCCAAGAAGCCGCCGGTCTGTCTCGAGTACATCGTCGTGCACGAACTCATGCACCTGCTCGAGCCCACGCACAATCCTCGCTTCCGCGTCCTAATGGACCACCACTTCCCGCAGTGGCGGCAGCACCGGGACACGCTAAACGCGCTTCCGGTCCGGCAGGAGGATTGGGAGTACTAGTGCATCCGTTTCGAATTCACCGCCCCTACGCTCCCTCGCCCTCCGCCGCCACTACCCTCAATTCCACCATCGTCAGCTGCAGCACGTCGCCGGCCACCAACGGCGCCTGGCCCACCACGAGCTTGCCGTTCAACCACGTCGGGTTCTTGTAGCTCAAGTGCTTGAGATGCCAGCCACCCTCGCCGTCGGGGGCGATCTCGCAGTGCCGGCGGCTGACGGACATCTCGTCGAACACGACGTCGCACGCGGGGTCGCGGCCGATTACAAGAACTCGGTCGCCGGGCAAGGGCAACGTCACGGTGCGGTCGGCTTCCTGCCAGCGTAGGCCAAGCGAGGTCATGAACGTCCTCAGTGGGGCGGACCGGAGGTGCGCCAGTCGCGGCCACGGCAGCAGCGACGGTAGCGGCAACGGCAACGGCGACGGCAGCGGCGACGGCGACGGTCGCGGCGATTCTGTGGCGACGACCCTGTGAAGCAACGCCTCCGTAGCGCGACATCTATGTAGGGCGACACCTCTGTACGCGGACACTGTGGAGCGTCAGGGGCGAGGGCATTGGTTTGACACCCTGGTCGGCAGGCTAGCAGCCGTGTCCGTGCGACGCTAGCGGCGCCGCACGACCGCCATGATGCCGTCCCTCCCGCCCCCTGTGCTACCCTCCGCCGCATGTCGCTTGAGATCGGGATCGTCGGCCTGCCCAACGCCGGCAAGTCAACGCTGTTCAACGCCCTTACGCAGGCAGGGGCCGCGACGGCGAGCTACCCCTTCACCACGATCGAGCCGAACGTGGGGGTCGTCGCGGTCGCCGACGCGCGCCTCACGCGGCTGGCGGAGATCGTCCAGCCGCGCGAAGTGATCCCGACCTCGATCCGCTGTGTGGACATCGCGGGCCTCGTGGCCGGCGCGCACCAAGGCGAGGGGCTGGGCAACCAGTTCTTGGGCCACATCCGCGCGGTGGACGCCGTCGCGATGGTCGTGCGCTGCTTCGAGGCGGAGGATGTCGTGCACCCGATGACGGACCTCGACCCCGTGCGCGACATCGAGGTCGTGGATACGGAGTTGTTGCTGGCCGACTTGGCGGTGGCCCAGAAGCGGCTGGAAAAGGTCACCGCGAGCGGCAAGGGCAACCCACGTTCCGTTGCCGATGAGGTGGCATGGCTTGCCGGACTCGAGACTGCCTTGGCCGAAGGGCGCCACGCAGCAACCCACATCAACGAAGAGCGGCACGTCGGCTGGGCCAGCGCGATGGATCTCCTGACCGCGAAGCCGCGGCTCTTCGTGGCCAACGTCGCGGAGGACGCCGATGCGTCGGACGAGCGTGCGCAAGCCGTCGCCGGCTACGCCGCCAGCGTGGGCGCGACGTGCGTCGCGCTATCGGCGCGGCTGGAGGCAGATCTCGCGGCCTTCGACGTGGACGAAGCGACGCTTCTGCGCGCCGACACAGCGTGGCCCGAGCCGGGGCTACCACGCTTTGCCAGAGCGGGTCTCGACCTGCTCGACCTCGTGACCTTCTTCACCACGACCGGCGGCACGATCGCCCAAGCATGGACCGTCCGCCGCGGCACGAAGGCGCCGGCGGCGGCAGGCACGATTCACGGTGACTTCGAGCAGGGCTTCATCCGCGCCGAGGTCGTCGCGATGGACGACCTGGACGACGCCGGCAGCGTTGCCGCGGCGCGGGATCGCGGCCGGCTACGCCTCGAAGGCCGCGAGTACGTCGTCCAAGACGGCGACGTGATCCACTTTCGCTTTGCCGTCTGACTGCTTCAAGGTCAGGATGGGCGAGCGATCAACAAGCAGGATGCGCGAGCGTTAAACACGTTTTGCGCGAGCCTTCAACACGTTTGCGGTTACGCGATCACACGCTCAGAGAATGTCGCTCCCGCAGGGCAGTACGGAGCGCAGGCCCGATGCAAGACGCCGGTTCGCGGCCTTTCGCGCGATCTGCTCGTCACGGAATGAACACGAAGTCGACACAAGCGCCCGACGTCCCACTCCCACCCAAGGCCCCGCCATGACCCGCGCTCACGACGCCGTGCTCTTCGACCTCGACGACACCTTGCTGGACTGGTCCAACGCCCGCGTGGATTGGGTGGCGGAATATGCGCGTCTGCTTGCGCCCGTCCACGCGATGCTGCACCCGAGCGACGGGCCTGCCGGCGTGGCTACGCTCTCCGCGGATTCGGAGCTGGAGGAGTTCAGCACGGTCGTCCGCGAGGCGTCGATGGCCGAGTGGCGGCGGGCCAAGATCGACCACGCGGCGCCCAGTTTGGAGCGCGCGCTGACCAGTGCGATTAGCGGGCTTGGACACGATCCCGCCACCTGGAACGTCGAGGATGCGATGCGTGCATTCGCGGCGGGTTGGCGGCGCATACCGGGCGTCGAGCTCTTTCCGGACGCGCTCGATGTACTGGATGCGCTCACGGAGCGCGGCTACCGGCTCGGGCTCGTGACCAACGCCATGCAGCCGATGTGGGTGCGCGATCTGGAGCTGGTGGATACCGGGCTGATCGAGCGGCTTCCCTTCCGCATTTCGGCCGCGGACGCCGGGTACATCAAGCCGCATCGCGCCATCTATGAGCAGGCGGTTGCCGCGCTGGGCGTCGAGGCGAGCCGGACCGTCTTCGTCGGAGACCGACCGAGCAACGATGTCGCGGGCGCGAACGCGATGGGTATGACCAGCGTGTTGATGCGTCTGACCTACATCGAGCATCCCTTGGACGGCCACCACCCGGACCACCAGATCTCCGCCCTGAGCGAGCTGTTGACGCTGCTCGACTGAAGCCGCCCAGCGGCTATGCTTGGTGCGCGGCACCGTGTCGAGGCGTTGGCCGACGAAGGAGCCGATTCCGTGTCCGAATCCCAATCCGCCCAGAATGGCCGCTCCACTGCCCGCCCCGCCGGCGCGTCCGCGGGCGTGGGCGCGGACATGAGCCTGCGGGGCACGAACGCGCCACCGGTTGCAGCCGCGCAGAGCCGCGCCCGCTACACGCGACTAGCGCCGCCGGCGCCGCCCGCGCCGGGTCCCGCGTTGGACGTGGTGGTGATCGGCGGTGGACCGGGCGGATTGTATGC
>JAJCYU010000199.1 GCA_029262755.1 Anaerolineae bacterium
ATCCGTCACCTCGAACATGACTTCTTCCTTCGTGAACCGAAGAAACTTGATGCTCCGCCCGGCTTCCCCGGCGGCGGTCTTCAGCCGAGCCTTGAGGGTCTGTTTCGATACCTTTTCCTCCGCGACGGAGGCTCGGCCACCCTCACCCAGGCGAAGGGTCTTGAAGAACTCGACGTACTCGGGAACAGCGGACCGCTTCCGTGCTCCATGCGCTGCAAGATCCTGCGGGGTGAGCTTCTGAATAGGCATGGGTGTCTTCCATCGGGGGATATCGGCGCGTGTGCAGGCACCTACGATACCACTAGCTGATTGGAAGCCGCTGGCACGACGAGTTGGGATCCCCGCTTGCCACGCGCGACCTCCGTGCCCAGCGCGTCCGTGCGCTAATCCCACATCGAGCGGAACTGGCTCAACCATCCATCCACTTCCTCGAGCGGATCCGGGTCCAACGAGTAATGGCGCTTCGGTCCCTCCGCGCGCACGGTCGCGAAGCCGCTCTCCCGCAACACGCGCAGGTGCCGCGACACAGCAGGCTGTGAGATGTCGTGCTCGGCTTGGATGACCATCTGGATCCACCGCGTGGGCTGCTCGTCGACCAAGAGCAGCTCGAGGATGCGGCGTCGAACGGGATCCCCGAGCACGTCGAAGGCGTTCATCAGGGCTTCCTCGCGGAGGGTTTCTGGGCGCGTGACAGGGGGTCGGGGTGTCCTCCAAAACAGCATATCACCCCGCGGTTATATAAGGCAAGCGTTATATAGGGTTTTGGAGGAGACCCCAGCCGGCGATGCATCGTCGGCACACAGGCTGGCGCTTCGGGGCTGGTGCCCGACGACGCACCCCAAAGTGCGTCCCCCTAGTGCGCACCCACATTCCGCCCCCACAATGCGTCCCCCTTATCCTCTGCTGACGTCATGGCATCCACACCGCACCACCAACCAGGAACCCCCGCGTGCCGGCGGCACGCCAGCGGAGCCGTTATGTTCGCATCGCCCCCATCGGCTTGCACCAAAGGCAGCCATCGCACCGTCGTCACGCGCCTCATAGACCGCACCCGACGTCTGACGCTGACGATCGCCCTCGTGCTCGGCGCAACGTCCGCGCACGCCGCGCCCGCGGCCCAGGGTGAGCTGATCCGGCTGGGTGAGCCCCTGCCAGCGGACCTGACCGCCATCGAAGTGCGCGGGCTATCCGTAACGGCCATCGAGGGCGGCGAGGTCGGCGCGATCGCGGTGGATGGAACGCGTGAGATGGCATGGGTGGGCCGCGGGTGGCGTGTCACGGCCTATGACGTGGCCGGCAAGATTCCGCGCGAGTTAGGGCGCACCCCGGTGCTACCAGGACCGGTAGTCGACCTCGCGGCCGTGGCCGACGGCGTCATCATCCTGAGCGGTGGCGCCGCGCCTGGCACGTGGTGGCTGGATGGGCGCGACCCCACCCGGCCGCACGACGTGCGGCCCATGGATGTGGGCGGCACCCCACACGCCGTGGGCGCGGACGGCGACAAGGCGGCCTTGCTGATGCGCGGCGAATTGGTGTGGCTGGACTTCGCCAACATGAGCGAGCCACGCGTGGTAGCCCGTCGCACGTTTTCGGATAACTCCTCGGGGCCGGTGCCCGCTGAGTTGGCCGTCTCGGGAAGCCGCGTGGCCGCGTATCTGGCCAATCGCGTGCTCCTGACGGACTTTGACGAACAGGCCGACCCGAGGGTGCTGCGCCTGTTGATGGACGGCGGCGGGACCGCCATCGCATTCTCCGATAGCAACCTCGTCATCGTCCAGGGCGGATCGATTCTCATGATCTTCGATGCCGCTGCCGCGAACGCACTCGCGAAGTGGCACGAGATCGATGTGCATGAGCCCGATGACAGTACGTCGTTCGTGCACGCCACGACGGTGGTGGGCGACCGCATCTTCATGCTTGTAAGCCTGCTCCGCGATCGCGGGCCCTTGGTACGCGTGCTGGACCGCGATGCGAACACCGGCATCTGGAAGGAGATCCACGGGCTCGCGATGCCGGATCAAGGACCGGGGCCGATGGCAGTCTATGAAAGGTCTTCCACGGAGTTGCGCGTGGTCGCGGCCGGCCCCGTCAGGGTCCACCTCATGGACACCACGGTGAGCGCGGGCAGTTTCTCCGGCAACGGCATCGCGCGTTGGCCCATCGGTCGCGTGACGGGCGCCGCTGTGCGAGGGGATGTCCTGTTGGCCGAGGGGCCAGGCGGGCTCACGCGCCTGGACACGTCCGGATCGGGAGCGCCGGTCGTGGACGGGTTCCTTGCATTGCCCGAGGCGACCACGAGCGATACGGGTTGGTCCTCGGGCGGAGCTTGGCACGGCGAAACTTACTGGCTCCCGACAAACACAGCGGTCCACGTCATCGACACCAGCCGACCAGGAGCTCCCCTCGAGCTGACGCGGATTCCGCTGCCTTGTGGGAATCGAGCCGAGGTCGTGGTATCCGAGCCGTGGGTGCTTGTGGTCGGGCAGCGCTGCGTGACGGTGATCGATCCGCGGGATCCGACGGCGCCGCGGGTCGAGGCGGAGTGGCCGCTGCCCAACCTCCTCGTTCACGTCATTGGAGTCGCTCGAAACGCGCTCTGGCTGACCGTGGCCGCGGGAGCCGGCTCACGGCTGACGGCCATCGACCTGACCACAGGGGAGGCCGCGCACGCGTCGCGCACGGTCCCGATCGTAGGCACCGTGCTCGGCGGTGCGACCCTCCACGAACGCCTGCTCACCGTCCTTTGGCGCAGCCCGAGCTCCCCCACGAGGCTCGTGCTCACTATGTTCGACGTGGCCACGAGCGGCCGGCTCCGAGCCCAGGGCGGCATCGAGTTCGAGCAGATGAGACCTGGCCCCCCGCTGCTCACGGGAAAGCCACTGGTCGATGGCCACGATCTCCTGCTCACGATCGCCGACGACTGGCTGGTCCGCATCGACCTGCGCGACCCAGCGCGCCCCGACGAGGTCGCGCGCTGGCGCCTGCCGGGCCCGTGGCGGGCGCAGGCTTTTGCCTCGGCGACGCTCTGGGCAACGACGCGGGACGGAACGCTCGTAGGGTTGGCGATGGGAGCGCGGCCCGCGGAACCGAGAGTGCGCGCGTGGTTGCCGTGGGTGATGCGGTGAGTGCGAGTCGCGGAGCTCGGACCCCCGCCCGGCCGGCATGGCGACGTCAGTCGGGCTCGATCCACGGTCCGCCGACTTCTCCCCAGCCCCATGTGGGCATGGGGCCATCGGCGTTCACGGAGGTGCCGGGCTGCGAGTTGATCACCGCAAGGCGCGAGCCCCATTCCACGTAGGCCGCTAGGGCCGAGCGGAACTCCGGATCATCCGGGAGACCCACCCTGTCGGCCGACTCGAAGAGCAAGCGTGCCCACCGCGCGCGTTGGCGTTGCGTCAGGTGACGCTCCAGGTGGGCCCGGATCATGTTCGGGTGCCCGCCCCGCTCTCGAGTGTAGGCATCCGGCCCGCCGAGCACTTCAGCGATGAACTGCGCCACGAAGGTGGGATGGCGTCCGTCCATGTGCTCGAAAACAGGCGCAAGCTCGGGGTCCTCGCGGACCACGCCGTAGAAGTCTTCGATCCAGGCCTGGATGGCCATGGCCCCGCCGGCCCACTCGTAGAGCGAGGGAGGTCCGTCCGCCTCGCACAGCGCCTTCAGCCGCTCCAGCGCCTTCGGCCAACTCTCTTGCATCATCTGCTCGAATTCACCGCTCACGTCCTGCTCGATGATCAACTCGGTGCCGCCCGCCACCGGCCGGAAGATGTAGTTCTCGTAGGCGGGCGCCCATGCGCGTACCGCCTCGCTTTCCGTGTCCTCGACTCCGTTCATCACGTAGCCGAGGTGGCGGATCGAGATCCGCTCGTGCCGCAGATTCTCTGCGATCTCGGCGATCATCCCGTCGCCGGAGGGACTCAAGAAGCGGATGCCCTCGCCTTGCACCCACGAACCCTCGAAGTACGAGCCCTCGTGAAACGCCGCCGTCCATTCACAGTAGCTCTCGTCCCCCAGCATCTCGTCCCACACCCGCTCCACCGGCGCGGCGATGGTAGTCCTGAACTCAAGGCGTTTAGCGTCCGACATCCGTCACTCCTCGTATGGTGGAGGGGGGAAGGCAAACTCTAGCAGCGCAACATAGCAGCCCAACGGAAGGGCCTCAGCCGTAGACACACAGCAACAGGGATGCTCGCCGCGCCTATGATTCGGAAACGGAGTTTGAGAAGCGCAGACTTATCGTACCGATCCACTCGTCCGAAGGATGATGCTACATGACACAAAGCGAAACGAAGTCCGCGTTCGACGCGAAGCTTCTGCGTCCAGCCAAGGCAAACGGCGACGCCCCGTACGCCTTCGTCCTGGTCCCAAAGGAAGCGAGCGCAGCCCTTCCGCGACGCGGCAGGGCGACGGTCGACGGCACGATCAACGGCCATTCCTTCCAGGTGACCCTGGAGCCGGACGGCCAGCTCAGCCACTGGCTGCCCCTCGACAATGAGCTACTCAAGGCCGCCGGCGCCCAAATCGGTGACAGCGCTGCATTCGAGATCAAGGCCGTGGAGCAGGAGCCCGAGCCGGAGATCCCCGCAGACCTGCTCGAGGCGCTCCATGCTTCCCCCGAAGCCAAGGCAACGTGGGACGACACAACCACGATCGCCCGCCTGGATTGGATCCATTGGATCGTGTCCGCCAAGCAGAACAAGACCCGCGTGAAGCGCATCCGCGACGCCTGCGACAAGCTCAGCTCGGGCAACCGCCGCGTGTGCTGCTTCGATCAATCGGGCTTCTACAGCAAGGCATTGAAGGCGCCGCAAGCGGCGGAGTAGCGTGCCACCCATTCGTTCGCCTACCGTACCCGCATGCTCTTGTGTGCCCCCCGCAATCGAGGTGAACGAATGGCGTTGCAGACTCTGTTTCCCGGCTCCGGCGAGATGGTGCCCCCCCAACCCGAGCATGAGCACCTTCGCTTCACGTTCAAGATGTGGGGCGCGGCTACCGCGCCCGACGTGCCTCTCTCCGACATCCGGGCGTTCCTCGGGGTTTGGGACCCTATGACCGGCGACTTCCGGGTGTGGGATTCCAACGCCAACGATTGGGCCACCGTACTCACCCGGCAAAGCTACGGACGGCTCCCCGCGCGACGCGATGCGCCGGCGGATATCGATCGCGGCGAACCGGTCCCCGCATGGTTCGAGCAAGGCGCCCCCATCGAGCAGGCCGGCGCGCCGACGTTAGAGACCGTTGGGCTGCATTTCATCCCCGCCACGCCCTTCCAGGTCGCCATTCCGGAGAGCTCGTTCCCCCGGCATCCGTTTCCGCTGACCATCGACGGTAACACGCCAAACGATGTGGACGTGCTGCTCATTCAGCTCGCCGGGCGCTCCTCCGGCCGCAAGAAGTGGTTTCGGGGCGCGAATCGCAACGGCTTTGTGGCACGGGTGAACTTTCTCGACAGGGATCAGCCCCAAGTGTCCATGACCTCGCCGGTGCAGTGGAACGCGGGGGCGATTGCGTTCGGTGTTGCCAATACGCCCATCACGTTCAGCGGTCGCGTCATCGATCCGACCACCCCCAGGACGAGCGGTATTTCGGGCGCTTTCCTCACCATCTACGATCGGGGCTCGATACCCGAACGCGTGTGGGACTTTCCGCTGTCCCAATGGCGGGATCTCGAACCGGGCCCTGTTCTAGAGGGCCCGCCGCATCGCGCGCTGGAACTGGAGCCGGTCGTCGGCGAGCCCGGCGCTGCGAGCTTCTCCACGGTGTGGCAGGAGCCTGCAGGCGGCAGCGGGTTCTTCGAGGCCAACATCCATGTCGTGGACAAGCGAGGCAACGAGCGCACACAACGGTGGTGGTTCTTGACGGACGAGGAGGCGCCGACGCTGCAGATTCATGTACCGGCCCCGAACCAATCGGTCATCGGACCCCAGGCGATCGTCGAGGCGGAGGCAAGCGACGGCACCATTCTCCGGCAAGTCACCCTGCAGATCGTGGACAACTTCAAGGGCCAGTACTGGCACCCCAGGCGTCTGAATTGGGTGAACACGCCGACGGCGTTTGAACCTCCGACTCGAGAGGAGCACGGACGGACCGTCCTTCGCTACCGCTTCAATCCCTTGAAAAAGAGCGGCTACTTCTCCGTCCGTCTTCGCGCCGTGGACCAGGCGGGCAACGTCAGCACGGCGATGCGCACCATGCACTACCTGGCCGAGGACACGGTGGCACCGATCGTCCAGATCCAGAGCCCCTTGAACGGTTCTATCCACCCGTCCGGTTCGGTCGAGTTGTCCGGCCGCGTTTTGGACAATCATCAGGTGGCGGTGTTCCACCTCTATATCGACCCGCTACACGTGACGAACTCCCCTCACTTTGTGCAATCCATTCCCCTCACCCCCGTGGCCAACGGGTGGCAGACCTGGTCTCACACCCTGGACATGGCGCGGCTCGACGGTCCCGGAAGCTACAAGGTGACTGCCATCGCGATCGATCCGGACGACAACGAGAGCCAGACTGACATGGTCGTGCATCTGGGGACGCCTTGAGGTCCCGCGGATCTTATCAACGCTGCCGCAGGACCGAGAGGCAAGTCAGGATATCTACGTCTTTCAGCGCTCATCCGCAGCAAGGGCCAGCACGATCGCCTCGGTCGTCAAGGCTCGCTGGCGCTCGGGATCCACGCCGGCGCGACAATCGCCCGGTTGGAAGCCGTAGTTGCCGAATTGGGAGTGGTTGCCGCCTTCGATCACGATCCAGCGCGTGGTCGCCGGCAGCAGCGGCCGACGGCGCTCGCTCTTCGCCAGATCGGCGATGCAGTCCTTGTCGCCGACGATCTTCGTCATCGGCACGTCGGACGCCGCCAGGCTGAAGTCGCGCGGATGGGTCGTACCGACGAGCACGAGCGCCACGATGCCGCTTGCGTCCTCGTGGAGCATGCGCGCCGCGACCACCGCCCCTTTGGAATGCCCGGCGACGACCCAGCCGCTTGCCTCCGGGACGGACGCCATCGCCGCGCGGGCGCGATCGATGACCTCGGGTCCGTCCGCAGCGCCAAACGCGCCGCGGTTCGGGAGCTCGACCAAGAGGACCGGGTACCCGGCCGTGGCTACGTCGCGCGCCATGGGTGCGTAGGCGATGGGATCCACAAGCGCACCGGCGAAGAACAGTAGGCCGCGAGCTGGGGAGGTGGCGACGCCGCGCGGTGCGAACTTCCAATGCCCGTCGCCTCGCGTGACCTGCACGAGATCGTCGCCGGCAATCGCCGCCCGCGCGCTGCCGTCGGCGCGATAGGCGATTGCGGACCAGCCTGCGAGGACGACCAACACGATCGTGCCGATCGTGGCCCATACTCTGCGCACGCGTTGCAGATACCACCGGAAGCCGCGCTCTTGCGATGCGCGGGATGCCGGACTGGAATCGTGCGTGGGGTGGGTCACGGTGTTCGTTCCTCCGGGCAGGCCCGTCCATGCGGCCGCTGGCTCTGCAGGCTGCCGAGATCACCGAGCTGACGTACTTGGGGGCCAACACTGCGAGGGACAACGGCTCCGCTGCAACGCACCCTGCAACAAGACTGGGTGAGCAGGACCAAACAATACCAAGTAAGGGAACCGGCAGGTGTAAGTAGGGCATTGGGCACGTTGCCTACTTACAAGTCCCGTTGACAAGCTGGCGTGTGGATCGTGACGAAGGAACGGCACCGGTTGGTGTTGGTGCCTCCCATACCTACACCTTCAGGAAGGGGTTGACCACCTGCATGCCATCGAAGTCCTGGCCGTGCTGGAGGTCTTCGGTCAGCAACGTTCGACAGCCCATGGCCTGGGCCGCGGCGACGATGGCTGCATCCCAGTAGCTGATCGACCCGCGCTTGCTCAGCGCCAGTGCGGCTTGCAGCACGTCCGTCGTGATGGCTTGGATGGGGTAGCGCGCCATCGTGTCCATGAAGGCGGTCGCGGCATCGTGGGCGATCCGGACGGCCGTGGTCGGGCGTGTGGCCTGGACGTAGAATTCCTGCAGCACCTGCACGGACAGGGCGAGATCGCGCTCACGCAGCAACGCTGTTGCACGCGCCGCCTTCTCTGCTTCGTCCGGCCTTGAGCTGATCGCATACAGCAGGACGTTCGTGTCAACGAAGCGCATCGCGACCATGAACGTCGTCGCGGGACAGGCGGTCGGAGGCCGCGAAGCCGGGGTGCTCCTGACGGATGCGCTCGATCACGGCCTCTTGCTCTCGCTGGAGCCTTCGGAAACGCGCATCGCCCTGAACGAGCCCTTGAAGGAAGGCGCGCACCATCGCGGACACCGTGGAGCCCTCCTCGGCCGCCCGGACTCTCGCTTGACGATACAGTTCATCATCGACTGTCACGGTAATATTCCTCATGGGTTCACAGTATCACAGTTTCACAGTCAGCGCAATGGCCCGCATGGCCACGATCGCGACCGGCTGGGCGCCGCGATGGCGACTAGTGCCATCCAACAAGAAGGCCCCGACCGAAGTCGGGGCCTCTTGTTTGGTGCGCCTGCTGGTCAAGCGGGTTATTGCAAGCCCGCGATTGCGCGATGCGGCTACGCTGCCAGACTGAACCCGGGCGGCAGCTCCACCAGATCGTCCGGGTGCTCCTCGTTCCAACGCAAGACGACCTCGGACGTGCTCAGCCCGATGTTCTCGCGTCGCCGGATCTCGCCGCGGAACGCAGCGACGTCTTGCAGCGAGGTGCGCAGATCCCGGTCGACCGAGACTGCCGGGCGCATCCGGCCGTCCAACCGCACATGTACTGAGAAGCGCCCGATGCCGGGCAGGCGCACGGCGTTGCCCTTGCGCAGTTGCTTGCGCAGCTCCACCTGCAGATCCGTGAGCACCATGCGCGCGATGCTCTCGCTGAACAGGGAGCCCTGTGCCAGGTTCTCGGCCAGTTCTTCCATGCCGATGGTTTCCTTCGGTACAACCCGCGGACGATGAGCATTCACTGCTTCGATCAACGTGGCCATGACAAACTCCTTACAGTCGCTAAGGCCAAAAAGAGAGAACGGGGCGGGTTCAAGTGAAGCGCTTCAGTGGCCCCTAACGCGACAGCAAGGCGAGCGGTTCCTCAGGTTTGATGAGAGCTTCATTGGAACGTTGCGTTACCTCTCTAGAAACGCTTTACTTCTGGTAGGAGGTAACGAATGGCAAACGAACTGGCGACATCGCGACTGTCCTCCAAGCGACAGATCACTGTTCCGGCAAGGATGGCGCGCGCCCTGGGTCTTGAGCCGGGCGATCGGGTGATTCTGCGCCTGGAAGCTAATCACATTGTCCTTGCTCCAGCACCCGATTCACTGGCCGATGCGATGGCAGGGAGTCTGAAGGGGCGCTACGGCGACGTGGAGAGCTACGTTCGCGAAGAGCGAGGCTCCTGGGGCGAATGACGTCGCGATCCGTCGCGATCGAGTCGTTTCGAAGGGTTGCGCTCGATACGAACGCCCTGATCTACTACCTGGACGGCGTCGCGCCCTATGCCGCGCCTATGACGGCGCTCATGCGACACGCGGAGGCGGGCCGCCTGGAGCTCGTCGTCCCGTCCTTGGTCGAGTTGGAGCTCCGCGTGGGGCCACTTCGCGACCATGACGCGGAGGCGCTGCGCCGCATCGACCTGCTACTGAGCTACTTTCCGAATCTCCGGGTGGCCGACATGGGGCGAGACGCGGTACTCGTGGCCGCGGAGCTGCGCGCCCTTCATGGCCTGAAGACGCCGGATGCCCTGGTAGCCGGCGTGGCGCGGGTCGAGGGCTGCGACGCCATCGTGGGCAACGACCATCGCTGCGCCGCGGTTCTGAGCGAACCTCGATACATCCTGCTGGACGAATTGCCCGGCTGAGACGCGTATCCCTGGACACCGCGGCGCCGGCTCGCTCGCGCGAAGAATTGCTTGGAGGCCAGGCGCGGGCGAGACCTTCAGCGGAGCGATGAACTCGGCCCCGCCCATACGGTAGCCCCGGCTATCCGTCTCCCAAGGCGAAGGGTAGGTAGAGGCGAGAGCTTGGAATGAAGGGCCGATCGTGAGGGCGTAGGCCGAAGAGGCCGCCACGCTGGCCCGTGGTCCAGTGAGTGCCGCGACCGGGATGGAGTCGCGTGAGGGGCTCAGGGGAACGAGCTTCATGGACCACGTCCGGAATGTCCGGCACGCTCACGTCGATCCAGAGTACCCGTCCATTCGTGAGAGACACCACCACCGTGTGGTCTTCGTGGGTCACATGTTGCACCAGCGGCCGACTCGGCGGACTCCGCAAGTCCGTCTCGAATTCAATGTTTCCCCGAACCACGGGTCTTAGCGGGTCTCCAACATCGATAATGCTCAATCTCGCCAAACGGTTCGTTTCGGTGACGATGGCGATCAAGCGGCTGTGCACCATCGTGCCGAGGAGGGTCGAACCCCTGGGCAGAGGGAAGCTCGTGACGATCGATGGCGAAAGCGGCAGCGCGAGGTCGATACCGAGGATGCGTGGGGGGCTCGGCAGGGCAGTGCCACCCGCGTTGCCAAGGTCCAGGACCCACAAGATCCCGTCGACGATGGCGAGCAGGTTCGCCCAACGTGCGGGGAGCGACATGCGGTGCGCCAGCGTGGGGTTGCCGGGATCGGCGATGTCAATGAACAGGAGCTGCCCCTCCCACGACTGCAGCAAGTAGTCGCCGTGGCGCAGGAGGGTCCCTCCGCTGGCCTCCCGCAACACGACGTCCAGGGACGCCGAAGCGCCCGCCGCCACGTCGAGAGACAGGAGACCGGAATCGGATGGTATCCAGAGACGGTCTATGAGCCACAGCCCCGAGCCACTCCGAGCCGCGGAACCGGAGAGAGCGCGTGCATTCCGCGAGGACAGGCGGCGGAGTTGGTCCGGGTTCCGCGCATCCTCGATCTCGAGCACAGACTGCGACGCGACGGCGAGTCGGTCCCCCTGGGCCAGGAGCGATATCGTAGGAAGGCGTTGCGTCGACCAAGTGCCTCGCGCTGCGCCGATCGGCTGTCCCTTGTCGAGCCATGCCACCACCTGCACGTCCAAAACGCTCCCGACCAACACGTAGGTTGCGGCGTGTTCCGGCCTGACGATCGAGACCGACCGCGGGGCGGCGTAGTGCGATTGGATGGGCGCGGTGCCGAGCTCGACCCAGGGCTCCACACCTTCACGCGACTCGAATCGGTGTACTTGGTGCGGCCTGCCGGCCCAATAGACCAGCACGGCCAGATGATCGCCATCCGCTGCGATAGACTCGATTCGCGTAGGCCGACTGGGCCCGCTCGGCGCTTCCAACGTGATGTCGTGCGCGAAGGTGAGGCGATTCTCGTTGTCGATGTCGAACACGCGCACGACGAGGTCTGCGATTATCACGAACAGCCGATCGCCCGCTAGCGACATGGCCTTGAAGGGGACGTCGAGGCCCGAATGGACGACGAAGGACGCGTCGGTTCCATGGAGATCAGCGACGAGGATCCGGTTGGGGACCAGCACCGCGACCCGCCCAGCATCGATCACCAGCCCAAGGATCTTGCTACCCTGGCCTGGCCCGAGCGCCCATCGGCCGGTGCGGATCGGCGCGGCTGGGTCGGACACGTCCAACCGCAGCACATCGTCCCCGACAACGAGCGCGGCGTGATCCCGGTCCGCCGTCACGGCGTGCACCTCGCCGTTCAACGCGAGACGCCGCACGGCGCGTGGCCAGGTGGGGTCACGGCCGTCGACGAGCCACGCGGAACGCTCCGGTTGAGCCAGAACGGCCAAGACGAAGCCGTTCACCGGCGCCAGCCATTCGATGGTCCCAGGCAGCACCGGCGACCGGCCGACGGCCCGTGGCTCGGCGCCGGAGGTGTCGAGCGCGACCACGCGTCCGCCCATGCCGACCCATGCGATGGAGCGCGTCGTTTCGGCCGCCACGCCCGTGATCTCGCCGTTCTCATAGTGCACGGCCGGCAGACCCATGTCGTGGAGCGTGCCAAGGTCGGACGCGACGAAGGGACCCAGGGGCACGGGCTCCGATTGGATCGCCGGGCGCGCCGAGGCAGGGGCTGCGCCGAGCGCGGCGATCAGAAGCAGCGAGCACGTTGTGGCGATGATGGCCGAACGCATGATGGTTTGGTCCTTCCCAATGGCCGCGGTTGGCTCCCTGGCTCCGATCGAAGGTTCCGCCCCGGACGCTACTGCCTTCAGGAGCTAACTACCATACATTGCGCATGCCGACGAAAGCGGGCACCCGTTCCGAGGAAATCGGGTACCGGTCGGAGCGAAGTGGCGCTGGGTCGAGGCAGGGGTGCAAGACGTGCCCGGTTTGGACAAGGGGACGTCATGCCGACGCCGGTTGCGCGTCGATCGCATCACACCGGCGGTTCGCCCCGCGCCGCCCGCTCGACGATCTGCGCGATGCGCCCCGCCCGCGTATCGACGCGTTTGGCGGTCTTGATGTGGTAGAGCGCCTGCTTGCGGGCAGACGGATTGGTCTCGTCCCACGCGGCCAGTGCCGCGGGCGACGCGTCCAGAGCCGCAACCAGATCGTCCGGCTCGATGAGCGCGTCGATGTCGTCGAGGAAGGTCCAGCTGCCGTCCGCGATGGCGGCGTCGATCAGGCGCTGCCCGGCGGGGGTCATCAGGCCCTTCGGCTGCAGCTCAGCCACGTGCCGCTTGTTGAGCGCGCTCCAGATGCTGCCGGTCTTGCGCGGCGAAAGGTGCCGCTTGACGCGCTCCTCATCGACGCGCCGCGTGCGGCCGTCGATCCAACCAAAGCACAGCGCCTCCTGCACGATCTCCGCCCAGGCCACATAGCGATCGCCGCAGTGCTTCTTGTAGGTCACCACCCAAGCCCCATCCGTCCGGGCATGGTTCGCCGCCAACCAGTCCCGCCACTCTGCCCGCCTCGTGATCTCAACGTGGGGAAGTTCGTCGATCTTGCTCATCTACCGTCCTTGCTGGGCGTTGGCCGGTGGTTGTCAGGATAGACGACGCCTCCGGGGAACATCATGTGATCCCAACCACATCGGCGCTCCCCGGGACGGTAAGATCTCACCGTGATCCCTTTGGCGCAGACTCATGTCACAGCGCCGGCACCCCATTCGGGAGACTTCGATGGTCGTCCTATACACCGCCGTCTTTGTCGTCCTGGAACTCGTCTATGGAATTCTGCTCCATCGAACACAGGGGCATCAAAGCGTCTGGTTTGAGAAGCATTACCGCGTACCCCAGCCCCGGCTACCTTCCGCTGCGAAGTTGTTGGCCGTCGCTTTGCCTGGCGCGGTGAGCTTCTTCATTGTCGATGCTCTCACGCCCGACACCGGTCTCGTGCACTTCATGGCCGGGGCGTTGCTTGGCCATCAAGCCGTCCTCGTTGGCGCCGGGCTGAGGAACCTCCGAACCATCCGCTGGGTGCAGAAGAACCCGGACGAGATTTCCGGCTCAATCGAGTTCGGCAGGGAATGGATCGTCTCCAAGACGCAATCGGATTGGCTCGCCCTACTGCCGCTGATCTTCGTGATCGCTGGACTCAGCCCTTCGCCCTTCGTGGGCGGCATGCTGCTCACGGGGGTCATGAATGTCGTGCTCGCTCGGAGCGTGACTCGTGTCCACTATCCGCCTTCGCAGGAGGCTGTGAGTCCGGACGTGTAGCTGGCCAGGGTCGGCGCGGGCGCGCCGAATGCGCGTCCCTCTTGGAGTTGACCGTCACAGGCACCCTGTCCAGCACATTCGAGCCAATCCGCTGTCGCATCGCAATGCGCCCTTCTTCAATTGAGTACGAGTCTGATCTCACACGGACCCGATCGCCTCTCAAGACTACCCAGTGACTAAGAGCAATATAGGGCTTGTCGACGGGGCGGACCCGAGCCATGAAGGCTCTACAGACCTGGCCCGCTGCTTGGACGCTCACCCACGCAATCATATAATCGTATAGATGATTATATGCGGAATCAACTCGGGGTGGAGCGAGCGTTCATGTATCGGTATCGGTTGACAGACGAGCTCTCCGACCTGCTCGCACACGTCGAGCGGCTGCGGAGCGAGCTGGACACGCGGGGTGTGCTGCCGCGACGTTGGCTGGGCCGCTTGCGTCGAGATCTCGAGACGGAAGCGATCGCGGCCTCTACCTCGATGGAGTGCGTACCGGTCACGGTCGACGACGTGCGCCGTATTCTGGCCGATGACCGGCCCAGCGGCGTATCCGAGCATGACGCGGCGTTGGT
>JAJCYU010000200.1 GCA_029262755.1 Anaerolineae bacterium
TTCGTGTTCGTCGTCGAGGACAAGGAGCGCTACGCAACGGACGCCGTCCCGTCCCAACGAATTTTCGGTTCGACCCCGCGTCGCATGCTCAACCTCATCACGTGCGACGGTGCTTGGAACTCCGGCGAGGCGAACTACCAGCAGCGTCTCGTCGTCTACAGTCGATTGTCGGACTCGGATTCGGACAGCGTCGAGGAGGGGGCGTCCGGCCCCTAGCCCTTCGTCGAGCTTGCAACGTCCCACCTCATTGGGCGGCGCACGCGCGTCGCGAAAATAGCCGGTGATGATGATTCCTACACGAATCAGACGGGATGCCCGAAATGGGTCACGAATTCCTTAAGTTTGCCGGCCCGTCTAGAACACCCGGTCCACACAATATGTGGTAGCGCGCAGCGGCCCACCCTACCGCATGTAGCGTCACCCCCAGTGGCCTTGGAGCAGGCGCGATGGCTCGCGCTGTTCGGCGGCCCGCGAGCCTGTTACCATCTCGGTCCAAGGATTCGTGACAGGATGCAGTCCTCATTGTGCGTCCCGCCAGGATCCCGACCCCGTCCGTGAACCGGCGCTCACGCGATCCTTGGAGCCAGGTATGCCGCCCCTTTGGCAACCGCTGGTGGATTTCGCCCTGTCCAGCGGGCCGGCCATCGTGCTTTCCCTTGGCCTGCCGATCTTGCTGCTCGCAATCTGGCGAGCGCGGCCCGATCGACCAACCGAACACCCCAACCTCGATTATCTCGGGCTTGCCGTGACAAGCCTGCTTGTCGTTGCGTTGCTCCAATTGCCGTTTTGGCTCTATCTGGAGCGCTACGTGGCGGATGCGATCCGCTACGTGGCCCCACTCGATCGCCTGTTCACGACCGTCCTGTTGGCCGCGCTCGCTGTGGCCCTTACCGGATCGGTCGGTGCACGGCGTTGGCGCTCAGCGATGATCGGCTGCCTCGCCGCCGCGACCCTTGCCTGGGCTGGTTGGGCGCCCATCTGGGCCAGCGAAATGGCGGCCGTCCCGCCCACCCTGTCCGACCCGACGGGCATCGCCCGTCCTTGGGACTTCGCTTTGGCCGCACTCGCGTTCGCATTCGCCGCCGTTCTGGCCGCACGCAAGAGCAGGCCGCCTGCATGGGTCTTCGCCGTGCCCGGCATTCTGGCGGTCGGCAGCCTGCTCGACGCGCTCGGGCCGGCGCCGGTGACCGGTGCGGTCGGTGCGCGCAGCGCCCAGCTCGCGCTCGGCCTCATGTTCGGCCTCGTCGCGACGCGACGCGGAACGTGGCAGGGTTTGCGCGGCTCTTCGTACGCGGCCAGAGAGCGGCTGCTGCGCCTTGCCGGCACCCGCCTACGCACCGTACCCGCAACGCGCGCGACACGTCTGACGCGCTCCACGCTTCCCACGAATCCGGCGCCCGCCTCCGCACCCGTCGCCGTGCGCCGGCTCGCCTCCCCAGCCGAGAGCCTCGGCGAGGTCGCGATCGTCGACGACGCGCTCGTCGAGCTCACGGATTCTCTCGGCGCCGCTTCGGCGATGGTAGTGCTGCGTCGCGGCGACGATATCGAGATCTGGGCCCGCGCCGCCGCCCGCCGCGCCCGTCGCCTCGGCCGCATGCCGCTCAGCGAGTTCCCCACGATCGCCCGTGCGATGAGCACCGGCTCGTTGAGCGTGCCGACCTACACCCACGCACGCGACATCGAGGCCCTGTACGTCCATCTCGGCTCCCCCGACGCGGGCGAGGTGCACCTCACCTCGCTCGGCGGCTCCGCGCGCGGCGCGGTGTTGGCCGGGCGGGCCTTTGGCGCGTGGCCGCCGGACGCGCTCCGGCGCATCGGAGCCCTCGCGGCGCGCCTCGATGACCGCCTGGCGGCCGTCGAGCGACACGGCGCAGCGGGCGACTCGTTGGATCGGGTTCTGGGCGCCCTGGAGGCCCAGTCCGCCACCCTCCACCGGCTCGGCCGACAGGTCGACCAGCTGGACGGACGGATCGGCGTCGTCGAAGGCGCGGTGCAGCATGCGGGCCCGGCGCGACCGGGAGCGGGTGGGTTCCCGACCCCGGTGGCAGCCCCGGGCCGATCGGCGAATCGCCGAGGGCGGCCCATCAACGACGGGCGCGCGGACCGCGCCTATGCCGCCCGGCTCGAGGCCTTTGAACACGCGCTCGCTCGCGTGCCATGGGGCGTCCTTGTCACCGAGCGCGACGGCACCATCGTGTTCGCGAACGCGGCGGCCCGAACTCTCTTCGATGCGCCCCGTCCGGAAGGCCGTGATCTGGCCGCCCTGGCGGTCGAGCCCGATGCGTTGGCAGACATCATCGGCCTGCTCGACCCGGTCGAAGTCGATAGCAACGGGCTAGACGAGGACGCGTTGGACGCCATCCCCGAGCAAGGCGAGGCGGTGGCGCGCTGCATGACGGGCGGGCTTGTCGTGGAGGCTGAAGTCCTACGCAGCCCGGGACTCGGCCCCATCGGCCTACTCGTGATCGTCGCCCCGGAAGAGGCCATCGATCACGATCCGGAGCACGCCGCCGGCATGCTCGTCGGCGACGCGAATCCCGACCAGGCTCCCGCGCTGCTGTTGATCCCCGACTTGGCCGACGCCCTGCGCGAACCGATGAAGGCGATCATGACCCACCGTGACGTCCTCGCGCGCCGGCCGGCGTTCGCGGAGCCCGAGCTATCGCGTCACATCGGCTCCGTCGATGCGCAACTGGGCCGCTTGGACGTACGGCTGACCGACCTGTTGACGGCGTTGGAAATCTCCACCGGCCACTACCGGCTCGCAACCGGTCTGCTCGACGTCGAGGAGCTCATCGACGCGGCGCTGGAGCGCTCCCGATCCTTGTTCCAGGACAAGGGCCTGCGAGCCCAGCGCCAGCTGGCGGACGCCCTACCGGCCGTGCGCGGCGACCGACGCGCCCTGTCCCACGTGCTCGACAACCTGTTGGCCACCGCGGTGGATCGCTCCGCGCACGGAGCCGTGATCACCATCAGCGCCCGGCCGCGCACCGTCACCGTTCCAGCGAAGAGAGCCGGTATCCAAGACGCGCGCGAGCCGATCCTGGTCATCAGCGTGCAATACCGAGACTGGTGGTACCGCGAGGTCGCCGAGCGCGTGTTCGCCATCGGCGAGGGCCCGGACGACACGCCCGCATTGCGCGTCGCCCGCCTGCTGACGGAAGTCCAGGGCGGCCGGGCGTGGGGTGAGCATCTCGGCGAGGACGGCCGATTGTTGCTCAACGTAGGGCTGCCTACCTCGTAGCGAAGATGCGGGGGCGTCGGCGGGATTTGCGGCAGGGCGGCACGGAGGCGAGTCCGCCGGATCTTACGAGCTTTCAACGATTGGAATCACGAGCCCGGTATCGCGAGCCCGGTATCGCGTACTCGGTAACACGCGCCAGGAACCGCGCCGCTCAGCGCCCGACCACGACCTTGAGCACGCGTCCTTCGGCCGAAACGGTCACCTTGGCGCTCTGCGTGATCGAAGGGCCGCCCGGCGCGACGCGCACGGCTTTGCGGAAGCTGTAGACCCTTTGGTCGCCCACCGTCCGCACACTCGGCTGAACCCCGCGCAGCGCGGGCACCTTGCGCCAGGCCGTCTTGCAGGCGGCCGTCTTGGCTGCCGCCGCACACGTTGGATCGCCCGCCATATCAGCTCACCGCCCGGAAGGCGGCGCCGTGATGCGCCGGCTCA
>JAJCYU010000201.1 GCA_029262755.1 Anaerolineae bacterium
CCGCAGGCGGTTCCAAACTGTCGCTCGGCATTGAAGAAGGGTTGCGCCTTTTGACCCGCGGGCGGGAAGACGATGCGGGCCCTGTCGGGGCGCGGGAGGCTCTGGTGGTCTTGAGCGGCACGGTCCCGGACTGTGAAGCGGCCGAAGAGATTACGTCGCGCGCAAGGGCGGAAGGCGTGGTGATGGCGGCCGGCTTCTTCTGTTCCGGGCCGCTGTGCGACGAGCTCTGTTTGCCGCGTATCGCAGACTCGCCGCAACTTTACTTCGACGATGGAAATGCTGTTCCTTTGAGCTTGTGGCTGGACGAGCATCGCCAGGGACGGTTGCGGCCGGCGCCGTTCTCTGTGACGATCAGCACAACGTTGCCGGCGAACGTCGCTCTCGTAGCGGATAGCTCGGAGCCTGCCTCGGCGCAGTATGAGCCGAGCGATCGCAGCCTGACGTGGCAGTTCGATGCGCCGGCGCCCACGGTGATCACAACGAGTTGGCGCGTGCGCGGTCTGCGGCCCGGGCTCGCATCCTTCGGTCCCTCGGGTGCGGCCATCGGGCTGCGCGACGATGCGCCCAGCGCCTTCGCTCGCTTCAGCGCGCCGTCCGTGCTCATCGTCGCGCCCCGTGAACTGGCAACGGCAACCCCGGTACGGGATGAGGGGTTGGTCTATCTGCCGTCGATTATCCGTGGCGTGGCGGGGCGGTGAGGGCTAGCCGAGCAATTCGAGGCAGCTACCGAGGGCGCCTCTGATTGATTGACGCGTCCTACGTCGGCACGCTGGAAGCTTGGGTCAGCCGACCTAGTCCTGGGCCCAGGCGAGGCCGATCCGGCCTCGATCCGGCTCCACGGAGAGGACCAGGACGTCGATGACGTCGCCCACGGATAGGTCGTGCAGGTGGCGGCCGCGGCCGACGTTGCTGCGGTGCACGAGGCCGTCCTGACCGACGCCGATGTCGACGAATGCGCCGAAGTCCACGACGTTGCGCACGGTGCCGGGTATGCGGGCGCCGACGGGCAGTTCGGCGATCGACATGGCCTCGCCGCGCAGGAGTGGCGCCGGCGCATCCTCGCGCGGATCACGGCCGGGACGGATGAGCTGGTCGAGGATGTCGTCGAGCGTCGGGCGGCCGACGCCCAGGTCCGCGGCGAGCGCGTCTGGCGGGCGCTGCGCGACGAGGCCTTCGAGTGCGGGAGCGCGCTCGGCGGGGGGCGGGGGATCGCGGGGGTCTAGGCCTGCACGGCGCAGGAGCGCGCGTGCGGGCTCGTAGCTCTCCGGGTGGATCGCGCTGGCGTCGAGCGGCTCCGCGCCGAGCACGCGTACGAACCCCGCGGCTTGCTCGAAGGTCTTGGGGCCGAGCCCGGCAACCGCGAGGAGGTCGCGCCGGCGTGCGAAGCGGCCCTGCGCGTCGCGGTGGGTGACGATCGCGTCGGCGAGCTTGGGGCCAAGGCCGGCAATGCGTTGGAGCAGCGCGGGCGAGGCCGTGTTCAGGTCCGCGCCGACGGCGTTGACGACGTCTTCGACGACACCGTCTAGGGTGCGGGCCAGCTCGTTCTCGTCGAGATCATGCTGGTAGAGGCCGACGCCGATGCTCTGCGGATCGATCTTGACCAGCTCCGCCAGCGGGTCCTGGATGCGACGTGCGATGGACACGGCGCCGCGCAGCGTCACGTCCATGTCCGGCAGCTCTTTCCCGGCCAAGGGGCTGGCGCTGTAGATGCTGGCACCGGCCTCGTTGACAACCGCGTAGCGGATCTCCGTGTCGAGCTTGGGCAGGAGAGCGGCGATGAACGTCTCTGTTTCGCGCGAGGCCGTTCCGTTGCCGATCGCGATCAACGTGGCGGCGTGCGTGCGCACGAGGCGCGCGATGGTTGCGCGAGCCGCGTCTGCCTGGTGCTGGGGCGCATGCGGATAGATCACGTCCGTGGCCAGCACGGCGCCGGTTGCGTCGATCACGGCCAGCTTGCAGCCCGTACGGTAGGCCGGATCCACCCCGAGGACGACGTGCCCGGTGAGCGGCTGCAGGCGCAGGAGCGCGGCAAGGTTGCGTGCGAAGACCTCTCGGGCGTGGGTGTGGGCCTCTTCGGTGAGCCCGCGGCGCAGGTCGCGGGCGATCGCGGGGCGCAGAAGGCGGGTGTCGGCGTCCGCGATGGCCGCGCTCAGCTCGCCGGACCAGGCGGAGCGGCGGTCGGGCGTGAACCGAAGGCCGATCGCGGTCAGCGCGTCGCGTTCGGGGATGTCGAGCGCCACGCGCAGGACCTTTTCGGCCTCGCCGCGATCGATGGCCAGCGTCTGGTGTGGGCGGAGACGGTCGATGCGTTGGCTCATGTCGTAGTAGGCGGAGAAGACCTCCTTCGGGTCTTCGCCTGCCGTCTTCCCGCCACGACGCTTCACGCGCAGCGTCGCCCATGTCGCGGCTTTGGCGCGTAGGGCCTGACGTACGTCGGGATCGTCCGCGATCCGTTCCGCGACGATGTCGCGCGCACCGGCTAGCGCCGTGTCGGCATCCGGGACGTCGGGGCCGAGGAAGGATTGCGCGCGGGCGTGGGGTGGGAGGCCGGAGGGGGGCTGGGCGAGGATCGCTTCGGCCAAGGGCTCGAGGCCCAGCTCGCGTGCCATCGTGGCGCGCGTCCGCCGGCGAGGGCGATAGGGCGCGTACAGGTCTTCCAGCGTGGTGCGGCTGGTTGCGTTTTGGACGGCGCGCGCGAGCTCATCGGTGAGGACGGCCTGCTCTTGGAGTGAGGCGAGGATGGCAGCGCGACGGTCTTCCAGCGTGCGCAGGCGCTCGTGGCCCTCGGCGATCGCGCGGAGCGCGATCTCGTCGAGACCTTCGGTGGCCTCCATGCGATAGCGGGCCACGAACGGGATCGTGTGGCCTTCGTCGAACAGGGCAACGGCTCGGGCGACGCGCGAAGGCGACAGCTTCAGTTCGGACGCGAGTCGCTCGGAAATGGAGGTGGGCATGGTGGCTCCGATCGGGGCCGGGATGATACAAGGCTATTGACATACTAGAACAAATGTTTTAGGCTGCAACGGGCTGCGCCCTGCCCCGCTGGTCGACGCATGCGAGCGCAAATTGTAAGTGCTTCGCGGATCGCATGTGCGCTCTTGATTGAAGCCTTGGAGCGATCAGCGTTGTGTCGCGCATCGTCCCGCGATCCCCGGGCGCGGACCTCCATCCTACCCGCCTGACGCAAGGAGATCCCCCATGGCGAGTTCCCTGAATTGGTTCGAGATTCCCACGAAAGACCTCAACCGCGCGGCCGAATTCTACCGCACGGTCTTGGGGGCCGAGCTTCCGATCATCGACGTCGGCACGGAGAAGATCGCCATGTTCCCCGTCGACCAGGGCGGTATCGGCGGTGCGTTGTGCAGCCGCGACGGAATGGAGCCGGCGACGGAAGGCACGTTCGTCTACCTCAACGGCGGCAACGACTTGGCGGGACCATTGTCGCGCGTCGCGGCAGCGGGCGGCACGGTGCTGGCCGAGAAGACCGACATCGGTGACAACGGCTTCATCGCGGTCTTCCTCGACACGGAAGGCAACAAGGTGGGGCTGCACTCGATGGGGTGAGGGGCTGGATGTACCGAACACGGAGGGAAGGGCTGAATAGCCCCGCCCTCCCTGTTGCTTACTGGCCGCACGGAAGGCACGAAGCTACTGCCTATTGGTCCTCGCGCAAGCTTCCTGCGACCCAATTGAACGGACTCTCAGCAGATCTCTCGCGGCCCCCGCCGACGACCGAGAAGTCACCCGTGGCCTCGTTGCGGAATCCTCCAGTGACTGTCGTGACCTCACCTGACACATGACCCCCGAAGCCGCCGCAGATTGTTGTCGTGAAGCCCTCGGCAATATTCTCTTTCCCGCCGAGCACCGCGGTGTACTCACCATGCGCAGTGTTGTCGCGGCCCACCACGACGCCGCCGTAGCCGGTCCAGTTGTTGCGCGTGCCCACACCGAGCATGTGGGAACCCGAGCGTTCGTCGAGTCCGTCGCCCCGAGTCTCGTTGTAGCCGATGATCACGTTTCCAAGGCCATTCGGCTCGCTGTCCGTAAACTCCAGGCCGTTCACGACGCGAAGATTCGCACCAGAGATGATGAGCTCATCCTCTGTGCGCCGAACGTCTTCAAGCAGTCTCTCCAAACGGGCGATTCGGTCCTCA
>JAJCYU010000202.1 GCA_029262755.1 Anaerolineae bacterium
AAAAAAGCGCCGCGGCTCTCGCCGCGACGGAAACACGCACCGGTCTTCGATCCACTTCGAATCGCCTCGGGTTACGCGCTCCCCTTTCTCGGTTGTCCTGCGGGCCGTGCCCTCACCGGGACACGAGCGAGGCGTAGTCTAGCAAGGCTCGAAGAATTGTCAAGCGTTTTCTGGATTCCCGTTTCAACGGGGCCGCTGGAGCGACTTGCGGAGCGTGTCCGCGCCCCCTTTAATGACCTCGATCGCGGTCCCGCAGTCTCCACCCCGTTGCCGTGGAAACCCGGGTACTCAGGCCTATCCGTCCCAGATTCCTCATGAGCAAGCGGAGATGCCGGTCCATGTCCGACTCGACGTCCCAAACATCGTGGACGAATCTTGCCCGAACTTCGCGACGCGCCCGAATTTTCGGATTCTTTGGCGCATGTGGCGTCCTGGCAGGCTGTCGGATGCTCGGCGACGGTGTCCGCAGCCGAGCGCGGAGGAACAGGATTTGGATGGGTGGAGCTTCGTTACTGGCAGGGATGCTCTTGCTCGCGGCTGCGGCTCGTGAGCAGACGTCCGTGCGCTCCCTTCGCGCCTCCATCGCACCGCAGCTCGCCCCGCCGCCCAACCTGTGAGCACGGATTCCCGACCGGCATCCGACCGTCCACTCGGCGCGTCGCTCGGCTGGCGACAGATCAATCGCCGCTACCTCTTCCAAAGCCCATGGTACTCGCTGCGACAGGATGAATTGGTCTTGCCGAACGGCAGCACCGCCCAGTTCACCTTCGTCGAGCATCCCGGATTCGTTTCGATCGTACCGGTTCTGCAAGACGGTCGCGTGGTGCTGATCCGCAGCTATCGCTACCCGGTGGACGAATGGGTGCTCGAGGTGCCGGCTGGTGGGCTGGGCTCTGCGTCGAAGCACCCAGCACTGACCGTCGATCGGGCTCACGCGGAGCTCTTGGAAGAGACCGGCTATGTCGCGGACTCCATGGACCGGGTCGGCGCATATTGGTCGGCGATCGGGAATAGCCGCTGCCGAGCCCACGTTTTCCTCGCTTCCGGCCTCCGCTCCGCTGCCGCGCAGTCGTTGGAGCCGACGGAACACATCGACATCGTGCCGACCCCGATGGCAGACGCCGTAGCGATGGCCCGCGACGGTCGAATCCAGGACGGCCATAGCGCGCTCGCCCTATTGATGTGCGAGCCCCATATGCGTCGTGGGCCGGCACTTCGATCCACGGGCCCAGGCGCATCATCCATCCCAGGCACGGAATCCTGATGTCGCGTGCGCGCGTGCCAAAGGATTGCGAGCCGCAAGACCCCGATGCTCGCACAGATGTAAGGTGCCGGGGCCCCTCATCGGCGCGACCGTCTCGACCGACTACCGTTCGAGTTGCCACCTCGGTCTTCCCGCGGCTTCTTCGCAGCGCGGGCGTTGTGCTGCTGTTGGTCACTTTCATCGCGCTCACTGAAGGCCCCGAGCGGCGATCGCTCGGCCAGACGAGACCTGCACCTTCGATTTACTTGCCGCGGGTTGCTGCGGGAAGTGCGCGCTGGCCCAGCCCGGAGCGCACCGCCCGGTTTTGGGCCGCCGTCGACGCCTTCGTCGCGCACCAGCCCCCCGAGCAGTTGTTTGGGCACTACGACCGCGATCCGAGCCGTCTCGCGGCCATCGAGAATGTCTTGGCAGGTTGTCATGACTTCCCTGATCTGCCGGATCACTTTGGCTCCGGAGCACACCGCCGCGCCTGCGACTTTTGGGTTGCGACGCCCCTTGCGCTGCACCACCTCTCGGCAGCACGGCGCGCAGCTTCCAATCAAGAATCGATTCATGGCATGCCGGCCTGGGAGCACGAGGCCTGGGCCCGCCAATACATCGGTGTCGCCAACGAGGTGATGGCGGACTTCACCTTTGGACCGGACGGTGATTCTCCCCGCGTTCGTGGCCGCTTCCGTGATACGCGGGCAGCCGTTTGGCAGAACACCCTCCGGGCCGCCGACCTCGCGCTCGTCCTCGATCTTGCCCGCGACGCGGACATCGTGCCGGTCGAAGCGGACGGTCTACGAGCGTCGTACGTGTTGGAGGAAGTGGCCGCTGCTTGGTACGGCCACTTTGGTCCCGCGAGGGTCTTGCCTGCGGCAACCAACGTGTTGACGACCACAGCGCTCCACAGAGATCCCGGTGACGGTCACAGAGCCGATGTCTTGTCCCATGTACCGCATACGTTCCGCTGGGACCCAGACCACGGCAATTCGGCCATCGAAGAGATGGCATGGATGGCCGCAGGTGCACGGTTGGCAATGCGCCTAGAGGAAGGCGAATCGCAGGACAGCCGGTCGACCAAGTCCTTGGCGGACGCCTACCTGGATTCTGTGTTCAGCGCCGGTCGAATCGACCCCATGTCTGGGCGGCGGGCCTTCACGCTTGGGACCGAGACCACCGGCGGCGCCTATGGCCAAAACAGATTGTGGGTGGAAAATCACCAGCCCGACATGCCCTCCACGCCGTATCTGTTCAGCACGTGGCACTACCTCAGCCTCGCCATGATGGGTCACGATGGCAATCCCGCAACTCCGTGGCCATCCTTGGCGGATGAGGCGCAGTGGCGCCTCACGCTCGACGCGGCCGAGGCGACGTTGCACGCGCCGGATGGGGGCTTCCTGCTCAATCTTGAACCCGGCGGGCATGTCGGCTTCCAGATGGCGAACTATCCGAAATGGACGATGCCGTGCGGTCGGTGGCGATCGGGGGCGCAGTACGTCGAGGCGGTCGCGGGTGATGGAACGGCCATCTACGTATCTGAGGTGGGCCACCCGGCCGGCACCGGGCTGCTCGCCGCGGCGGCACCGTTGTGGCGTCTGGCCGCGGAACGGGGCGATACAGCAGCAGCTGTCCTCTGGGCTTCGCGCGCGGATGCGGCGCTTCGTGAGGTCATCGCTCGGCCGCCCGACGGGGCCACGCTGGCGTGCAACGTCGCGCCATGGGTGTCGGC
>JAJCYU010000203.1 GCA_029262755.1 Anaerolineae bacterium
GACCTGCTGGACCAGCAGCGCCAGGAAGTAGGGCGTGCGCAGGAGTTCCAGGGTCGGTGTGCCGGCGATCTGTCGCCAGATCTCGGTTGCCCGCTCCGGGTTGTACAGCGCCAGAAACTGCTGCACGCGGCGGTCGTCGAAGGCCTCGACGCGGACCTGCGGCACGCGCAGCGAAGGGGTCGACAGCGGCGCGCTGTAGTCCAGGCTGCGACAGCTGAAGACCGCCTGGTTGCCCGGCCGACGCCGGATGACTTCCTGCAAGGCGCCGCGCCAGGCTTCGACCTTGTGCCGGTACTCAGCGTCATCCGCGTGCGGCATCTCGTTGAGGCCGTCGAGCAGCAGCACGAGCCGGCCGGCGTCGATGAAGGTCTCGAGTGACGGCAGTTGTGGATAGCGACGGCGCCACAATTCGGCGAGCCAGGCCAGGGGTGGTGGCGCCGCCCCGCCCATGTCGCCGGCGCGGTAGCTGTTGAGCGGCACGAAGAGGGTGACCGGTCCGTCGTGCTCGTCGCTCCGGCGCAGCGCGTCCGAGCAGATGCTCAGCTCCAGGTAGCGCAGCAGGGTGCTCTTGCCGCTGCCCGGCGGGCCGAGCACGACCAGCACCCGGTGCTCACCGTCGGCCAGGATGCCGGACAGGCTCTCGTGCCGCTCCGATTCGGCGACCCACCGTTCGCCTGCCACCTGCTCGCCCTTGTCCATCAGCAGGCTCAGGCTCACGAAGCGCGTGTCGATCTGGTAGCGCGGCTGCGACCACTCCGCGATACGCCCCAGGCGCTGCGCGTCCAGATCGGCCGGGTCGGCGTGGGCCATCGTTGCCAGCTCGCTCGGGCGCAGCTTGACCTCGGCCTCCGTCCCCTCAACGCCGCGGCGCAGCAGGTCGGCGATCGCCACCAGATCGCGCGGCCCCGAATCGTCCGGCGCGCCCTCCGCCACGAGCCCCACACGCAGCGGAGGTCGGCCAAGGGAGGAGATCGGGCGATCGACGTCCGGCAGTCCGTCCGCGACGGCGCGCACGAGCGGCTCGGGCGCGCTCAGGTCCTTGAGCCAATGCTCGCCGCAATCGTGGATGGTCACGCCGGCAGGCAGCGCGTCGCCGATCTCGGCCATCGTCGTCTGTGAGACGAGCACCTGGCCGCCGTGGCCGGCGCCCGCGATGCGCGCGGCGCGATGGATCTCGAAGCCCGCGTAGTCCTCGTCGAAGCGCGTTACCTCGCCGCTGTGCAGCCCCATGCGTACCAGGAGCAGCTCGCCGTGCGGCCAGTCGTGGCCGTAGAGCGCGCGCTGTCCGTCCGTCGCGCCTGCCAGGGCGTCGGCCGCGTCTTGGAAGACGTAGAAGAAGGCGTCGCCCATCGTGCGCACCTCGACGCCGCCACGTCCGCGAAAGGCGCCGCGCAAGAGCCGGTTGTGATGATCGAGGACCTCAGGAAACTGCGGCCCCAAGCGCTTGACCAACTCGGTCGAGCCCTCGATGTCGGTAAACAGGATCGTAAGCCGACCCTCGGGCAGGTCCCTCAAGCCGGAAGCTCCCGTGCGCGGCGGCGGTAGGTGCACCGCGGTAGGCGACGTGCGGAGTGGCGCCGTATGTATGCCGCCGGGCGACGCCTACTGCGATTCGGCATAGGGCATGTAGATGCGCGCCACCGGCTCGGTCGGCGGGGTGCTGTCGGGGATCGCGGTGGGCTGGGCGCTTGGAATCGCGCTCGGCTGGGCGGAGGGCATCGCGCTCGGCTGCGCGCTCGGCTGTGCGGAGGGCTCGGCGCTCGGAACCGCGCTCGGGACGGGCGTCGCGGGGGTCGTCGGGACGGCGGTCGGCTGGGTTTCGCCGGAGCCGGGGTTGCCGTACCAGCAGAGCGTGCCTGCGATGCTGTTCTGGGTGAACTCCGATGCGATGAAGTCGATGTCGCCGTCCTTGTCCACATCCGCCATGTCGATGGAGTTCCACTTGTGGTCCTTGCTCCTCGAGTGCTGCATCGAGGTCGGATTTCGTACGAGGTCGGTGCCGTCGCCCGGGTTTAGCCACGCGAAGACGTTGTAGGGCCGCGCGCCGTCCTGGCTCGTGACGAGGATGTCGAGGTCGCCGTCGCCGTCGACGTCGCCCATGGTCAGGTCGCGCACGTCCGGCTCGCGGCCGTCACCGGCGCGCTCGAAGATGCGGTCGTCGCCGTCGATGCGCTGCAGCCACCAGGAGATGGAGTCGCCCGTCTTGTCCGTGGCCGTCGCGAGGTCGAGTAGGCCGTCTCCGTTGAGGTCGCCGCTCGTCACCGCGACGATCTGGCGTGCTTCGCTGCCGGTGAGAAGGTTTGTTGCGCGTCCTAGGTCGATGTCACCGGTGGCGCCTTCGCTCGGGTACCAGGTCACGTCCCTGCCGTCGCGCACCACGAGCAGGTCGTCGTGCAGGTCGCCGGAGTCCGCGTCGATGTTGGCGGCGTGAACGTAGCCCGCGCCCGAATAGACGCGGCCTCCGCTCTTGCGCCGATCAAATTTTGCCTCGCCCCCCTCGTTCAGCCACGCGCTGACGTTGCCGTTGGGCTCAACGGTGAGGATGTCGGCATGCGAATCGCCGTCGAAATCGCCGACTGCAAGCAAGAGATCTGGGTCGCGCGACGCGCCGCGCACGTCGATCTCCGCGGAGAACTTCGTCGCAGGTCCCTTGCCCGGATCCGGGTCCATCTGGCGCCACCACTTGAGCTTTTGCTCGATCACGACCCCGGTCCCACGATCGTAAACCGCCTCAAGACCCACAAAGTCCACGCGCTCGTCGGCGTCGAGATCGTCCCCGCGCACGAAGTCGACGCCGGGCGCGGGGATCACGTCGTTGCGCTCGAAGGGTTGGGGGCCGGCGTGGTCGGCGAGATCGGCGGC
>JAJCYU010000204.1 GCA_029262755.1 Anaerolineae bacterium
TCCCACCGTGTCGTGCTCTCCCTCTTCGAGTTCAGCGAGTTTTCGGCTCCCGAAGTCGGTCACGTGCTCGGCATCAACGCGGCCGCGGCACGCAAGCGTCGTCAACGCGCGAGGGAAGCGCTTGCGCGTGTGCTCAAAGGCGAGGTGCGCGCGCTGCGGCGTACGAAAGCACGCTCCGAACCGAGCTCGGCTGTGAACGGGGAGGGGCGATCATGAACTGTCAACAAATACGGCGGCTGATGCCCGCAAACCGCTATGCGCGCCTCGTCCCCACGGCCCTGGCCGCCTTCGAGCAACACGTCGATGGCTGTCCCACCTGTGCATCCGCTTGGCTGGACGAGCAGTTCGTCGATGCACACCTTTCCGCGTTGCCCATCCCGGAGCCGCCGGGGGGATTGAAAGCCGCGTTGCTTGCCGTTCCGCGCTCCGCCGCCGCACCGTCTTCGACGGCACGCAACGAACGGGCCGTCGCCACACAAGACGCGCCCATGACCCTTTCGGAGTGGCTGCGCACCTTCGTGGTCTTGTTGGCGCTTGGGCTCCTCGGCGGCGGTTTCGCCGGCGAGAGCCGACGCGCAACGAACGTGCCGATCTCGCCGGAGACCGTCGCGCCGCTGTCCGGCGCCGGGCCGACGATCATCGCGCGTCAAGGGCAGGTAGATCTCTCCGTTCCTGCTGCGGAGCAGGCGGCGATCGTCTCTCGCGTCGACCGATCCGCTCCCAGCGACACCTTCGTAACGCCACCTCGAGCCGCCACCCTCACACCCGAGGCGTTGGCCCTGGCAATTGTCCCAGAGCTCGTGCAGGAAGCCGCGCCCCTTGACGCGCCGCGCCGCAACGAAGGACGCCGTTCGTCGAGCGATAACGATGATGAGCCGGCCACGGAGCCCGCGCCGCCGACTGACACAGCGAACGCGCCGAACGTACCGGTCGCCGGACAGGATCGCGGTGGGAAGGACGGCGGCATGGTGGGCGCGCGCCCCGATCCCGTCTCGCCCACGGAACCGCCGGACGATGAGGCGCCCTGGCCAACGGCGCACGCTCGCGTGCCCATCGTCGTCTTCGCCGACGTCGGCGGCGTCCCGGCCTTCGGCTGCCGCGGCTGCGACGGTCATCTATCGCAATCCGACCGGGACATTGCGGCCTCGGAGGGCCTCGTGCTCCCGCCCTTCCAGATCGCGATCTCCGACAGCGCCAGCCGTGTATACGAGTTCAGCTTCGTGCCGGACGGCCCTGTATTCAGCGCGACGCTGGACATCGAAGGGGTCGCGCCCTTCCAGGCAACGCTCTACGTGCAGTCGGAAACGTGGCTGCCCTGCGCCAACGTCGATGCGCGCTCCCATAGCTTCGTGGTTCCGCTCGCCGGCGCGCTGCGCTTCCCCGTCGTCGATCAATGTCCTGCGCCGGTCGGGCCGGAGCCGGAACCGGAGCCCTTGCCGACCGCATGGTCGCCGGGCGAAGGCTCCCCGGCGGGAACGGCGCGCCCTTGAGCGCGGCGCGAGCCGCTCGTGCCCACGTCGGTGCCTCGAGCACCCGTCGTGGCGTGCTGTTGTTCCTCGCCGTCCTCTGCGCATTGCTGTTCACCGTGCAACCGGACAAGGCCCTGGCCGAAGGGTGTCGCGCGGAAGGTATTGCCACGCTCTCTTCGAAGCTGGTCTGTCCCTACCAACCCGTCGAGCTTCGTTGGGCGATTCGGCTCAGCTGTGACGAAGGCATCGCGCCGAGTTGCGTGCGCACCGTCCGTCTCGTGGATGCGCTGCCCGAGGGCATCGTGGCATGGCGCACCGATACGAACGGCGCGGAGCCGGACATCGGCGACGACTGGACGCTCGAGTTCACCGACGGTTTCGGTGAGGCGCTCGAGACCTCCCGTCGCGTCGTGGCCGTCCGCGGCGGAACGTTCGCCCTGGGCGGAGCGGACATCACCGTGGAGGACGAGTCCGGGCAGACGATCAACACCTCGCTGCCGCCACAGCAGCTCACCGTCGTCCCACAATGTCCTCGCTGGGGTACGGTGCCCATCTTCCTGCCGATCATGCACCGCCCGAGCTGTCTCCCCAGCGCCGAGCCCGCCGATATCGTGCTGGCCATCGACCGCTCAGCCAGCGTCGGCGGTGACGGGCTCGCGGCCATCGGCCAACACGTTCGTGTGTTGCTCGACACATTGGATCACAGACCAGGCGAAGACCGCGTCGGCCTCGTGGCCTTCGACCGACGGGCGGTGACCCTCGCCCCGCTCGGTACGACACCCGCGTTGCTCGATCTGGCGTTGCGCGAGCTACAGCCCCACCACGGCACACGGCTCGAACATGGCATCGCCGAAGGCGTTCGCGCCCTCGGCCCCACCATCGACGGGCGTCGCCGCATCCTCGTGCTCATCACGGATGGGGTGGCCATCGGCATGGGCGGCAACGAGGCGGCCCATACGGCGGCTCGCGACGCGCGCGAGGCCGACGTACGCATCCTGGCCATGGGGATCGGCCCGGCGCCGGACTGGCGGCTGCTGAACGCCCTCCAAGAGCCGGGATCACCCCGCATCGCCGCCACGAGTTCGGCGGCGCTACCCGCCGCGTTCCGCGGCCTTTCCACTGCAACGAGTTGCGTCCGCTAAAGGCTCGTCCTGGGCTTGAGAGCCTCTGGGCACTCGGCTATCATGGCCGGCCGCCGACCGAAAGCCCTCCGTTCCCGCGTGGAACGGCGTTTTTATGAGGCCCGATTCCCTCCCCCCGCTTCGACAGACGATGCAGGAGTCACGCGCCGATGGTCATGTCTACCCGTCCCCGAACACTGTCATTCCACACGCTGCTCGCTTTGGCTGCCGCCGTCGGTCTTGCCGGCGTGTTCGGCGCGCCCGTGCGGCCCGCCGCCGCGGCGCCCGTATCCCAAGGCTGTGCAGGCAACTTGCTTGCCAACCCCGGTTTCGACGCCGGTTCCTACAAAACCGAGAGCCTCGGCACAAGCCTTTCTTCGTCTTCCGGCGAGGCGTGGACGCCGTGGTTCATCAACGGCAACGACGAGACGTGGAACCGTGAGCCGGAGTTCAAGCTCAATATCCCCGGCCTCACCGGCGACGCCTACCGCGTCCGCGCGGGCAACTCCATGAAGTGGTTCACGACGTGGGGCACCCACGATGCCGGCGTCTGGCAGCGGGTCGGGGTCTCCCCCGGTGCCGCGGTGACCTTCTCCGCCCACGGAATGATCTACAGCGGCGAGGATGACGGTCACCGTCCCGATCTAGACACCTTCTTCTCCGATCCGGAGAAGAACGGTAGCTATCGCATGCAGGTCGGCATCGACCCATACGGCAACACGCCCGCGATGGGCGCCCCACCGCCCGATACGGTCGTATGGTCGGCCGAAGAGTTCACACCGGACGTCTTCGTGAACCAAGCGGTCACCACCGTTGCCCGCGCGGGCGCGGTGACGGTCTTCGTGCGCGGCAAGGCCATCTGGCCCGTGAAGCACAACGATTCGTTCTGGGAGGACACCTGCCTACGCTACGGTGGCGGCGCCCCCGCCCCCGCGCCGGTCGCCGTCGAAGCCGCGGCGCCCGAACCGGTCGTCGCGGCCCCTGTTGCGGTGGAGGCAGCCGCAGCGGAGCCTGTCGTCGAGGCGCCCGCGCCGGACCCGGCCGCGGAGGTCTCTGCCGCGGAAGAGACGGACGATGCGCCCCGTACGCGACGCTCCACGTTGCCCAAGGGCCAACGCGCCGCGCCGGCCCAACCCACGCTCAAGCGTGGCGGCAACTGGGCGGTACCGCGCTAGGCTTTCTTGGCACGCGGGGAACCGATCTACCAACGAAGAACGCGGCGCTCCAAACTGGGGCGCCGCGTTTCGTTTGTCGGGACGGATCCTAGTGGTCCTACCAGCCTGAATCTACGGGTTCGGGAGCCAAGCTGGTTGGACTACTAGCCCTACGCCGATTCTTCCGTTCCGCGCGCAAGATCATCCGCGGTCCACGCCTCGGGCAGCAGATCGCCCAAGCTCAGGATCCGATAGGCCGCGTCCTCGGCCGACGCGATCGCCACGACCATCTCGGGTCCGCCGAGCTCGGAGAGCACCTGGCGGCAGGCGCCGCAGGGCGTGCCGCCGCCGCGTGTTACCACGGCCACCGCGCGCAGACGCCGCCCACCGGCTGCGACGGCCGTGAAGGCCGCGACGCGCTCGGCGCACATGGTCGCGCCGTACATGGCGTTCTCAACGTTGCAACCGCCGTGGATTGCGCCGTCATCCCCCAGCACCGCCGCCCCGACCGGATAGCGCGAGTAGGGGGCGTAGGCCGACGCACGGGCCGATCGCGCTCGCCGCACCAGCTCGTCCAGCGTTGCGGCATCGACGGTCTCCGCGCCCGTGCTCTTCACGTGACGCCCGACCGTGGCGCCCGGCGGGCGCTCATCCGGCCGCGGCTCGCGCGTCCGCGGTTGCATCGTCCGCGTCGATTGGGCCCAGTTCTGGATCCTCTGCGACGAGCGCACTGCAGCGTACGAGTTGGACACGCCTTCCGTCGACGGCGAGAACCTCGATCTCGGCATCGTCGAAAACGGCCTTGTCCCCGGTACGTGCGACCCGCCCCAGCTGATCGATCACGAGGCCGCCCAGCGTGTCGGAGTCGCCGTCCGCCGGCAGGGCGAGGCCGAGCAGGCGGTTCACGTCGTCGATGTCGATGCCCGCCTTGAACACCCCTTCGCGTGCCTCCTCGTCGAGGCGTACGACATCCGGCTCCTCGGCGTCGAACTCGTCGTGGATCTCGCCGACGATCTCCTCCAGCAGATCCTCGATCGTGACGACGCCTGCCGTTCCGCCGTGCTCGTCTACGACGATCGCAAGGTGCACCCGACGTGACTGCAGCTCCGGCAGCAGCAGGTCGAGCGTCTTGCTCTCCGGAACGAAGTACGCGGGGCGCAGCAGCTTCGCGATACGCACGTCGTCGAAACGGCGATCCCGGTAGTGTTCCAGCAGATCTTTGGCATACAGGACGCCTGCAACCTGGTCGATCGACTCCCGGTAGACGGGAATGCGCGAATGGCCGCAGCGCAAGATGATGTCGAGCGCCTCCTGCAGCGTGGACTCCTCGGGCATGGCGACCACGTCCATGCGGGGCACCATGACCTCACGCGCCCGCGTTTCGCCCAACTCGAAGATGCTCTCGATCATCTCCAGGGACTCTTCCTCGAGGTCGGGACCCTCGTCGGCCTCCGCGATCGCCCGCAACGTCTCGTCGCGCGAGACCGGTTCGGTCTGCGCGGCGAAGCGGCGCGCAAACGCGAACCACGCACCACCGCCGCCGAGAACAAGGCCGGCCAGCATCCCCACAACGAACGTCGTGCTCATCCCCCGTGCTCCCTCGTATCGATGTTCAGATCCGCGCCGATCCGGGCGGATTGTTCGCTGTGGGCTCGCCGTCTGTGGCGTCGGTGGCGGCGGAAGGCGCGTCGTCCGGCGCCGCGGGCGACGCATCGTCGCCCTCGGCACCCCCGATCGGCCGCGCCGGCACACCGACCACGGTGCTACCCGCCTCGACGTCGCGCGTCACGACGCTGCCCGCCCCGGTGCGTGCCCCATCGCCCAACCGCACGGGCGCCACGAGCATCGTGTCGCTACCGACGAAGACATCGTCGCCGATCGTCGTTTCGTGCTTGGCTTCCCCGTCGTAGTTGCATGTGATCGTCCCCGCTCCGATGTTGCTCGCCCGTCCCACCGTCGCGTCACCGAGATAGCTGACGTGGCCCATCCGCACGCTGTCTGC
>JAJCYU010000205.1 GCA_029262755.1 Anaerolineae bacterium
GGTGGTTCAGATCATCGAGAACACGGCCGAGGTACGGGCGACGACCTTCGACCCGTGCCTGGACAACAATACGGACACGGAGCCCCCGACGGTCAACCGCCAGTCGGCGGTCACGTTCGTGAAGGTGGACGATCCGGACCCGGTGACCGCCGGTTCGGAGCTTCGCTACCGCGTGACCTTCGGCAACGACGGGCCGAGCACGGCGACCAACGTCTCCGTCACGGACCTGCTGCCCGCGGGCCTGAGCTTCGTGCGCTGCGAGCCGCAGACGCCGGGCAACCAGGTGACGTGTACGGCAGCCGGACAGACCGTGACCCTGCGCGAGATCCAATCGGGTGGCCCCGTGGTGTGGAACGACACGCCGGGTACACCGCTGAACGACCTGGATCCGGGCGAGACCTACACCTTTGACCTCATCGCCTTGGTCGATTCGGGCTACGTGCTCGACGGGCTGGGCGACACCGGTCCCGGTGAGGCCTGTGAGGGCCTGTTCGCGGCCACGGGCTACCCGCACTTCGCGCACAACAGCGTGACGATCACGGCGGCGACGTCGGCCGACACGCACGACGAGTGCACGCGGGTCAACGGCCTGGCCGACCTGGAGATCACGAAGACCGACATCTTCGGGGATCCGATCCTGAACCCCGACAACTACTTCCTGCAATGCGACCCCGTCGAGCCGGGCGGGATGATCACCTACAACCTCACCGTGACGAACAACGGGCCCTCCGACGCGGCGCAGGTCGTGGTGATGGACTGGCTGCCCGAAATGTTCGTGGCGGTCGATCCGGCGCAGGTGATGGTTGAGATCGCCGGCGGCGCGGGCTTCGTCGAGGAGATCCGCGATACCGGCAAGATCACGCTGGTGATCGGCAACGATGACGGGTTGTTCGGACGGCTGAACGTGGGCAACAGCGTGGTGGTGACGATCCGCGTGATGGTCCGCCAGGACGCGCTGTGCGGTGGAATCGCGGTCAACCAGGCGATGGTGACCACGCGCGCCCTGATGGGGCCGCCTCCGATCACGAGCCCGACGGCGGATCCGGACCTGACGAACAACCAGGATTCGGAAGAGACGACCATCGAGTGCCCGGCGGTGACCATCAACAAGACCGTGTCCTACGACGGGCAGTGCCCCGGCGTGGACTTCACGACCACGAACCGCCTGAGCGCGGGCGCGACCTTCTGCTACGAGATCACCAACAGCGGAACGACCTTCCTCGACGAGATCCGGATCACCGATACGCTGCGCTCGCGAAGCGAGATGTGGCCGACGGTGATCTTCACCGACGTGATTCGCTTCGCGACCGATCCGAAGATCCCGGTGCCGCCGGGCGCAACGCTGAACCGCACGTTCACGGTGCCGCCGCTGAACAAGGAATGCGGCAACGTGGTCAACGAGGTCTTCGTCACGGCCAACCCGGTCAACTCCGGCCGCACGGATCTACCGTGCCTGGAGCTGGTGGAGGCTGAGGATTCGGCGACGATCGAGGTTCCGTGCGCGGGTGTGGACTTCCGGCTGCAGCTGCCGGTGCTGGACACCGAAGAGTGCGAGACCTGGGTGCAGGTGCAGAACGTCGGCGACCGCGAGACGATGGCGATGCTGGTGGTCTGGGGCGACTCGGGCTTCTGTCCGCCGCAGGCGGCGGGCCCGCTGAAGGCGGAGTGCTCGGGTCTACTGCGACCGGGTAGTGCATGGAGCTTCTTGGCCAACCAGATCCCAACGGGTTCGCGCAGTGGTGTGGTGTACTCGCTGGCCACGGACCGGGTGACAAGCCCGGGCGGCGGCCGTCTGCCCTTCGGGCGCATCGTGTGCGAGGAGTTCTTCTTCGGCGTGATCGGAGACGACTTCGCGTGGGCGGAGTTCGACAGCGCCTACCGTGAGCGCCTGACGTGGGAGGGGCTGGACTTCAGCACCTATCACGGCGAGCCGCTTGCGGTTACGGTCAACCGGGCGTGCCCGGATCCGGCCGATCCGAACCTGACGATCAACGCGGCCTACACGGGCGTCTCCAGTGACATGGAGGGCGCGCGGGATCCGCGGGCCGGCGGCTTCGCGTTCTTCGCGCCGCTGGTGTTCGCGGGTGTCAACGATATGAACTCCACAATCTGCATCCAGAACTCCGGCACCGAGTGCAGCTCGCTCGAGTTGTGGTTCAAGGGGCAGGACAACTGCATGCGCCCGACCTTGGCCGATGTGCTGAGCCTGGCGCCGGGCGAGTCGATCTGCTTCGACCCGAGCACGGTGGTCGGGCCGGATTGGTTGGGCTCGGCGTGGATTCGCGCCAGCCAGCCGATGGGCATCGTGGTGGACACGAAGGCGCCCAACCACTTTACGAGCTACAACGGCTTCGCGGCAGACATCCACGACTACGGCTTCACGGTCGGCAACATGATCAGCTACCTGCCGTTGATCTACTCGGAGTACCAGGGCTGGGACACGGCGATCCAGGTGCAGAACCTGAGCGCGGTGACGGCGGCCAAGGTGAAGGTCTACTTCCAGGACCGTGCGGGCGGCGTCATCACGACGCTCGTGGACTGGGTGTGCCCCTTCGGCTCGCAGACCTTCTTCCTGCCGGTGCTTTCGGCCTTGCCGGGCAACTGGGTAGGCAGCGCGCGGGTCGAGAGCCAGGAATGGTGGTCGCCCGGTCAGCCGCTTGTAGAGCCGCCGCGCATCGCGGCGGTGGCGATGATGGAGAAGTGGGCGGACCCGGCGCGCACGATGCGGCGCGAGGCCGTGGCCTACAACGGCCAGCCGGAGTGCCTGCTGTTCGATTGGCAGATCGCAACGGGCACGAAGGGCGGTCTGACGTCGGGTTCGGCGGTCTTCGCTGTGCCGCTGGTGGCCAAGGGCAACCGCGGCATCACCAGCGAGATCGGGATCACGAACCTGGTGCCCAAGCCGGGCTTCACGGACTTCGCGATCTACTTCTACGACCAGAACGGCCTACTGGACTTCGTGTGCCAGAAGCTGTCCGAGAAGCAGGTCGAGTACCTGGACCTCAACACCTGGGGCTTCATCCACAACGGCTACCTGGGCTCGATGGTGGTCTCGGCCGTCTTCTGGGAGCACCCGGTCTTTGACGACCGAGGCGTCTTCGAGCGCAACCTGGTTGGTCTGGGCGGCGTGGCCGTCGAGCGCGTCGGCGGCGTACAGGGCGCGGACGACGTGCCGGGCGATGAGTCGAAGGCCTTCGAGGCCTTCCCGATCTTCGATCACTTCACGCCGGAGGAAGAGCCCAACTGTCCGGGCGTGCCGCGCCAGCTGCGGCCGTAGTCTGTACGTCCGCTTGATTCACTAGACCCCATCGCGGGGCCGGCTCACCTGGGGGGGAGAGCCGGACCCGATCGCGCACGAGCACGCGCGAGCAACGCACGCGGCCCCGGCGATTCGTCGCCGGGGCCGCGTGCGTTTGCACCGGCGGCGTCGGAGCGCCGGTTACGCCTGGCAGGACGGGCCGTTTCCCTTCCTACGGAAAGGCAGACTCACAACCTCTTCAGGAATTCCTCACCGAACCCGTATCTTCGAGGGCCTCGGATTCGTTTCACACCATTGACGGAACCCGCCTGTCGCGGAATTCCCCTGCGTCGCGAATTATTCTCACTTGAGAGGATGCTCCATGTTGAAGACACCCGGGCCACGCACTGACGGCGCCCCTCGATGGCTTATGTTTGCCCTAGCGGCGCTTCTGGCTGTAGTCGCGATTCCAGTGTTTGGATCCGGGACCGCGCATGCGCAGGATGTCGTCGTGGACTTCGAGGTCGATCCACCGATCTCCGCAATCGCGGGCGACACGCCGTTCTTTGGCTCCCTGACGACCTTCAGCTTCGATGTGGAGGTCTTCAACGACAGCGAAGACGATGCGGAGGACGTGGTTTTCGAGTTCTTCGTGCCGAAGCACACCTTTGTGACCGCGATTACCTTTGGTGGCGATCCGCTGAATTGTCAGGCCGGCACACCGGGTGACTCTAACAACCCGGCGAACTGTCGCCTTGGGACGCTGAACGAGGGCGACGACCCCATCATCGTCCACATTGAATTGAACGTGAACGCCGATACGCCCGAACTAACCTGGCTCGATATTGACGTCCAGGCTTGCTACGAGGACGACGACAGCGATGGCGCGCCCCAGACCAGCTGCGACGGCGACGAGTTCCCGTCTGACAACGAGGCGCACGCCTTCACGTTTGTCAGAACGGCGGCCGATCTGAACATCGTGAAGTCGCACACCCCGGCAGGCTCAACGCTCAACGCCGGCGAAGACATCGACTATGTGTCCACCGTCACCAACAGCGGTCCCAGCGTGGCGCGGGGTATGTTCTTCACGGATACGCTGCCCCCGGGCGTGATCTTTCAGGGAGTCGAGGTCTACGATCAGCACGGATCGCGTTTGCCGCTCGGCGGCGATTTGAACTGCGGCTTCCAGAGTACACAGGGTCCCTCCGGAACGGTGTGGTGCGAGTTGGGCGATCTGCCGCCCGGGCAGCCGATTCAGGCGCAGTTGCGCATCGTGATCTCGGCGCAGATTGCGCCCAGCGCGCCGGCCGGCTTCATCTGCAACACCTCAAGCGTCCGTTCGCTGCAAACCACAAATTTTACGGCCGACACTGATTTCGCGCCCTTCGCGGGGGACCTCAGCAACCCGGACTGCGTTACCTTGAGGGATCGTGCGCAAGTCGTGATCCGCAAGAGTTCCTCGCCACTGCACCCTGTGGCGGGCGAAACATTCTTGTGGAGCTACGAGATCGAGAATCTGGGACCGACCGACGCGCGCGACGTGCTATTCACGGACACCTTGCCGCAGGGCCTGGCAGCCGACGGCAGCACCGTCTACTTCGACTACATCGATGACCAGGCACATGCCTTCTGCAGCGAGGTCTCCTCCTCGCCGTCGGTCATCAATTGTCGACCTACGGGCAGTCCGTTTACCGCGCCACCCTACGTCCTTCCGGCAGGCGAGACGGTGACCTTCAGCGTTCTCGTGCGGATTCCCGCGGAGCTCGTGCCGGGAACGTACACGAATACGGGCAGCGTCGCGATCGACAACAGCACCTTCACGATCACCACCTTCAGCGACGATATCGAGGTGCGCAGCGTCGCGGACCTCAAGGTCCAGAAGTTCGTCAGCCCGCACAACCCCGTACGCGCCGGCGAGCAGTTCACCTACACGATCCTCGTGGACAACCTCGGTCCCTCCACAGCCTACAACATCGTGGTGACGGACACCCTGATCAGCAGCGGCTTAGTGCGTGCCAATGGGTGCTCGCTCGCCATCCGTACGTCCGGCGGTTCCATCGACGAGTTCAGCTGCAACTTCGCGCTGTCCACGGGAGTCTTCGACTTCGCTACGATGGGCGCCAACCATCTCAACCCGCGTTCTACCACGGACATGGGCCGAGCGATCATCACGATCAACGCAACGGCGGACCAGCCCATCGATCTGACCAACACGGTCACGGTGCGCAGCGATTCCTTCGACCCAGACCTAGCCAACAACATGGCGATGGTTGCTCACAGCGTAAGCGCGGTGAGCGACATCGCCGTGACGAAGACGGCGATGGGCGAAATCGTGGATCCGGCCTGCGGTACGGCATGGATCTTCGACCCGAACGATCCGGGAGTTTTCCCTGCTCCCGGATTCGTGGCGTCGCCGACGAACGTGACGGCAGGACGGCGGATCAGCTACACGCTGACCGTGACGAACAACGGTCCGAGTCACGCCGAAAACGTGGTGCTCAGCGACCGGCTGCCTGCGGGCGTGACCGTCGTGCCGGGCAGCCTGGTGGCATCGCAGGGCAGCTGCCAGACGGGCACGCCCGGCGATCCCGACGACCGGTTGACCTGCGGCATCGGGTATCTGCCTGCCGGCGATTCGGCCACGGTGACCTTCAATGTTGTGACCGACAACGATCTGGCGCCCGCCATGGTGCTGGAGAACGACGTCTTCGCCTCGGCCGACCAATTCGATGACGACAACGCTAACAACTACGCCTTTACGCAGACGATCGTGAACACCTGGGCCGATACCGAGATCACGAAGATCTCCGTGGGCGACAACATCACGGGCTACGACGCGACGACGATGCGCCCGATCCACACGGACGTGGCCGGCCAGGCGACGGCCGGCCTGGAGTTGCGCTACGAGCTGACGGTGCAGAATCGTGGGCCGAGCGTGGTGCGCAACGCGCAGGTGCTCGATCTCCTGCCGGGGCAGCAGGACACAGGGCTCGACCATGATCCCGTGACCTTCCTTCGCGCAGACGGCGCCTATTGCCGGCCGGCCGACGAGCTGCAGGAGTTCGGCGTCTTCGGCGCCGGCGGCGGTAAGTTCGGCCAGGTGCTGTGGTGCAACCTGGGCGACCTGGCCCCCGGTGAGCGGGTGACCTTTGACATATACGTGAGCGTGGATCCCAGTGTGCCCGACGCGACAACCCTGACCAACGGGGCCTTCGTATGGTGGGGCGCATCGAGCCCACCGGCGCAGCCCGGAGGCTTCCTCGGCTTCCCCTTCCCGCAGATTCCGCCCTTCTCGCCGATCACGGATGATCCGTGTCTGGATAACAACTACTTCGAAACGGACACGCTCATCAACGCCGTGGCTGACGTCGGCGGTCCTATCCCGGGTCTCGGCGAGAGCAGCGTGCGCAAGATGGACGTCCCGGCGGAGGATCGGCTGGACCGGCCCTTCGAGCCGGACCTGGCGATTGCCGGTGACGAGCACCGTTACGAGATCACGATCGGCAACGCGGGTCCTTCGGACGCGCAGGGGCTGACCGTGATCGACACGCTGGACTTCAAGCAGGCCGGCATCGCGGGCGAGACCTTCCTGCGCTGCGAGCCGCTTGATCCGGATGACGAGGTGACGTGTATTCCGGGCCCGGGTCCGAACCAGATCACGGTGCAGGAGTTGATCGTCCAGAACGAGCCGATCATCACCGGCGGCGTCGGCGTATTGCCGTCGATGAGCTTCTTCCAGTTCTACCTGATCACCGAGGTCGACTCAGGCTACGTGCTTGATGCGGACGACACCGGCACGGCCAACGGCCTGGTCGCGCAGAACCAGATCGATGCGACGGCGACCACGACAGACTTCAACCTGGCCAACAACACGGACCGCGAGATCACGGAGATCATCGCTGAGGCCGACCTGCGCGTGACGCTGGTCGACGACGCGGCGGGCTTCATGGCCTGCGATCCGGTCGAGCCGGGCGGTACGATCTTCTACGAAGCAACCGTGTATAACGACGGTCCCTCCGACGCGCGTGCGGTGATCCTCGAGATCCAGTTGCCCACCGGCGGTGTTGCGCTCGATCCCGATCAGGTGATGGTCGTGGCCGGCAACGGCGCGGTGATCGAAGTGCGCGACGATGGCCGGATCTTGGTCGCGGTCGGCAACGATCCGAACAACGAGGGCGTCAACGAGCTGGCACGGCTGAACGCCGGCAACTTCGACACGATTCAGATCGAGGCGATGGTGACCGCGGACGCGGTCTGCGGCGAGGATATTGCCGCCACCGCGACCGTGCGTACGACGCGCAGCTACTTCGCGCCCTTGACCGGTGCGAGTGAGGTGCCGCCGGTAGTCACCGGTGCCGTGGGCCGCTCCTGGTTCTTCTTGGACGAGAGCAGCCTGGAGTTGCTCTACTTCATCGACGTCGCGAATATCGACAACATCGTGGCGGCCCATATCCACCGCGGCATGGTGGGCATGAACGGCCCCGTGGTCTTCACGCTCTACGGCGGCGCGCCGCCGCCCTTCGGCCCGGGCAACCCCATCGGGGGCGTTGTTCAGCTCTCGGCGGGCGATGTGGCGGACCTGGACGCGCAGCGCTTCTACGTCAACGTCCACACCACGGACGTGCCCTCCGGCGAGATCCGCGGCCAGATCGCGCTCGACCCGGCGGCGCCGACGCCATACGCGCCCGGCATTGGGCTGGGCCCGCGGACACCGACCCTGGACCCGAACCCGTTGAACAACACGGATGCGGAGACGACGACGGTCGTGTGCCCGGCGATTGCGGTACGCAAGACGGTAAGCTTCGACGGGCAGTGCCCGGGCGTAGACCTTTCCACCGTTGTGAACCAGACGGGTCAGGCCGTGACGTATTGCTACGAGATTAGCAACACCGGCACGACCTTCCTCGACACGATCCTGCTGACGGACACGCTGACCACGCGCACCACGATGGCGACGGTGATCTTCACCGACGTGATCACGGCGGGTCCGGTTGATCCGAAGCTGCCGCTTGGGCCGGGCGAGACGGTGCTCAGCCAGGTTACGGTTCCGCACGTGACAAAGGAATGCGGCACGGCGACGGACGTGGTCGATGTAACGGCGGTTGCTGTGAACTCCGGCCGCACGTTGATGCCGTGCATCAACGGCGCGACTGCGCAGGACACGGCGCTCATCGAGATTCCGTGCGACGGAGTCGGCCACCGGCTGCAGTTGCCGGTCGTGGGCGGCGAGAATTGCGACACGTGGATTCAGGTACAGAACGTGGGCAACCGCGACACGAAGGCGATGCTCGTCTTCTGGGGCGAGCCGGGCGCGTGTCCGCCGCAGGCGGCGGGTCCGCTGAAGGTGGAGTGCTCGGGCCTGCTTGCGCCGGGAACGGCGTGGAGCTTCGCGGCGAACCAGATTCCGGCCGGCGCCAACAGCGGTATGGTGTACACGCTGCCGACGGACAAGGTCGTGGACTACTTGGGTCAGCGGCTTTCCTTCGCGGACCTGGCCTGCATGCGCCTCTTCGACATGATCGTGGGCAGCCACGAGTGGTGGTACCGCTTCGACACGGCCTACCGGGCGCAGGAGAAGTTCTACGGCCCCTTCGGCCCGAGCGGAGAGCAGCTGGTGCTGGACTTTGAGACCTACTTGGGTGAGCCGTTGGCCGCGACGGTGAACCGGGCATGCCCGGATCCCACCGATCCGAACGTAGTTGTGCACGCGGCCTATCGCGGTGTCTCGGCAGACGAAGAAGGTGCGCGTGATCCGGTCTACTCGGGCTACACGTACTACGCACCGTTGGTCTTCGCCGGACGTGGAGAGCTGAACTCGACGTTGTATATCCACAACTCGGGCGACGAGTGCACGAGCCTGGAACTCTGGTTCTCGGCACAGGACAACTGCCTGCGCAGCATCTTGGGCGATGTACTGAGCCTGGCGCCGGGCGAGACGGTGACCTTCGATCCGAATACGGTGATCGGTCCGGACTGGCTGGGCTCGGCGTGGATTCGCGCGTCGCAGCCGCTGGGCTTGATCGTGGATTCGATGGCGCCGAACCACTTCACGAGCTACGCGGGCGTGCCCGCGGATGTGTATGACCTCGGCTTCAGCCTGGGCAACCAGATCAACTTCGCACCGCTGATCTACAGCGAGTATCAGGGCTGGGACTCGGTGCTGCAGGTGCAGAACATGAGCGGCGTGAACGCGGCCAAGGTCAAGGTCTACTTCCTGGACCGCAGCGGTGACGTGATCACGACGTTGGTGGACTGGGTCTGCCCGCGCGGCAGCCAGACCTTCGTGCTACCGGTGATCGGCGCGCTGCCGGGCAACTGGGTAGGAAGCGCCCGAGCGGAGAGCCAGGAATGGTGGACGCCGGGCCAGCCGCTGGTAGACCCGCCGCGCATCCAGACGGTGGTCATGCTGGAGAAGTGGGCGGACCCGGCGCGCACGATGCGGCGCGAAGCGGTGGCCTACAACGCGCAGGAAGAGTGCCTGCTCTACGACTGGCAGCTGGGGTCGGGCAAGGGCGGGACGAGCTCGGGCAGCGCCGTGTTCGCGGTGCCGCTGATGGCGAAGGGCAACCGCGGGATCACCACCGAGCTGGGCATCACGAACCTGGTGCCGAAGCCCGGCTTCACAGACTTCGTGGTGTACCTCTTCGACCAGAACGGGATGATCGACTTCGTGTGCGAGAAGCTCAACGAGAAGCAGGTGGAGTACATCGACCTGAACTCGTGGGGCGCGATCCAGCCGGGCTACTTGGGCTCGGCGGTGGTGAGCGCGGTCTTCTGGGAGCACGATGTGTTCGACGCGCAGGGCGGCTTCGTGCGCAACCTGGTGGGCTTGGGCGGCGTGGCCGTCGAGCGCATCGGGGGCACGCTGGGCACGGAGGACGTGCCGGGCGACGAGTCGAAGGCCTTCGAGGGCTTCCCGACCTTCGATCACTTCCTTGCACCGGTGGAGCCGAATTGCCCCGGCGTGAGCGGGCGCTTGCGACCCGGGAGCTAATCGGCAGGACGTAGCAGCAACGTAGCAAGAATTCAAGAGCGGGGAGGGCAGCGATGCCCTCCCCGCTTCTTGCTGCAAAGGCGCCGTAGGAGCCCTTACGCGCCGGCCTGACCCAAGTCCGAAGACGTCTGCGACGTTCAGCGCCGCCAACGTATCGCCGTCGCTGTCTAGACGGCACCGCGTTGAATTCGCTCGATCAGCGCTTCACGGGCAAAAAGAATGCATGCGCCCGACCCTGGCAGCGGTGCTGAGCCATGCGCCCGGCGGACTGATCGGAACCCGGGGCATCAACCCGAGGTGCCATCGCACTCATCCAGCAGCCAAACGTACTGCCAAACGGTTGTCGATCTGACTTCACCCCAAACGGTTGGTTGTCGAGCAGCCGTTCACGTTGATCGACGCGGTTCGTAGAGCCGACGCTCGCATGGAGACCGGCTCCCGCGGTGGCCCGTGGCCACCGCGGGCTTCCTTCAACCGTTCGAATCTACGGCGCGACGTCGTAGCGGCAGCGGGCTTCGAGGCCGAAGTCCGGCATCGTGGCGATGATGGTGCGTCGTCCGGGCTCGCCGAGGATGCCGAGCGCGGCGGCCCACGGACGGCCGTTTACGATCGGACCGTCGTAGAGCGGTCGCTCGCCGGGGGGCGCGTGATCGATCACGATGCGGCCGCTACGCGTGCTGCTGAAGCGGGCGAAGAGGATCGTGCCGGGGCGGTAGGAGCGATCGCAGCCGGCCGACAGCCACAGGCGCAGGTCGGCGGGCGCAGGCGTGGGCGTCGGGCCCGCGGTTGGTCGGGCTGTGGGGCGCGGCGTGTTCGTTGGGGGCAGCGGCGTCGGCGGGTTGCCGGCCGCGGCCTCGAGGACAAGCACCTGGTTGCGCGCCCGATCGTCGACGGCCAGGAGCAAGCGATCGTCGTAGGAGGCCATGGCCAAGCCCGCGGCCGCGCCCGAAGGCCAGCCTCCGGTGAGGACCGTGCCCCAATCGCCGTTGCTGGCGTCGCGGATGGCGTAGTGATACGTGCCCGGCGGTCCCTCCCATACCAGGTGCGTGTTCTCCTTGGGTCCGAGCGCCATCGCCACGTGCGTGGCTGCCTGCTCGCCGCCTGGAAGCTCCGTCTCCAGGTCCCAAACCGCATCGTCACGTCGCGCCCAGACGGGGCCGGTGGCGGTGGGAAACGCGAGCTGCGGCACGTCGCCGCGATCCAGGACCAGCGCGATACGCCCAACCACGTCCACGGGGCTGATCACGGTCATGTTGGCGCGGCGCGGAAGGTCGCGCTCGTAGTACACGGAGCTGTTGGTCAGATCGTGATAGGCCACGTGATATGCGTCATCGGCGCCGACGGCGACGGCTCCGTGCCGGCCCACGTCCCCGATGGCGTTCGTGCGCAGGTTGAAGTCCTCCCGTGAGGCCCGCCACCGGCCCTGGCGCCAATCGAGGTTGGTCGCCGAATGGAAGCCGATGTGAGGATCACCGCCCGCGGCGACCGCCAATGCCACCTCCGTGCCGCTCGGGTTGCTCGCCTCGACCTTGATGCGCTTCCACGTGCCGTCTGATTCGGGGAACGCGTAGCGCACACCGTAACGCGGATAGTCGTACGCGACGTGAAGCGCATCCCCGGCCACCGCGATCGAGGTCGTGGCCCCGATGTCCTCCGGGCCGTCGACGCGGGTCGCGGTCCATTCGCCGCCGGCCTCGGCTACGTGGAGCACCTCGGCTCCCGACGGGCCTTCCGGACCGTACAGCGCGAGGTGCGCCTGACCGGAAGCGTCGAAGGCGATGGAGGGACGGCTACCCGGAATCGTGCCTATGGTCTGCCAGACAATCTGATCCGGAGATGCGGCGGCGCGCGGCACCGTCGCGTGCGCTGCGCCCAACGCGAGCGACGCGATACTCACCGCGAGCGCGGGAATCCACGCGACGCGCGCGGCCTTCTTCAGCATGTGAATCGTCTTCGAAACGCCCATGAAAATCCCTTCCTTCCGGCGTGCGGCAAGGGGTCGCCGCACTGAATTATTCTTGTCCATATGAACAATAATCGCTATACTCGAACGCTGCGTTGACCGCCCCAAACGGGCATCGGCGCACCCCTAATCATCGCGTGAAACAGGGGTTCGCGGCAAACGTGAGCCCCTTGCTCGGCACGGTAAATCAGGAGCAGCCCCTATGCCTACTGCCACAGCGACCGTCGAGGAGATGGCTCGACAGCAGTACAAGTATGGCTTCTACACGGACATCGAGTCCGACTCGGCACCGCCGGGTCTGGACGAGGATATCATCCGCTTCATCTCCGCCAAGAAAGAGGAGCCGGAGTGGATGCTGACCTGGCGTCTCGAAGCGTTCCGCCACTGGCAGACGATGACCGAGCCGGATTGGGCCAACGTCCACTACGAGAAGCCGGACTTCCAAAAGATCGTCTACTACTCGGCGCCCAAGAGCTTGGCAGACGGGCCCAAGAGCCTCGACGAGGTGGATCCGGAACTCATCTCTACCTACAACAAGCTCGGCATCCCGCTCGAAGAGCAACTCATTCTAGCCGGCGTGGCCGTCGATGCCGTGTTCGACAGCGTGTCGGTGGCCACGACGTTCAAGGACAAGCTGGCCAAGCAGGGCATCATCTTTTGCCCGATGAGCGAGGCCGTGCGCGACCATCCCGAGCTCGTACAACGCTACATGGGCAGCGTCGTGCCGCGAACGGACAACTTCTACGCCGCCCTCAACAGTGCGGTGTTCACCGACGGTTCCTTCGTGTACATCCCGGAGGGCGTCCGTTGTCCGTTGGAACTCTCGACCTATTTCCGCATCAACGCGGCATCCACGGGGCAGTTCGAGCGTACGCTCATCATCGCAGAGAAGGGCAGCCACGTCAGCTACCTCGAGGGTTGCACGGCGCCGATGCGCGACGAGAACCAACTGCACGCCGCCGTCGTCGAGCTGGTAGCGTTGGAGGACGCCGAGATCAAGTACTCGACCGTCCAAAACTGGTATCCGGGCGACGAGAACGGCAAGGGCGGCATCTTCAACTTCGTCACGAAGCGCGGCATCTGCGAGGGTGCGCGGGCGAAGATCAGTTGGACGCAGGTGGAAACGGGCTCCGCGGTCACGTGGAAGTACCCCAGCTGCATCCTCAAGGGCGACGATTCCGTCGGTGAGTTCTATTCGGTTGCCCTGACGAACAAATTCCAGCAGGCCGATACCGGCACCAAGATGGTCCACCTCGGCAAGAACACGAAGAGCACCATCATCAGCAAGGGCATCTCGGCCGGGCGCGGGCAGAACACCTACCGCGGTCTCGTGAAGGTGGCCAAGGGCGCCGAGAACGCACGCAACTACTCGCAGTGCGATTCCATGCTCATCGGCGATCGCTGCGGCGCGCACACCTTCCCCTACATCGAGGTCGCCAACCCGACGGGCCAGGTCGAGCACGAGGCCAGCACCTCCAAGATCGGTGAAGACCAACTCTTCTACTGCGCGTCCCGCGGTATCTCGGAAGAGGATGCGATCTCGATGATCGTCAACGGCTTCTGCAAGGAAGTATTCCAAGAGTTGCCGATGGAGTTCGCGTTAGAGGCTCAGAAGCTGTTGAGCGTCAGCCTCGAAGGCAGCGTAGGCTAGGGCTCCTGCCCACGAAGTTCCGTCACCCACCGCATCCGGTGCATTGCGCCGGCCGATAGCAAGCGAGAAGACACCATCATGGCATTGCTAGACATCCGCAACCTGCATGTCAGCGTCGAGGGCACAGAGATCCTCAAGGGGCTCAACCTCGCCGTGGACGCCGGCCAAGTGCACGCGATCATGGGGCCAAATGGATCCGGCAAGAGCACGTTGGCCCAGGTCCTGGCAGGCAACAGCGACTACGAGGTCACCGACGGCACCGTCAAGCTGGGCGACGAGGATTTGTTGGAACTCGACGCAAGCGAGCGCGCCGGCGAAGGCTTGTTCTTGGCCTTCCAATATCCGGTGTCCATTCCCGGTGTGTCAAACACCTACTTCCTGCGCGCGGCCTACAACGCCGTGCGGGTTCATCGCGGCCAGCCGGAGATGGATCCCGTCGGCTTCATCAACTACCTGCGTCCGAAGATGGCGCCGCTTGGCATGACGAAGGAAATGCTCCGCCGCTCCGTCAACGATGGCTTTAGCGGCGGCGAGAAGAAGCGCAACGAGATCTTCCAAATGTCGGTTCTCGAGCCCAAAGTTGCCGTGTTGGACGAGACGGACTCCGGCCTCGACATCGACGCACTGCGGCTGGTCGCTGAGGGCGTGAACGCGATGCGCTCACCGGAGCGCGCGTTTGTCGTGGTTACGCACTACCAGCGTCTCCTCGACTACATCGTGCCCGACGTGGTGCACGTGATGGTCGATGGTCGCATCGTTCGCTCCGGCGGCAAGGAATTGGCCTTGGAGCTCGAGGACAAGGGCTACGGGTGGGTCGAGGAGCTTGCGACCGATGGCGAGGCCGTGACGGCATGAGCGGATCCAATGCAACTGCCCCGAACGACTCGTCTCCCGTCCTGAACGCGGTCGGCGACGGCGCGGCCGGACGCTTCGTCGCGGACTTCAAAGCGACCTCGGGTCAGCTGTCCACCAACGGCCAGTCGTGGCTCGCGCCCATGCGCAGTGCGGCGATCGAGCGCTTCGCGACGCTCGGATTGCCGACGAGGCGCGACGAAGCGTGGCGCAAGACCGATTTGCGCTCGCTAGCCCGGACTGCCTTTCGCCCGGCCGCCGAGGTCGTTGCACCGGACGCAGACGCCATTACCGCACGCGTAGCGCAGCTGGCGTTCCCGTCCGTAGCAACGACGCGGCTCGTGTTCGTCAACGGGCGTTTCGCGCCGGAGCATTCCGACGCGTACGTACCGACCGACGCGGTGCGCGTCGAGCCCCTCGCGCATACGCTACGGGAAGCGCCTGAGCTTGCACAGCCGCACCTGGGTCGCGTGACGGAAAATGATGCGGATGCCTTCGGCGAGCTGAACACGGCGTTTATGACCGACGGCGGATTTGTGCTCGTGCCGGACGGCGTCACCGTAGTCACGCCCATCCACTTGATCTTCCTCACCGCGCCGGCGGACGGACCCGTGGCCCAGTATCCGCGCAATCTGTTCGTGATTGGAGACGGTGCAACCGCCACGATTCTGGAATCCTACGCGGGCGTCAACGACACGGACGTGTACCTCACGAACGCCTATAGCGAGGCGGTGGTCGGCGTCGAGGGCAACCTGACCCACTACAAGCTGCAGCGAGAGAGCGAGTCCGCGTACCACGTGGCGCGCTTGCAAGGGCGCCAGGAGAACGAGAGCACGATCACCAACACCAACGTCGCGCTAGGCGGCCGAATGGCCCGTACCGACATCGACCTGCACGTGGACGGTAGCCGCTGCGAGACGATCATGAAGGGCCTCTACATGGCCCACGGCGAGCAGCACATCGACAACTACACCCGCCTAGATCACGCGCAGCCGGATTGCCACAGCCACGAGCGCTACAAGGGCATCTTGGACGGGCGTTCCAGTGCCGTATTCACGGGCCGTATTCTGGTGCGGCAAGATGCGCAGCAGACGGACGCCATCCAGGAGAACAGCGGATTGCTCCTCTCACGCGATGCTGCGCTCAGCACGCAGCCTCAGCTCGAGATCTTTGCCGATGACGTGAAGTGCACACACGGCGCCACCGTGGGTGAACTACCGGAGAACCAACTGTTTTACCTCCGTGCGCGCGGTATCTCGACGGAAGAGGCCACGGGCATCCTGGCCTACGGCTACGCGAACGAGATTATCGAAGACATCGAGATCGAGCCGTTGCGTGAGCAGTTGGAGCAACTGATCCGCCTCCGCGTCCGAGAGCGCTTCGCCGCGCTCAAGCGCTAGCGGCGGCTACGTTCCGGTGAGCGATCTCTCCGACCTGTACCAAGAGGTCGTCGTCGAGCATGCGCGGAGCCCCCGCAACGCAGGCGTGCTGGAGGGCGAAGGCGTATTGCGTGCGGACGGCGACAATCCGCTGTGCGGCGACCGGATCACCGTGATGCTTGAGATCGACGCCGAGGAGCGGATCCGTGAGATTCGCTTTACCGGAGATGGCTGTGCGATCTCGACGGCCTCGGCGTCGCTCATGACGGAGGCCGTCACGGGTCTCGGCGTCGCGGACGCGTTGGCGCTCTTCGCCCGGTTCCGGGAGGTCATGACGACCGATGCAGATCCCGGCGCGACGTCGGCGGACGTGCTCAACACCGCCGCACGCGATGCGACGGTCGTGGATGGCGCCGATGTGGGGCATGCGGGCGTAGAGAGCGCAGACCCCGATAGCGTACCGCCCCTCGGTATGCTCGAAGCGTTGGTTGGCGTGCGTGCCTATCCCATGCGCGTGAAGTGCGCGACCCTGGCGTGGCACACGCTGCGCGCAGCGTTGCCGGACGAACCGGCCGCCGTCGCACCTACGACGCGGACCGTGCCCGTATCCGGTCGCGCCGCGGACAGCGTCCCAGTGGTGTCCACCGAGTAAGGGCGCCGCACACGATCCCGCTTGCCCCTATCCATCGACTCGCGCCTTCAGCGTTGCAGGATGAGCGTACCGAAGGTGCGGGGATCGGTCCACGATCGGGACGGGCTGCTCGAGATCATGGTCAGCTGCACGGGGGTAGGCAGGTCGTTGTCGCTGACGTTCAACGCCCAGCCGATCGCCTCGGTGCGAAGCGGATCCACCCCCAAGAGCGCCCACGGAATCGCGCACTCGATCGCGTAGCCGTTGTTATGAAGCAAGGCCGCTAGCCGGATGCCGCCTGCGTCGCGGTCCGTGGGGCGCCACGTCCAGGCTTCGGGCTCGCGGCCCTCGAAATTGCCGGGCGATAGGCCGATCTGCCAGTCGTCCCCGTTATAGGTGCCCATGTCCCAATCCGCTTCGAGGTCTGTGTCGAGCTGGAGTTCGAGGCTGTCGCCAAGGTACATCTTGCGTCCCGCGGCGCCGTCCGGCTGGCTGAATACGTTGTCGAACACGCGCACCGCTACGTATAGCGCGTTCTCGTCCCAGCCCGTCCATGCTCGGGCGGTGATGTCCAACGCGCCTTCGAAGTGCTCCGGTTCGCCGAAGACGACCGCGTCGAATGCGGTGTGGTCATGTAGCCACTCGTTGAGCCCTCCATCGATCTCCGGCGACGTTGCGAAGCGCGGTGCAGTCCAGACGGGATTGCCCGGCCTGGTGCGGGCGGAGGGCGTCGGCGTGGGTGTAGGGACGCGTGTGGCCGTTGAAATCGTCTGTCCGGCCGCAGCAGAAGTTGGGATTGTCGGCTCGGAACCACCCGTGCCACCGGAGTCCGAGGCGCCCTGCAGCGCCAGCGACGTCGCCTGCGCAGCCGCGCCGGCCATGGCGCCCCCGCCCGTACCGGTGCTGGTGCCTTCCGACGGCGTCGCCTTCGGTTCGCCCGGCGTAGGCGCGGTCAGGGAGACAGCGGCACGGCCCTCGGAGGCTGGGGACGGCGCGAGGGCGACCTCGCTCGCGCGCCGGTCAAGAAATCGGGTAGCGAGCAACCCGGTCACGGTCAGCGCGAAAAGCGCGAGCGTGGCTGCACCCATCCGGCGCACCGCGGGGGAGCGGCCTCCCGAAACGCTGTCGGCTACGTTCAGGTCCGTCTGCGGCGAGCCGCATTCGGCGCAGTACCAGCTTGCGCCCTGGTTGCGATGACCGCACTTTGCGCAGATCACGGCCGGCCACTCATGCGGAAGCGTAGGTGGCCACCGCAGCGTCCGACGACCCGTCGACCTGTGTGGCGAGGCACCACGATCCGCCGGCGGACGACGCTCCCACTGACGATAGGGAACATACCTTCAAATGACGCCTCGGAAACTAGTTGCTCTGCGCCCCGACCAAGCCTCATCCCGTCATCCGGCGTGGATCGAGGAGGCGATCGAGCTCCTCCTCCGATAGGTCGGTCAGCTCGCGGGCCACATCTTTCACGCGGCGGCCCTCCGCGTAGGCGCGCTTCGCGATGACAGCGGCCTTGTCGTAGCCGATCACGGGATTGAGCGCCGTGACCAGAATCGGGTTGCGCTCTACGAGCTCCGCGATACGTTCGTGATTGACGGTCATTTCCCGTACGGCCATGTCGGCCAGCACACGCGCGGCGCCGGCGAGGAGCCCGATCGACTCCAGGAGGTTGCGTGCGATCACGGGCAACATCACGGACAACTGGAAGTTGGCGGCCTGGCCCGCGACGGTGATCGTCGTGTGATTGCCCATGACCTGGGCCGCGACCATGGCTGTCGCCTCGGGAATCACGGGGTTGATCTTGCCGGGCATGATCGACGAGCCGGGCTGCAGCGCGGGCAACGTGATCTCGGCAAGGCCGGCGTTAGGCCCCGAGTTCATCCAGCGCAGATCGTTGCTGATCTTCATCAACGACGTGGCCGCCGCGTTCAGGGCGCCCGAGACCGCAACGACCGTGTCGTTGGAAGCCTGGGCGACGAAATGGTCGGGCGCTTCGGTGAAGGGATAGCCGGTGAGTGCAGCCAGGCGCGCCGCCACGGCCTTGCCGAAACCCTGGGGCGTGTTGATGCCCGTGCCCACCGCCGTGCCGCCGATGGCGAGGGCCGCCAATTCCGGCACGAGATCTTCGATGCGAGCCCGGCCGCGACGAACCTGGTTGGCCCAAGCGCCCATCTCTTGGCCGAGCGTGACGGGCATCGCGTCCATCAGGTGGGTGCGGCCCGTCTTGACCACATCCGCATGCTCTTGCGCGCGTTGGGCGATGGTGTCCGCCAAGTGATCGAGGGCCGGCAGCAAGTCCTCCGTGAGCGCCAAGGTGGCTGCGACATGAATGGCCGTGGGAATCACGTCGTTGGACGACTGGCCCATGTTCACGTGGTCGTTGGGATGCACCGGCGCTTTGCTGCCCAGCGGTGCGCCGAGGGCCTCGTTCGCGGCGTTCGCGATTACCTCATTGGCGTTCATGTTGGAAGACGTGCCGCTGCCCGTTTGAAAGACGTCGATCGGGAAGTGGGCGTCGTAGCTGCCGTCGGCCACCGCGCGCGCCGCATCTTCGATCGCAGCACCTACCGCGTCGTCGAGTTGGTCGAGATCGCGGTTGACGCCCGCTGCGGCCAGCTTGACGAGACCGAGCGCGCGCAGGAAGCGACGGCCGAAGCCGGTGTCGGAGCCCGCGGCATGGGCGTAGCGGCTGCCGAAGCACAAGCCGCTGATCGGAAAATTGTCGACGGCGCGTTGGGTCTGGGCTCCATAATACGCGTCCGCGGGAACGCGGACTTCACCGAGCGAATCCCGCTCTGCGCGGGTGGGCGAAGCGGACGTGTCGGCCGCGGCTAGGTCGAAAGCGGGCGGGCGGTCGTTCATGGCGCGATACCTCTCGCGGGCGCGATTGATGCGCGAAGTGGTGGGCGGTCGCGGTGCGTCCCGAGCATTAAGCGTTGAGGCCGAACATTGCTTGCGCATGCTTGACGCCCTCGACCAAGTCGTCGATGTCTTCCAGCGTATTGTAGACGGCGAAGCTCGCGCGCGTGGAAGCAGCGACACCCAAATGATCATGCAGCGGCATCGTGCAGTGATGCCCGGCACGCACCGCGATGCCGCGCGCGTCTAGGATCGTCGCGAGGTCGTGGGCGTGTAGGCCATCAACCGTGAAGGAAACCACGCCTTCGCGCGCAGCGTCGGCCGCGGGTCCGAGCAGCCGCAGACCGGGCAGCGCGTCGAGACGTCGCGCAGCGTCCCCGGCTAGCAGACGATGGTGCGTGGCGATGCGATCCATGCCGAGCCCTTGCATGTAGTCGACGGCAGCAGCAAGTCCCACGGCCTGTGCGATGGGCGGCGTCCCGGCTTCAAACCGGTACGGTGCGTCGTTCCAGGTGGAACCCTCCATCGTGACACGGCGGATCATCTCGCCGCCGCCCTGCCACGGGGGCATCGCTTCCAAGAGCTCGTGGCGCGCCCATAACACGCCGATGCCCGTCGGTCCGAGCATCTTGTGTCCGCTGAATGCGAGGAAATCGACATCGAGTCCCCGGACGTCGACCGGGCCATGCGGCACGCTCTGCGCAGCGTCCAGAAGGACCTTTGCACCCACCGCATGGGCGGCGGCGACCACCTCGGCTACCGGATTCGTCACACCAAGCGTATTGGATACGTGGGCCATCGTCACAAAGCGCACGCGATCGTCCAGCACCGTCGGCAATGCGTCGAGATCGAGGGTGCCGTCGGGTAGCAGCGGTATGGCGCGCAGCTCCGATCCCGTGCGCCGCGACAGCAACTGCCAGGGCACGAGGTTGCTGTGATGCTCCATCGGCGTGACCAGGATCACATCCCCCGGTCCGAGCTGATCTTGCCCCCAACTGCCGGCCACCAGGTTGATGGCGGCCGTCGTCCCGCTGGTGAACACGACCTCGCGCCGGTCGTCCGTGCCCAAGAACGCGGCGACACGTGTTCGGGCACGCTCGTAGAGGTCGGTCGCCTCGGCGGCAAGACGATGAACCCCGCGGTGGACGTTGGCGTGGGAGTGGGTCTCGTAGCGTCGCATCGCATCGAGGACCGCGTTCGGCCGCTGGCTGCTCGCAGCGCTGTCGAGGTAGACCAACCTCTGCCCGTTCTGCTCATGCGCCAAGATCGGAAAATCGGCCCGGACGACCGCGCCATCCAGTGGCTCCGTCAAGACGGGCGATCCGGGATCGGCCACGGGCGGTGGGTTCAAATCGAGGGTGCTTGGGTTCACGCGGGATCTCCCTGGGCTCGGCGGCGCGCGCGAAGCGTCCTCCGCGGCCCATGAAAAACGGGGGCGGGACCTTGCGGCCCACCCCCGTGATTGGTTTGTGCGTAGAAGCGCCCGTCTGCGTCACTCGTGTGCGTTACTCGTGCACGGGACGGATTCCACGATGCGGTGAGTCCGAAGCCCGAGCGCTAGTGGCTGCAGCCCGAGCCGCAACCGCCGCCTGCCGCGGCCTCGGAAGCCCCCGGTTCGCCCTTGCCATCTTCGTTCTCCGTCCGGAAGCTGCTTCCGCAACCGCAGGACGAGGTGGCGTTCGGATTCTCGATCTTGAAGCCGCCGCCCATGAGGCTCTCGACGAAGTCGATCGATGCTCCCTGCAAATAGGTGATGCTCACAGGGTCGACCACAATTCGCGGGCCGGCATTCGCCTCAAACACGAGGTCGCCGTCTTCGATCTGATTCTCGAAGGCCATGCCGTACTGAAAGCCGGAGCAGCCGCCGCCGCTGACGAAAACACGCAGCGCGTGGTCGGCCATGCCCTTCTGCTCCATGACCTCGCTCAGCTTCTCCGCAGCCGACGCGGAGATCATGATCGGGGAAATTCCGACCATCTCCTGCGGCGCGGTTCGAATGTCCTGGTCCTCACGAATCATCGCGATGATCCCCTTCGTGAGCGGCTAACGTGCCGCGTTGGTTGGCAATAGCGTCCATCGGGCAAATGGTACCATATCGGAGGGAGCCCGCCAATATTGTTCGTCCGTATCAGCATAAAGATTGACCGGACTTCCGCCCCCTTCTATACTGCCGGGGTTATGCAAGACACACGCAAACGCATCCTCGATTACCTGCGTACGCATGGTCGCGCTGCCGTGGATCCCCTGGCGGAGCACTGCGGGTTGGCTCCGGTTACCGTGCGGCACCACCTCAGCGTGCTCCGCAGCCGCGGCTTGGTCGTGATGGATACCGAGCCCGTAGGGCGCGGGCGGCCACGCCACGTCTATCGGCTCAGCGCGCTCGGCGGCGAAGAGGTCGTCGAGGATCGCTATCGGCATATGGCGGTCCGGCTATTGGAGGCCATGAAGGCCGGTAGCCGTGAGTCCGCGGAGCTGTTCTTCAAGGACATGGCGGATCGGCTCGTGGCGGAACGCAAGGCCGAACTACTCGATCAGCCGATCGAAACACGCCTCGACGCCGTGGGCGCTCTTCTGGGGGATGAAGGCTTCGCGGTGTTCTGGGAACAGGACGGAGATAGCTATCTCGTGCGCGAGGTCGCGTGCCCGTTTCAGGGCTTGGGCGCGGATCACCGCGAGGTTTGCTGTATGGACATGCACCTTCTCGAATCGCTCGTTGGTGCCGACGGTACGGTCGTCCGTGAGCGTTGGCGTTTGGAAGGGGACGACGAGTGCGTGTACCGCGTCGTGCCGCGTGTCCCGGTCGTCGAGCGCAGCACGTGACGCGTATCGGCGACGTGCTCCGCATCGGGACCCCTCGGTGGTAGCGCGTTCGACGCCGACCCTGTCCTTCGCTCCACGCCACGAAGGTCCATGGTTGTTGCGAGGAGCGCTCGGCGGGGCCCTCGGCGGGCTAACCGGCCTGCTCGCGGCGAGCGTCACCCACGTCGTCCTTGGGGGTGAGGCACTCGTAGCGAGCAACGCCCTCGGAGCTACCGTCGTGCGCTGGCTGCAGATCGGTCAAACGCAGGCCTTCGACAACTTCTATCCGGACGCCACCTTGGGAGGCGTTCTGCTTGCACTGATCGCCGGCGCGTTGGTCGGCGCGCCTCTTGGTGCGTTGGTGGCGCGATTCCCCGACGACCATCCGGCCGCCTGGGGCTTCGTGTGCGGGATCGCGCTCTGGGCGATCACCCGCTGGGTGCTCGCACCCGCGTTGGATCCCGCGTCCCTGCGCGTGCTCGGAGGCTGGCCGTTCGCCGCCGGGCACCTTGCGTTCGGGCTGTCCACGGGCATGTGGCTGGGTGCAGTGAGCCCGAGGCGTAGCCCTGCCACCGGGCAATTGTCCCGCACCGACTCGCCGTAACGAGGCCCGTCGTCGTACGTCCTGGTTGTCGTTGCGCGACCCATGGGCTCGTCCAACAAGAACCTGACGAACCAAGTCGGCTACTGCCGCATCCGCATCAGCGCCCTGCAGTTGCCGGACATTCGCCTGCTAGCACCTCGTCTCATCCGAACCCTGGATCGGCGCTTCGGCGCCCTTACGTTCGGTCAACGTAGTATTGGACGAGCCCTACGGGCCGTCGCAACGTGCGCTGCATTCGCGCCGGAGAATTCGCCCTATGCCCGTCCATCCCCCCCGAATCCACGCGGCCCCTACCGAGCGCCGCCTCGATGCCTTGGTGATGCGCACGGTGACCCTAGCCTTCGTCGCGCTCATCGGTGCCGCGTCGCTCCTGTCGCTCGTGCCCGCACCGTCCACCACGGGCGCGGCATCCCCGGCTCTCGCTCCGTTGGCCCAAGGCGCCGGCTCGCCTTGGGTGAAGGCGGTGGACGGTCTGCCGGGCGACAACGTCGGCGATATCGCCTTTGTCGGCGATCCGAATCGTAACTTTCGCTACTACATGATGGAATCGATCGAGTTCGGCCTGCATCGATCCCTGATCTCGCTCGAGGGTTGGCGACGGATGGCGCCCAACCCGGCCGCGCCCCAAACCACCCGCGTCCGATCGGTTGCCGTCGCGCGTGATGACATCGACGGCCTGCGCGTGTACGCCGGCCTACAGGCGCGTCCGCTCTTCGGGATCAGCGAGGATGCCGGCGCATCGTGGCGTTCCGAGATCGGACCACCGGGTGTCAGCCGTGCCGACCTGCTCGACGTCACGACGGACGGCACGATCTGGCTCGCGCAAAACGCGGCCACGGATCTTTGGCATTCGGAGGACCGCGGCCAGAACTGGGCGATCGACGCCAATCCGACGGCGCGCAGGGATCCCATCGACGACCTGTTCGCATCGCCCGACGAAGCCCGCATCTGGATGGTCGCGGGCGGCAGGATCTGGCGCAGCGAGGACAGTCCGGGAGCGTGGCAGGATGTCCTCGGCCCGCTGATCGCAGCACCGATCACGATGACCTTGACGGTCGAGTTCGCGTCCATCGACAAGGACGGTCGGTTGTGGGCCGTAGGGAAACGTCTGGGGCAGCCTGCCGCTCAGGTGAGCCTCGACGACGGCACGACCTGGATGCCCGCAGCGTGGCCGGCCGACACGCTTGGGGCGAAGGCCACCGCCCTACACGCGGGGCGCGCCGGATTCGGCATCCCCGCGGCCTGGTTGGCCGTGGACGACGGCTTCGACGGAGCGCGGGTCTTCGAGACGCGCAACGACGGTGCATCGTGGTCGGAGGTCTTCCGCGCGCCGATCGCGGTATCGGTGATCGCCGTCGATCCGGTCATGTACGATGTCTTCGTTGGCACCGATGGCTTGGGACTGTACCGATTGGACCAACCTCCCGTGCATACCGGAGCGGTCTCGGCCGAGATGCTCGCGGTTGCGGCGCCGACCTATGGCCAGGACGATACGGTTCTGGCTTTGGGCCAGGTGACCCCGCTGCTCGGCACGCAGCCGGGCACGACGCCCGCGTGGAAGCTCGTGTACCGTTCTCGCGACGGCGGTGAGAGTTGGGCACGCCGCTACGTAACCACAGGGCTCGGCACGCGGCTCGATCCCTCGCCCGCCTTTGCAAGCGACCGCAGACTGTACAGCGGGCGTTTCCTGTCGACCGACTCAGGGCAGCGCTGGCGCTTGCTCGCGCCCAGGCCCGGTGGCGGTGATGTTCCGTACGTACAGGCCGTGGGGCCGATCACCGGCTCTCGGCCGTCGCTCTATGCGCTCGATGTGCCCTTCGTGGCGGGGGGAAGCGGCACGGGCGCCGGATTGCAGTTCAGCGGGGACGGTGGCGCATCGTGGCAGAGCACGGACGCCACGGTCGACGGCATCACCGCGATCGCGATCTCGCCCGGATTCGCGGACGACGCCACGGCATTCTTCGTCACGGACCGCGGCAAGGTGTTTCGAACACAGGATGCCACCAGCTTCGAGGAGATCGGTCGTTTGCCGCTCCTAGCAGGGCAAGGCGCCGTACCCGGACTGGCCGTCTCGCCTTCGTTCGACCGCGACGGCACCTTGGCGGCCGCGGTCGACAATCGGGCGGCCGTCCAGCGGTCCACGATCTACGTCTCCAACAACGGTGGCCGCACGTGGGATGAGCGCGCCGCGGGGCTCGCGCCGCGTGGTCGCCCGAGCGCGTTGATCCTATCGCCCCGCTTCGAATTCGACCGCATCATGTTCCTAGGAACCGGTCGCGAGCGCGGCGATGTCTTGGAGCCGGCAATCTACGCCTCCGATTCGGCCGGCGCCGAGTGGTTCGGCGAAGCGCTGCTCGGCGAGGGAGCCGTGCAGGCCTTCGCATGGGGCGGCCTCGCGGACGACGGCCGCTTGTTCGCCGCGACAGGCCGAGAGGGCCTGTACTACCGCGACACGGACGGCGGACCGATCGTGCCCGTGCTGCCCACCGTGACCGCCTCGCCCACGCCGGCGCCGGCCACCGCGACCCCGACCCGCACCGCCTCGCCCGTAGTAACGGCCTTCCCGAGCCCAACGCCGACGCCCGAGCTACAGACCCTGTGCGTGGAGGCTGTTGCCGATACCCACGCACAGGAGACCCGGCCGGGAATCAGCGCGGGCCTGGAGAACGAGCTGCTCATTTGGGACGACGATATCGAGACGGCGCACACCTATCTGCGCTTCGAGCCCCCACTGTTGCCGGTGGGATCGCAGACCGTGACCGCGACGATCGAAGTGTGGCTGCGTGCGCAGCAGAACGAAGGCGCGGCACCGTCCGCCGAGATGCGCAGCGTCGCAGAGCCGTGGACCGAGTCACGCATGACGTGGAACAACAAGCCGCGCTTGGGCAACTCGATCGCCACCTCGGTCGTCGATAGCCGACCGGCATGGCAGGTGTGGAACATCGGTCCTCTGGCCGCGACATGGGCCGGCGATCCGTCGCGCAATCACGGTGTCGCGCTCCTGCCGGTCACGGGTGCTTCGGACGCGATGCGCGTCAAGCTCGCTTCGCGCGAGAACTCATCGGACCCCGCTCCGCGACTCTGCCTTCGCTACCGAGCGCCGCGCGTTGAGCCCACGGCCACGGAAACCCCGGAGCCCTCGCAGACGCCCAGCCCCACCGCGTTGCCTACCGACGGCCCTTCGCCCACCCCGAGTGAAACGCCCGAGCCGAGCAGTACCCCATTGCCCACGCCTACGGATGCGGCGACGAGCACGAGCACGAGCACGCCGTCGCCCACGGCGACGCCTGTCCCGACCGCAACCCCGACGCTCACTGCGACGCCGGATCATGGCGATGGATTCGTGTTCATCCCCTTCGTGGTGAAGGGCCGCTAGCCGGCTGGGCTGCCGCCGTGAAGCGGGTATCGGTTGCGGGTTGCCGTTGCAGCCACAAGCAATGAAGTGTTGCGGCAAAAGCCAATTCGTTGCGCTACCGTCCGTTTACGCGGGTGGCGGAGGCGCGATACGCTGCACGCCGGAACGCTCTCTCGCATCCAGCGCGTGCCAGAGATCGTCGACCGTGCGTCGGTCGTCGCCAGGCAACGTGAGGTCGGGGGCCAGGTCGCGTAGCGGTGCGAGCACGAAGGCCCGCTCCGCCATCCGCGGATGCGGCACGATGAGCCCCGGCCGCTCTACCTGGAGCGCGCCGACCAGGAGCAGATCGATGTCGATCGGTCGTGGCCCAAATCGCGGCCCCGCTTCCCGACTCCGTCCGAGGCCGCGCTCGATGCCGAGCGCGAGCGCGAGCAGGCGATCGGGCGGTAGCGCGCTGCTTCCGCGCAGGACCAGGTTGAGAAACGGAGGCTGGTCTTCGATCCCGACGGGCCGCGTGGCATACCACGGCGACACGCGGACTCCGCCCAGGACCATGCCGATGCGCTCGACCGCGCGCTGCATCGTGGCGGCGCGATCGCCGAGGTTCGCGCCAAGGCTAAAGGTTGCGATCATAGGGCGCGACGCGGCTCGTCCGGCGCAGGACGCCCTGCGCGATCGCCCTCCGCGAAGCGGCGCATCGCATCGGCGTGCGCATCACTCGCCCATCGCGCGGGGAAGAGCGCGCGTTCGGCCGCCATGGCCTCTGCGGGCGGCGTGAGGACGCCCGTGCGCAGCAGGGCCTTGACGTCGCGCACCGCCGCCGCATCTGCGCGCAGGAAACGGGCGATGCGTGTTCGCGCAGCCTCGGCCGCGCCGCCGGCCTCAGCGACGTGGTCCGCGAGGCCAAGCGCTCGGAGCTCGCGCGCGCCGAGGGGACGCGCGTCGAGCAGCAGGCCCATCGCGCGCCCATAGCCGACCCTGCGCAGCAACCGTTGGCCGGCGCCCCAGCCAGGGGTCAGGCCCATGCGCAGGTGGACCAGCCCCCATCGTACGGCATCGTCCACCACCATAAGGTCACAAGCCAGGGAGATCTCCGCGCCCCCGCCCAGGGCGTATCCGTTCACAGCGGCCACGACCGGAATGGGCAATGCCTCGAGTTGGGCCAGCGCATCGCCCATGTGGGCTGCAACGCGCCGGCCGTCCGCGATCGTCGGGGCGGAGGCGAGGGCGACCTGATCGCCGCCGCTGCAGAACGCGACCGCGCCAGCGCCACGTACGAGCACGGCCCGCAGGCCGCCGGCGTCCGCGGAGGACGCTCGCTCCGCTAACGCGGCGACACACGCCGCGAACGCGATCATGCCGTCTTCGTCCAGGCTGTTGTGCGTCGGCGGATGGTCGAAGGTGATCTCCGCGACGCCCTCTGCGTCCACGTGGAAGCGCAGTCGGGCGGCGGGCGCCTCGGTGTCCGTCACCACGCAGCCGTGCGACGACCGGACGCGGCCGCGGCTCGGAGGCCCCGACCCGCGCACAACACACCCCGAAGCGGTACCGCAGGCGCGACGTCTACGCTAGCCTCAGCGATCATCGCTCGCCGCCTCGACTGCGGCGGCCGACGTGGCAACGGCGTTGGCGCCGTCGTTGCGCATCCGAGCTTCGACCGTCTGCCACGCGATGGCAGCACGTGTCGCGACCGCCGCGATGGCCGTCGCGCGTACGTCTTCATCGCGCAGCAGCTCTCCTGCCTCGTCGCGCAACCGCGCGACCTCCGTGCCGATCGCCGCCTCCGCGGTGGCGGCCGCGTGTTCTGCGCTGGAGCGCAGATCGGCCTCGGCCGTCGCGCGGAAACGAGCAGCTTCCGTGGCGATTACCGCTTCCGCCGTCTCGCGCACGTCGCCGACCTTATCCCGGATGGCCGCTTCCGCCGTGCCCCGCGCACTGGCCGCCTCCTCCGCGATGGCCACCTCGAGCGTCGCCCGGGACCGGGCGGCCTGCGTGCCGACGACAGCCTGCCCTTCGGCGGCGGCTGTTCCGGCCGCTTCCTCTGCACTCTGGCGCAATTGGCGGCGCGCCGAGGGACTGCACGCGGATGCGAAGCTGCCCAGGATTAGCGCTACAACGAGGACCGTTGCGGCGCGTCCCGTCAACGTTGCGGAGGCTCGCCTCATGCCGCGTCGATGCTCGCGCTGCATCGCACGCGCAGGTGAGCGTCCTCGCCGCGCACGTCGACGTAGAAGTTGTCGCCGCCGAAGTTCGAGGAGCGATGCAGCCGCATCTCTGCGTGGGCATGGTCGTCCGGTCCGATGTCATGCTCCGTGGCATCGATCCGCAGCTCCAACTCGCCGCTGTCCTCGGTGATGTTGACGTGGAATGCGGCATCGACGATGCCCCGATCGCCTTCGAGGACCTTGTGGGCCTCTGGGCTGCGCCAACGCTCGATACCGTTGATAGTGACGCGTAGGCTCCACTCGGCGCGCCCCACGCGTTCCGGGTTGGCAAGCGCTTGGAACTCATCGATTCGAAAGTTGACACGCTGCCGCTTCGACTCGGTCATGGAAGGCTCCTAGTAGGGAGGTGCAGCCGGCGCGGCGACGATAGCGGGGGGCTCATGCGGCCGCAAGTGGTTGCGCGGTCCCGCCGATCACTTGACAGAACGTATACCGAACCGTAGGATAGAACGCATGAACGGAACACCTGTTCCCGGGTGTTCGCGATCGGAGGTAGTCATGACCCGTGCAGAGCGGCCCCTCAACGAGCGACAACGATTGATCCTGCGCTTCATCGCCTCGCAACTCGAAGAGAGCGGGTACCCGCCCACGATTCGCGAGATCGGCAACGACGTCGGCATCTCGTCGACCAGCGTGGTCAACTACCACCTCAACAAGCTCAAAGAGCGCGGCCTGATCGAGCGCGACGACCGCGTGTCGCGCGGCCTGAAGCTTACCCGTGGCGCCGGTGCGTACCTCGACGCCCCCATGAGCTCCAATGACGTGGGCGGGAACATGATCCGCTTGCCGCTCCTGGGTCAGATTGCGGCAGGGCAGCCGATCGCCGTGCTCGACCAGCCCGATCCCGAGAGCTTCATCGAGGTCTCCGGCGATATGGTGGGGGCCAGAGAGGAAGTCTTCGCGTTGCACGTCAAGGGCAACTCGATGATCGATGCATTGATCAACGACGGCGACATCGTGGTCCTGCAGCACGCCGACACGGCAGAGAACGGTGAGATGGTCGCGGCGTGGATCGAAGACCGGGAAGAGACGACGCTCAAGCGCTTCTATCGCGAGAACGGCCGCATTCGTCTGCAACCCGCGAACCCGACCATGGAGCCCATCTTCGAGCGTGATGACAACGTGCGCATCCAGGGCAAGGTCATCGCGGTGATTCGCAGCGTCGCCTGAGAGCGCCACCCGAGGGCTCTGGCCGCGCAGCACTTCGGTTCCGTACCGGTTCGGTAGCGCGGGTTCGACAGCACAATTCGAAACTCCGTAGGGTCCGGCCGCAATCCGTTCTCGGCTAGGGGCCCCTTCGGTCTGTCGCCATATATAATGGCCGCACGCCGCCGCTGTCGCTTGCCTCGGGAGAACCTCGCATGAACTCGACAAACCCATTGTGCCGTCTGCTCGACGAGGGTCAGAGCCCGTGGTTGGACCAGCTGCGGCGCGAATGGCTGGCGGATGGCACCATGCAGGCCTTCGTGGACGCGGACTGCGTTCAAGGCGTCACCTCGAATCCCTCCATCTTCAAAGGCGCCCTCCAGGGAAGCGAGGCCTACGGGGAGCAGATCGGTTCCCTGGTTGCCGCGGGTCTGGACCCGGAAGCGATCTACGACCGGCTCACCCTGGACGATATCCAGGGGACCTGCGACCTCTTTCGCGGCCTGTACGACGAAACGGCGGGCCGCGACGGCTACGTGAGCCACGAGGTGACCCCGGCCCTCGCCTACGACACGGCCGGCACGATCGCCGAGGCGCGCCGCTTGTGGAACGCCATCGATCGTCCCAACCTCATGATCAAGATTCCCGCCACAAACGAGGGCATCCCTGCGGTGCGCACTTGTCTGCGCGAAGGCATCAACGTCAACATCACGCTGATGTTCTCGCTGTGCCACTACGATGCGGTTGCCGAGGCCTACTTGGCCGGGCTCGAAGAGCGTTTGGAGGACGGTCATCCGCTCGATCATGTCGCGTCGGTCGCCAGCTTCTTCGTCAGCAGGGTCGACAGCCACGTGGATGCGCGTCTGGACACGCTCGCGGCGGCGGGGCTCGAAGGTGCAGCTGCGCTACGCGGTGAGGCGGCGGTGGCCAACGCGCGCCGGGCGTGGCGGAGGGCGGCCGAGGTGTTCGGCAGCTCGCGCTTCGCTCGGCTGGCCCGCAGCGGGGCAAACGTGCAGCGCGTACTCTGGGCCAGCACCTCGACGAAGAACCCCGCCTATCGCGACGTGAAGTACGTCGAGGAGCTGATCGGGCCGGACACGGTCAACACGTTGCCGCTGAAGACGCTTGAGGCCTTCCGCGACCACGGCGTCGTCGCGCGTACGATCGATGCGCCCGGTACGATGGTGCGTGCCGATGAGGTCATCGGCTCCCTGTGCGGGATGGGCATCGACCTGGAAGAGGTCGGTCAGACCCTCTCACGCGACGGGGTGGCCGCGTTCCAGGCGGCGCTCGACGACGTGATGGCCACCGTCCGAGACCAGGTGGCGCAGCGCTCCGCCCGGGTCTAAGGGCTCACCAAACGATAGAAGGCGCTATTCGGCCACCGCTAGACAGCCTCATCGCCCCGCTGCTCCTACGCAATGGCGCTGCCCCATGTCTAGCGAAGACCGCGTGCAGGCGCGGCGCATCGAGCTCGCACGTAGCTCAGCGGCCCGCGCGAGCCTTGGTGGTCGCAGCGGCCGCGGATGCGGGGCGGGCACCACATACGCCGGAGACGAACAGGTCGAGGCCGAGCACGGCGTCCATCCGACCAGTCTTCACGCCCACATCGATCGCGAGCAAGCGCTCGAGCGCTTGGGGCAAGAATTCCGGCGAGAATCGGCGCGCCTGAGAAGCTACCTTACGGGCCACGAAGGGCGCTACACCCATGGCGGATGCGAGCGCGGCCGGCTGGGCGCCCGCGTCCAACAGCGCGCGCGCTCGGGTGATGAGGCGAAACTGGCGAGCGATGAGCGACAGGAGCCGAAGCGGGTGTTCGCCGTCGTCGAGGAAGCGATGGAGCTGCGTGGATGCCCGCGGTCCGTCGCGCTCGGCCAAGGCGTCGACAAGCCGAAACACGCTGTCGATGCCGACCGGCGTCACGAGGAGCGCGACGTCCGCAACAGTGACGGGCCGGTCGCCGGCGTAGGTCAATAGTTTCAGGATCTCGCCGTCCGCCAATCGCAGATCGAGCGTGCCGTCTCGTAGCAGCGCATCGGCCAGCGCTGCCGCGGCCGGTCGTTCCACCGTACCGCCGTGGGTCTGTGCACGACGCGCGATCCACGAAGGAAGTTCGCCCGCACGCGGCGGCGCGAAGGCGCGGATGAGCGCCGCCTCGTCCGGCACGGGCTGCTCCGCACGCCATGCGGTCGCCCATGCGAGGATCGGGTTGCGCTTGTCGAGCTTGCCCTCTGCAAGGACGAGCCTCGTTGTGGGCGGCATCGTCGGCAGGTAGGCGGTCAAGGCCGCGGCCAATGCCTTCCGTCCCGCCAGGCTCTTGTCGCCGCCCCGGCTGTTGCAGCGGCCGACGAGTCCTTCCACGACCACGAGCCTGCGCTCGCTCAGGAAGGGCGCGGCGTCGGCCGCTTCTTGCAGTTTGCCTACGGTCAGCCGCCGCCCGTCCAGTTGGGTTGAGTTCAGCTCCGCGACGGGATCTTCCTCCGCGAGCCGCTTGCGCAGGCCGCCCACGGTCTCTGCAATCGTGAAGGGGTCGTCACCGTAAAACAGATAGAGCATGGGGCGTCTCATGGGAGCTGGTTGCAATGGGGATCGAGGCGAGCATGTGGTCTACGAATACGGGGCATTTCGGCAAGTGGTCGGCCGACGGGCAATCCGAGTCCGCTACCGCTCCGCGTCCGGATAGCCGACGGGCTCAGCCTTATCGTTCGCCGGCGCAGATGCACGATGCGTTCCGCCCGGTCCCGTCGTCGTTGCCCCGTTGTCGGGACGATCGTCGCGGCGGTGGGCATCGTCCGGATGCTCGCCGGCCGCCCAACCACGCGGCGCGTCTTGCACGTCGGACCGAGCACGACTGCCGTCATCGCGGTCCTCGATCTGCACGCGGTGAACGACGTGCTTGCCACGTTCACTACGTACGACCGATACCAAGCGCGCATCGGCGGCGCGGGGAAGCGTGGTGACATGCTTCTGGGCCATCGGGCCAAGCGGCTTGCTTGCCACGCCGGCCAACGTTCCGGCGAGCATCAAGCGCGGCAGCGTTTCCAGCGCGTGTTCTTTGCGACCACCCTGTCGGAGGTGGTTGATGGCCAAGAGGGTGGTGAGACCGGTGACCATCCCGCCCACGACGAGGTTCGTGCCGCAGTGGGGATGAATGGCCAGATGCGGCTCTGCGTCGAGCCGGGCCATGGCCTCGCGCACCGCAGACTCGACCTCGACCGGATCGACGCTGCCGTATAGCCAGAAACCGCGGCTGTCCGATCGGCCGGCCATCGACAGGCCGGGATCGCGCGCCGAAAGAATGTGGACCGCCGCGTGCTCGATGGCGTGGTTGCGTCGCGTACGGCGGATGAAGGGAATGTCTTCGAGCAGGCTCATCGTGCGTGCCTTCCTTGGGTAACGGCCCATTGAAGGGCCCTTGCGGTCGGCGAGCGATCCGCCGGACGGGCGCGGGCCGCGCCGCCGATCGGTGGTACGAAGCACACCGGGGCTGGTTTCAGGTGCGCGTCTCGTTTGGGTCTGCGTCAAGGCCGGCCGTTTCTGCCGCCGATGGGCCCAGAACTGCGGCCATCTGCCGAAGAGCTTCGTCGAGATCTTCCATCGAGGCCGCGTAGGACAGACGTAGGAACCCGTCGCCACCGGGGCCGAAGCCCGTGCCGGGCAACAATGCGACCCCGGCTTTGTCGAGCAGTGTCTCCGCCAGATCCTGCGACGACAGACCCGTAGCCGTGATGTTCGGGAAGGCATAGAAGGCCCCAGCCGGCAACGTGCAGCGG
>JAJCYU010000206.1 GCA_029262755.1 Anaerolineae bacterium
CCGCGCAGATCGCCGGCCAGCGCGAACGCGGGTTCCTCGTCACCGTGCACCAGGAACGTGCGCTTTAGCTGGCCGGCGTCGCGCGTCTTCACCGCCCAATCCATCAGCTCGGAGTGGTCGGCGTGGGCACTGTAGCCGCTGATCCGCTCGATCTTGGCGCGCACGTCCATCTCCTCGCCGTAGACCCGAATGGGGTTCACGCCTTCGAGGACGCGGCGGCCCAAGGTGTGCTGGCCTTGGTAGCCCACGAACAGGATCGTGGTCGTGGGGTCACCGGCGTGGTGGATGAGGTGGTGCAGGATGCGACCGCCTTCGAGCATGCCCGAAGCGCTGATGATGACGGCCGAACCCTGGAGCGTGTTGAGCAGCATCGAGTCTTGGGGGCTGCGGTAGTAGTGCAGGCGGTCGAAGCCCAACGGGTCATTGTCTTCGTCGTCCCGCATGAGGCGGCGCATTTCGGCATCGTAGACTTCCGGGTGAATGCGCAGCACGTCCGTGGCGTTGATGGCCAAGGGGCTGTCGACGTAGACGTCGATCGCCGGCAGACGGCCTTCCAGGCGCAGCTGGTTGAGGCGGTAGATCAGCTCCTGCGTACGACCGACGGCGAAGGCGGGGATCAACAGCTTGCCGCCCTCCTTGTGCTTTGCCTCGACAATGCGCCGCAGGTGCTCCTTGGCCTCCCCTGTGGACTCGTGCTCGCGGTTGCCGTAGGTGCTCTCCATGATGAGGAAGTCGGCGCCCTCGGGGATCTCGGGATCCTTGATGATCGGCATGTCCGTGCGGCCGATGTCGCCCGAGAACACGAGGCGCTTGCGGCGCGATTCACGCGTCGTTCCCCGGCCCTCGATGTCACCGCCGCGGTCGTCGATGTCGAGAATGACACTCGCGGCGCCCATGATGTGGCCGGCGAAGATGAACTCGGCCGATACATCCGGCATGGGCGAGAAGGGGCGATGGAAGGGCACCGTAACGAAGCGCTCTAGGGTCTCCTCGGCGTCGTCACGGGAATAGAGTGGCTCGAAAGGTGTCTGACCGCGCTTCACCCTGCGCTTGTTGACGTACTTCACGTCTTTCTCTTGGATGTGTGCTGAGTCCAGGAGCATGTAGGCGCACAGGTCGCGGGTGGCCGACGTGCTGTAGATCGAGCCCTTGAAGCCGGCCTTGATCAACGACGGCAGGTTGCCGCTGTGGTCGATGTGCGCATGGCTGAGCACGACTGCATCGATGCTCGTGGCGTCGAAGGGCAGGTTGCGGTTGCGCTCGAAGGCGATCTTGCGCCGACCCTGATACATGCCGCAGTCCAGCAACAGCTTGCGTCCGTTGATATGCACGAGGTGCATGGACCCGGTGACGGTGCGGGCTGCGCCCCAGAATTGCAGGATCATGGTTCGGCCTTTCGTTTTTGCGTGGCAGGGGTGCTCGTTGTGCTCGTTACTCTGCGCTTGCGGCGAGCCGTCCGTCTGTGTCGCGTTCCGCCAATGCTTCCAACACGTGCTCGGCGTCGGCTTCCCCGAGCTGCACGATCCGACGGCCCGGAGAAGCGCCGCCCAGGTTATCGGCCGCAATGCCTTCGAGGACGCGCTCGACGACATAGCGTGCTTCGTCAAAGATCTCGTCGACGTCGCGATGGGCAAACTGGGCGTTGCGGCCCAATAGGTGCAAGCGTGGGTGGCGTCCAAAGAACGCGGCCGCGAGCGCCAACTCCTGGTCGCTCGCGCGGTCGTAGATGGGGTAGGCGCGGGCGATCGGGATGATCATCGAGTCGAGCACGTCTTCCGGATTCACCATACCCGCCGCATGCAACTCCGCGACGACCTTCTCCAACGACGCGCGTTCCGTGGCGGTCACCTCGCAGCACAGAACCGTGCGATCCTCGTCCGGCTGGGCGCCCTGGAAGTTGCGAAACTCCGACACACGGTTCAGGCAATAGTCGCCGTCCGCGAAGTACACCCAGTGGTTGGGGCTCACCTGTCGCTGGTTGACCAGCAGATAGTAGATGTCGGCGGCGCGGAAGCGCAGGCCGATCGTCTCGCCGAGCAGCGATGCCACGTTCGAGATCGGCAGCGTCGAGATCACGACGTCGAAGTCCTCGTCGTAGGCCTGCCCGTCGTGGCGTAGTCGGGCGGTGTAGCCGCCGCTCTCGCGCTCGGTCAGGCCCTCGAGGCGCGTCTGGAGGTGCACGGATTCGCCCACGTGTGCGTAGAGCGCGTCACAGATCGAGCCGTAGCCGCCTTCCTTCGGATAGTGGAAGGAGCGGAAGTAGAGCTTGGTATTGCGCCGGATCATGTCCTTGAACCCGGAGACGCGCAGCTTGCGACGTCCCCACTCGGGCGAGATCTGGTCACCGGGAATCCCGAAGAGCTTCTCGGAATAGGGCTTGAAGAAGAACTCGTTCAGCCCGCGTCCGAACCTCGAGAGTACCATCGCCTCGAAGCTGTCCTCTTGGTCTTCCGGCACGCGCTTGCGGAACAGGTAGTGCCAGCCGATCGCCAAGCTCTTGAAGGGCAGGAATTTGAGCATGATCTCGGCCGCATTCACGGGGTCCGCGACCCACTTACCCTGGATGAAGATGCGGCTGTTGCGTCGCATGCGGTTCATCGGCACGAGCGAGGTCAGCTCGCGCAGGACGCGCTCGTCGTTGGTGTAGAGCCTGTGCGGCGCGATATCGCAGCGGAAGCCGTGCCAATCAAAGGATCGGGCAAGACCGCCCACCTCGTCGCCGGCTTCCAAGACGTGCACGTCGTGCCCGCTGTCGCGCAGAAACCAAGCGGCGCTCAGCCCGGCCGCGCCGGCGCCCATAATGCCGATTCTCATAGTGCGGGAACTCCTTCAGCCGGCCACACGTGGCGACGCCCGAGGCGGCCGGAAACCTGCCGGGATCATAGCCGTGGGGGGCGGGAGGGCAAGGATCGCGGGCCCGTGAAACGACGCGGTAACATGCCGCGCGAAGCTCGAAACGAGCGCTTGTGGAGTGCTTGACGAGCCCTGGACGACGATCCCGCGCACCCCTATGCTGCGCCCGATGCACCGGGCGACACCTTGCACGGCGCGAGCATGTTGCCGACGACGTCCCAGGACCGGTCTCCTCCCGATCTCCCGCCGGTCGCATCCCTTCCGCAAAC
>JAJCYU010000207.1 GCA_029262755.1 Anaerolineae bacterium
TCAGGCAATTCCCCGTACATCGTGGGTTCGCCTTCCACCGCGGAGCAGGCACTCACGGTTTCCAACACGCACGCGCGCAACACCTTGGGCGGCACGGTCAACGCTAGCTGGGAGAATGCGGACGGCCCCGGCGAGCTCGTCGACGAGTTGGCCACGACGGACACCGGCTGGGCCGCGGACTTGGAAGCGATGGGTCCGCTGACCGGCGAGCTCGCATGGTACGGCATGGGCTGCAACGGACTGGACGGCGAGCCGGTCCAGGATGTCACAGAGAAGATTGCTCTTGTCGAGCGCGGCAACTGCAACTTCACGGAGAAGGTCATCAACGCGGAGACCAACGGCGCGGTGGCCGTACTGATGTTCTCCGACCCCGCACGCCCCAAGGGCGGCATGGGCGGCACGTGCGAAGATTGTCCGACCATCCCTGTCTTGATGGTCGACCGGTCTACGGGCTTGATGCTACGCGGCTTGGTCTCACCCGACGAGGGTGACCCGACCACCGTCACGGTGACGATGGAGAAAGGGCCGGTCGACTTCCTTACCGATACGATCGCCGGTTCGAGCAGTCGCGGACCCGCGCGATTCTCCGGCCTCATGAAGCCCAACATTTCGGCCCCCGGCCAGGAGACCTCCTCGGTCAATTCCGGGACCGGTACGCAGGCGCACAACCTGTCCGGCACCTCCATGTCCGGGCCCGCCGTTGCCGGCGTCGCCGCGTTGATGTGGCAGCGCAGCCGCGAGCAGTCGCTCAGCCTCGGCGCCGTCGAGATCAGCGCATTGCTGATGAATTACGCGCACGCGGTCATTCACGAAGAGCGCAGTGACACGGGCCCGTTGCTTGGCGTGACGCGCCAGGGTTCCGGCTTGGCCGACGCATTCCGCAGTGGCACGGCGGGTACGGTCGTTCAGTCCGACGTCGGCATCGCGGAGCTCAGCTTCGGTGACGTTCACGTCACCGACGACGTGCTCGAGGTGTCGCGCGTGCTCACGATGACCAACTTCACCGACAACGATAAGACCTTCGCCTTGGACTACTCGTTCCTGTTCCCGGACGAGGACGAGGGCATGGGTGTCACGTTCAGCCATCCGGATTCGGTCGAGGTTGGCGGCTGGGAGCGCGTCCCTGTGACGATCACGCTTGAGGTCGATCCGGAGGGCGTGCGCGAGTGGGCCGATGCACGCAGTGCCACCGTGATTACCGCGATGGCAGAGCCGCGCCTGCGCGAGCAGGAGATCGACGGCTTTATCCAGTTCTGGGAGATCGACGACGAGGGCAATGAGATCGCGGAGGGCGACAAGCCGCATGTTCCCTTCCTCCTCACCCCGCGCCGGCATACCTGTGTCGATCAGACGATCGACGATGACTTCGTGCTGAGCTCGATGGACGACATCGTCGAGAACGCGTGGGTCAACGGCTGTTCCACGGAAGCACGCGTGCTTCCGCATTACTTGGGCGGCGTGGACAAGCTGGAATCCGAGACCAACCCGGATCACCCGGCGGAACTCGACCTCGGTGCCGTCGGCATCGATTACGGTATCGCCAATGTCACCCAGCAGGACGGCACCGTCCGGCAAGAGCCGATCATCGTGTTCTACGGTGCGACGGCCGGACCGCGCCGCACGATCTTCGACGGGTTGTTCGACTTCTACATCGATACCGACGCGGACGGCACGCTGGACCGCACGGTCCGCCAATGGCCCCTCAGCAACCTCGATCAGACGGCGCCGGGTGGCGTGTTCGTCGCGATCACCGCGCCGCTCGCCCCGGGCACGTTGCTTCCGATCATCTCCACGCAAACGATCGGCGGCGGTTACTACGTGCCGTTCAACATCGACGAGTCGGTGACCGCTCTCGCCGTTCCGCTTGCGGCGTTGTCGCCGGATTGGAATCTCGACTCCGGTGAGCTTGCCTTCGACTTCGCCGTTGCGCTGCGCGACGGCATGAACGACTACGAGGTCACCGACACCTTCCTTGGCGAAGATATGGCGCCGGACGGCATGGTCGATGGCGCGCGGTTCCGCTTCAGTCAGGCCGCGAACAGCTGCTTGATGGTCGAGGGACGTGCGCAGGACGGCAGTGCGGTCAACCTGATCGGCCAGGTTGCCGGTCCGCTTGCGCCGCAGCAACAGGGCAACGCGCCGATCAAGCTTTCCTGCGTTCCGGAAGGCGCGCATGAGGTGGGCGTGTTCACGGAGTATCGGGACAACATCCCGGACACCCGTGCTTGGGACGTGCGAGCGGGTGTCATCGGCGTTTCGGAGCCGGCTCCGATCTTCTTGCCCTACCTCAACCTCAACTTCGATCAGCGACCGCCGGAGCCGGCTGCACTGCGATTGCTCCACGCCTCGCCGGACGCACCGGCGGTCGACGTGTGGGTGGACGGCATCATGGCGGCCGAGAACGTTGGCTACCAGGACATCACCGAATACATCGAGCTGCCCTCGGGCAGCCGGGAGATCATGATCGTGGCAGCCGGCACTACGGAGCCGGCAGTCCTAACCGCGACCGTTGATCTCGCGCCGGAGACGCACACGACGGTTGCGGCCGTCGGACCGTTGGCGATGATCGAGGCCGTTGCCATCGGCGACAGCATGAGCTTGCCGGACGAGGATCAGTCCAACGTGCGCTTCGTGCACTTTGCTTCGGACGGACCTGCGGTCGATGTGGCCGTGGCCGGAGGCGAGGTCTTGTTCTCGAACGTAGCGTTCAAGGACGGCACCGCCTACATGCCCGTGGATGCCGGCAGCTACGACCTCGAGGTCCGCGTGTCGGGCTCCGAAGAGGTCGCGCTGCTCATTCCGGCGGTCTCGCTGGAAAGCGATACGATCTACACCGTGTTCGCGACCGGACTTGTCGGCGGCGAGCCGGGCCTGGACGCCGTGATCGCGGTGGACGGCATGGCGGCCGCGATGCCTTTGGCGCGGTAAGTCTCGCGACGCGCTTGAAGAAGAGCGCGAGGAACGTTGCAATGGAACCGGGGGGCCGCTTGCAAGCGGCCCCCCGGTCTCTTTCCAGGAACCACCCGTATTGACGACGGTGCGGCCGCGCCGAGGCGCTATCCACAGTCGCGGATCGCCCCCGCGCTGCGGCGAGATCGCGGGAAGAGCCGACTGGCGCGGAAGCGTGGCCCCGTCGAATTTGTGCCACCTGCAGGCCCACCCTACCATCCCGCCTTCCCCAGCCTCGTTGGCCGCCCTTCGTATCGCAGGTGCCTACGAGCAGAGCCCGCAGGGCGGAGTTTTTCTCATGGTCGACCCAACACAGCCCTCGGTCCCCGAAGACGTGTCGACAAGCGACACGGCAGCCACACAGGCCGACCAACCCCAGGAATCGGATCTGGAGGCGGGCGGCACGCGCCAACTCCTCGCTGCGCGAAGGGCTCGCCTGGAGGCCTTGCGCGCCGCGGGCGTGGACCCCTTCCCCGTCCGCAGCCGGCGCAACCACTCCGCTGCGGACGCCGTGCGGGCCTTCGAGCGCATGGAAACCGAGAACGCAGATCACGAAGAGGGGCCCGAAGACGTCGTCTTATGCGGACGCCTCGTCGGTGCGCTGCGTGACATGGGCGGATCGGTGTTCGTCCATTTGGCGGACGGCAGCGGTCGTGTCCAATTGCATCTACGCCGGGCGCGAATGGGACGCGAGGACCACGACTTTTTCAAGGCGACCGTCGACGCCGGGGACCTCGTGGAGGCCCGCGGTGCCATGTTTCGCACCCGCAAGGGCGAAGTCAGCCTCGCCGCCGACTCGGTGCGCGTGGTGGCAAAGAGCC
>JAJCYU010000208.1 GCA_029262755.1 Anaerolineae bacterium
GGGCTCGGCCATCATCTCGGCCTGGTTCTGGGAGCATGACGTCTTCGACGACCGGGGTGGCTTCTTGCGCAACCTGGTCGGCTTGGGCGCAGTGGCGGTGGAGCGCAAGGGCACGCGCCTGGGCGAGGATGTCCCGGGTGATGAGGCAGCCGGCGCACGCGGTATCCCCTTCCGCCAGTTCGCGACCGAGGACGACGAGTTCGCCTTCTGCTTCATGGGCTATCCGCCGCTGTGCCCGGGCTTCCCGGATCTTCGCTTCGGCGAAGGCGACGAGGACAACTGCCGCCGCTACCCCGGTGGTGTGATCGAAGGTACCGTCGGTTCCGGTGCTTCGACACCTGGTGTCTTCTCGATCAGCGGCGTCCAAGGCGGCAACCGCCTGGGTCGCTTCCTCGACAACGGCCAGTGCCCGGACGGCAACGTGTGCCCGGGTACGTTCGCAGCACCCACCACTGTCAACTACGACGCCATCTTCTTCGACAACTGCGAAGGCGGCGACGCGTGTGTGACAATCTCCTTCAACTGGACGGGTGCAAACGCCGTTGCTGGTCAGGCGGCGTTCTACCTGAACAACTATGACCCCAACACGGATATCTGCCTGAATCACCTTGCGGATAACGGCTCGACGCCCGCGGCTCAGATGTTCGGCGCCGTCGTTCCGGCCGGGCAGACGCTGGTCGTCGTGGTCGCGGAGATCTTCGCTCCAGGTGTTGGCGGTACATACAACTTCACGCTTACGGGCGACCTGCCGTAAGCAGTTAGCTGAAGCTTCGATCCAACCCGCGTAGCGGGTTGCGATCTACAAACCCGAACCGCCCCCTTGCCTTGCGCAAGGGGGCGGTTCGCTTGTTGGGGCGTTTGCGGCCCGGTGGCGGTCTCCGCTGCGTCGCACGGTGCCATCCTGATCAGACCAACCTCGAGCATCGCTGCATCCGCTCCAGGGTCGCAACGTGCTGGCCTCGCCGGGGTCTACACACCGAATACATTCACTTGGCGCATCGAAGGACTCCGCCGAGCGGTTGCTGCCCTTCCATTGCCAGTTCCATGGAACGCTCGCCGCGACGACCGTGTCGTAGCAGGGCAGAGTTGACGTGTTTGCATCGGGTAGCGCTACGCACAAATCCCCGCGACGCGTGGTTCTTCAAGGGCCGTGATACCATGGGCGGCCTGTCTGCGTGCTAGCGACCGATCGCGAGTAGAACGGTGGCGGCGGCCGACGCGCACGGCAACGGCCGACCTTTCGCAGGGCGGACCGCAACATGGAGGCGCAACGTGAGTCCATCGAATCGCAACCAGGTGTCGATCGCCTCCCTGCCCTTCATGGCCGCCCGACCCATGCTCGTACTCGTCCTAGTTCTGGCTCCGGTCCTGTTGCTGGCGGGATGGTGGCGTTGGCACGGGACGAGCGAGTTGTCCTTAGGTGGCGCTTATACCGCGGAGCTACATGCTTCCGCGCCGGCCCCCGACAGTCTCGGCCCGATCGGGCAGCTCGGCGGTTCGGCCGCGGCGGTCGCCGTCGGAAGCGACGGGCAGCGCGCATACCTCGGCGTAGGACGGCGCTTGGTCATCGTGGACGTGGCGGGCTCGACCACCCGCGAGCGCGGGCAGGGACCGGATTTATCCGATGCCATCCGCGCGGTAGCGGTTCACGACGATGTGGCGTGGCTCGCCGCCGGCACGGCCGGCCTTGTCTCGGTCGACGTCAGCGAACCGAGCAAGCCTCGCCTGCTCGGGACGCTCGAGACCCGGTGGATCGCGCAAGACGTCGCGCTGAGCACGGATGGGCGGTTGGCCTACCTCGCCGATGGCGCGCGCGGCCTCCGCGTGATCGACACGACCGATCCGCGCCTTCCGGTCGAGCTCGGCCGCGCCGACGTAGCCGGCGAGGCTCACGGCGTCGCGGTACGCGAAGGTCTCGCCTTTGTGGCGTCCTGGGGCACGGGGCTGGATATCATCGATGTACGCGACGTCGCCGCTCCCAGGCGCATCGCGTCGGTGCCCCTTGCCGAGGCCTCCGATGTGGCCCTGCTCGACGGACACGTCTTGGTCGCGGACCGCGCGCGCGGATTGATCGTCGTGGATGCTACCGATCCGATGCGCCCCATGGTGATCGCGGAACACGCGGTTGCGGGCTCCGCCGAGCGAGTAGCCGTCGATTCGACATCTAAGCGGGCCTGGGTGGCGGCGCGGGACGGCGGCGTCCAACGCATCGACCTGGCTCATCCGGCCCAACCGCGCGCGGTGGGCTCGTTCTCCACATCGACCATCGCGTGGGATGTTGCGTTGTCTCCGGGCGGCCTGCACGCCTTCGTCGCGGACGTTGGCGCGTATTCGCCGGCGCAGCCGGGCATCGGCGGCGAGACGTGGCGCTCTACCCATCTTTGGGGTGTTGAGGCGCAGGCGCCCGAGGCGCGTGGATTCTCCGGTTTGCGCGTATTGGAAGCGAACTCGGAGAGCGACATCGTCGAGCGGGCGTTGCACCTCAGCCCGGGATTCGTCGAGGGCGTGACGGCGGTCGGAGATTCGTTGTTGTTGGCCGACGGCTACGCCGGCCTCGTCCTGGCGGACGGGCGCGACGCGGCGCACCCGGTCGTCGGCGCGAGCCTGGCCACGCGCGGCGCTGCCCATGCGGTGATTGTCGCTGAAGACGGCACTTCCGCCTACGTCGCCGATGGTCCCGCTGGCGTCGTGAGCGTCGATCTGGATGCGCTGCGTGGCGCCCAGCATGCGCTTGAGCCGGAGGCCGCTGTTCGGTGGCGGATCGACACGCCGGGGGAGGCGTTGGGCATCGCCCTCTACGCCGGCCTGCTCTACGTCGCGGACGGCGAGGGTGGTCTGCGCGTGATCGATCCCGCATCGCGCCGGGAAGTGGCGTCGCTCTCTCTTGCCGGCTACGCCTGGGATGTCACGGTTCGCGGCGGCATGGCCTGGGTCAGCGCGCGTCAGGGCGGCCTGCACGCCGTGTCGCTCGAAGATCCGCGATCGCCGCGTCTTGCGCATACGCTGCTGGCCGGCGACGGCGTGATCTTCCAAGTGGTCTTCGACGATGCACGGGCTTGGGTGGCGGCCGGTCCTTCCGGACTCGTCGCGCTCGACGTAGCGAGCAGCGGTGCGCCGAACGAGCTGGGACGTGTCGATCTCAACGGTCCCGTCGTGGGCCTCGCGCTGGGGCCGGGCGCGACGCAGGCCGTGGTCGCGGCCGGCACCGGCGGCGTGGCGCTCGTCGATATCGCCGACCCAAGCGCCCCGCGCCGCGAGCGGGCGTGGGCCTTACCCGGCGTCGCGGAGCGCGTTTCCCTGCGCGACGGCGTAGTCTACGTCGCCACGGAGCGCGGCGGCTTGCAGATAGTCCGCGTGGCTCCCGAACGCAGGCCCGCGACGCGGCTGACGCTGCCGTGGCTGGCGCACAACAAGGACCTCCGATGAACCCCGCGGACCAACGCAGCCCCCTCCGCCTCGTGCCCGGCACGAGCCCAATCACCCGCATTCGCCGCTTTGCGACGCGTGCATCCTATCCCGCGCGCTTCGCGATCATGAGCCTGCTCATCGCCCTCGCGGGAATCACCGTAGCCTGTACGTCGGACGACCGGCCCGAGGTCGTGGTGTACACCTCGGTGGATCAGAACTTCGCAGAGCCGGTCCTGCAGGACTTCGAGCGTGAGACCGGCATCCGCATGCGCGCCGTGTACGACGTCGAGGCCGCAAAGACCACGGGGCTTGTGAACCGACTGCGCGCCGAGGCCGATCGTCCGCGCGCCGACGTGTGGTGGAACGGAGAGTTTGCGCAGACCGTGGCGTTGGCCGAGGAAGGGCTCCTAGAAGCCTACGCCTCGCCCAATGCCGCGGATCTCCCGGCTGGATTTCGGGACGCGTCGGATCGGTGGGCGGCCTTCGGCGGCCGCGCACGAGTCTGGATCCTCAACCGCGACGTCATGCCGGGCAACTGGTCGCCTGGCCCGCTCGAGGATCTCTTCGACGGCCCGGTGCCCGCGGAGCAAACGGCCGTGGCGCTGCCCCTGTTCGGTACGACAGCCACGCACGTAGCCGCGCTCTACGCCACCCGCGGACCCGATGCGACGCAAGACCTGTTCGCGGCTATGCGCGACGCCGGCGTCGCCTTCGTGGACGGCAACGGCGCGGTGCGCGACCTCGTGGTGGATGGACGGATGGCCTTCGGCCTGACCGACACCGACGACGCCTGTGGTGCGCTCGCCCGGGATCCCGACGGGCCGTTGGAGGTCCACCTGCTCGATGCCGATGGGGAAGGGACGCTCGTGGTGCCCAACACCGTTGCGATGGTGTCCGGCGCCCCCCATCCCGACCAAGCGCACGCGTTCATCGACTGGCTCTTACGTCCCGAGACCACGGCGCGGCTCGTGCGCGACGGGTGGTTCCAGGTTGCGGTCCGAGATATGGCGGAAGCGCCGCCCTCGCCCTGTGTCGATCTTGCAAACCTGCGCGTGCTCGACGTGGATCTGGCCTCCGTGGCGGCCCGAATGCCGGAGGCCTTGGCCGATATGGGCCGGATGTTCCTGGAATGAGCGTGCCGAGTACCACCGCGAGCGACACAGCAGGCGACGCTGAAGGCGACCCCGCAAGCGACCCCGCAAGCGACCCCGCGAGCGACTTCCCATTCGGTGCTCCTGTCATCGCCTCGCAACGCGATCCAGCGGCAACGCCCGCACCAGGTGCAAATGTTCCTGGTGCAAATGTTCCGGGCGTCCCTATTCCAGGCTCCGATGCTCCGAGGCCCGATGCAGGGGCACGCGGTCGCCGGGAGCGGGATCTACCGGTGCATACCGGGTTCGCGAACGATCTGCCCGCACGCGATCAACCGACGCACCTCACCTCCTGGCCGATCCTGCTGCGAAGGGCGGCGCCTTTGGCGGCGGTCGCGCTGTGGGTGCTCGTCGTCCTTGGCCCGGCGCTCGCGCTGGCGGGCGAGGTCATCGCGTCCCTCGCGGCCCAGGCACCGGCCGACCGGCTCGCGTGGCTTGCGCGCGCGTGGCCGGGCGCCGCACGTGGCCCGCTCCTTGGGCGCAGCGTGCTCTTGGCGGGCAGCGCGGCCCTCGGCGCCACGGTCGCCGGATTCTTCGCGGCCACGGTCCTGTGGACGACGCGCTGGCGGCGCGCCCGTTGGCTCTTGCTAGCACTCGCACCGATCCCGCCCTACGTCCACGCGCTCGCCTGGGCGACGGCGTGGGCGCGCTGGAGCGAATGGACGGGCGGCACCTGGGCGCCGGGCACCAACGCGCTCGCGCACGGTGC
>JAJCYU010000209.1 GCA_029262755.1 Anaerolineae bacterium
CGCGTTGTCGATCAGGTTGGACAGCGCGAGCAGGATGCGGCCACGATCGATGCGCACTTCTTGGACGACGGATTCGGCGCTGCGGGCCACGTCGACGGAAGATCCCGACCCCACGATAACGAGATCCACGCCGCGCTCGTCCGCTTCGGGGCGGAACGGCGCGATCGCGGAGGCGAGCACGTCATCCAGATCGACCGGCTCGCGGTCGAGCGATACGAGGCCGGCCTCGAGCCGCGAGAGATCGAGCAAGTGGGTCGTGATCCACTCCAGCCGCTCGAGCTGCGCGGCGCTTTCGACCAAGAACTCCGCGCGCGCGGTCGGATCGTGCTCGGCGGGGCCCTGCAACAGCTCGTTGAAGTTGCGTAGCGCCGTGATCGGCGTACGCAGCTCGTGCGAGGCGTCGGCGATAAACCGGCGGAGCGCGTCGCGTTCGTCCGCCAAGGTAGCGAAGCTCTCCTCCAGCGCGTCGGCCATCCGGTTGAACTGCCGCGAGAGACGTCCGATCTCATCGGTGCCGCCGTCGGCCGCCCGTGCAGCGAGGTCGCCGTCCTCCATGCGTGCCGCGGTCTCGGCGAGCGCGCCGAGCGGCGCGCTCATGCCGCGCGCCACGACGAAGCCGACGCCGGCCGCGAGCAGGGCCGCCACGACGGCCGCCATCGAGAACGCGTGCCGCGTGGCGGCGAGGGCCGCGGGGCGCAGGTCCGGACCGTCGCTGATGCGCACCCGTCCGATCGGCGCCATGGGATCTCCGATGGGCGCTTCGACACGAGCCGTGGAGCGCTGCGCGAAGGTCCAGGCACCTCCGTCCGAGGCACCGACATGTAGGGCAATTCGTCCGGTTTGTGCCCCGTCGCTCGCGAGCGGCGCGGCGACCAGCGGGCCATCGGGAGCCGTTGCACCATGCAGGCCCGGTGCACCGTCGGGCAACGGTTGGGACTCCTCGTTCACGATGCGGCGCTGGAAGACCATGCGCGCGGTAGACGGAGCCTCGTCGTCGCCCTGACGCACCTCTTCCTGCACGAGGTCGATCGTCACCGCACCCGATGCAAGACCTTCATCGAAAATGGAAGACGAGGCCACCGCCCCCGCCGGCACCGCCGGCACGGACTCCTCGACACCACGACGATCGAAGTCCAGCCGCCCTCCCCAGGGTCCGGCCTCGCGCCGCATGAAGATCGTGAACGACTCGACCTGACTGCCATCCGGTGCCGTGACATCGGGTATCTGCTCCGCGCTCCACAGCGCATCGAGCCGTGGATCGATACCCATCGCGCGGTGATGACCGTCCACGATCATCATGCGCATCATGCTGCTATCCGAGACATCGGCCTCGGTGGGAGCGCCGTGCAGGAACCGGTTCGTGGCACCGTCGAACACCATGACCGCCTGACCGCCCTGGCTCGAGCCGGAGTCACCGAGGGCCACGCCCTCCTCCGTCTCGATCACCACGCGCGCGTCCAGCAAGAAGGCGGCGCTGCGGCTGAGTTCCGCAAGCGCGTCCGCACGCGCACCGGAGGCCAACATGGGCATCGCCTGCATGGCGATCGCGTCCGCGTTGGCCTGCAACGTCGCGGCCTGGCGGCGCACAACCTCGTGCGCCACCAGGACTTGTGCGACCAACCCCGCGGCAACGACACTCAGCAGCGCGAGCAACACGTAGCTGGTGACCAGCCGCACCCGGATCGACGTACGCACGGCTCAGGCCCGCGCGCCGTCGAACACAAGGGAAATGAGGATGCTCAGAGCGAGCCTCCGCCGTCGATGCGGACGCCGTTGCTCGGCTGCGTTTCGCCCGAGCCCGTGTTGGGCCCCATACGGAACTTGAAGATCCGACCCTGCCCGTCGTCGCCGGGCGTAATCTCGATCTTGTGGGCGCCGCCGATTCCGGGTTGCCCATCGATCTCGGAAGGATCCGAACCGAAGAACCCGCGCAGATGGTTGCCCAGGCCGCGCATATGCGCACCTGCGCCCGAACCATCCTCGTCGAAGCGCAACTCCAAGGTCCCGACCTCGACGCCCAACCATCCCGCGTCGCCGCCGTCCGGTCGCTCGCCGAGCGTGATGGAGATCGTGCGCGGCTCTTCGTCGCCGCTGCGCGCAACCGTCAGGCTGACCGTCGCGCCCGGACCCACACCTTCCAGCAGCGCAATGAGCTCGTCCGCGCCCGCCACCACTTGGCCGTCGACGGAAAGGATGACGTCGTGGGCGTTCAGACCCGCCGCGTGCGCCGGTCCTTCCTCGTTGAGGCCATGGACGACCGCGCCCTGGAGCACACCATCCGTCGCAAATGCATCCAACCCGTCTAGGTCGTGCATCTCAAACATGGAGCCGCCGAAGGGCATACCCTCCGGGCCGCCAAGCGACTCGATCGAGATGGTTGCGCCCAGCTGCACGCCGAGGAATGCCTTAGCGTCGTCGTCCGGATGGCTTCCAAGCACCGCGCTTATAGTGCGGCTCTCGCCTTCGTTCTCGCCTGCAACGGTAAGCGTGACGGTCTCGCCCGGCGTGTGGGCGGCGATCGCGGCAGCGAGCTCGTCGGAGGATGCGACCTCCGCGCCGTCGATGGCGGTGATCACGTCACCCTCGGCTAAGCCGGCGGCCTCCGCCGCGCTGCCCTCGACGACGCCCGCAACGAACGCCGTCTCTTGGTGCATCATGCTCTCCACATCGAGCATGTGGGGCATGGTCATGCCCATACCCATGCCAAAGCCGCCGCACGGCGCGAAGCTCAGCAAGCCGGCGGAGCCCTCTTCATCCAACGTGAACGTCAGATCGCGCGCCTCGTCACCATGGGTCACACTGAGCGTGATCTCGGCGCCGTCGCCTGCTTCGGCGAGCCGCTCGTGCAGCTGCGCCATGTCCTCGATCGCCTCGCCGTCGATCGCGGTGATCACGTCACCGCGCGCGAGCCCGGCCTCGGCGGCCGGCCCCTCCGGATCGACACCCGCGACGAGCACGCCCGGTTCGTTGTCGAAGGCGTGCGTGAAGCTGAGCATGGAGGCGGATGGCATGGCCATCAGCGAGCCGCCACCGGGCCCCGTGTGCATGCGCATGGTCCGCTTGTGCATCGTGCCGTCGCCGTGCGATTCGACCCACACGTCTTCTGCGTCACCGTCGGTATCGGCCTCGTCACCGTTGTCTGTCTGTTGTTGGGCCGCCGCGCCCGTCGCCGGTGATGCGGCGTCCTGACGGGCCAGCGCGCCGGAGATCGCGTCTCCGAAGCGCAGCGCAAAGCCGTCGTTCGCGCTGGCGCCGCGGCTGAGCATCAGCACACCGGCGCCGAGGGCCAGTGTAGACACAAGGCCCGTGAGGGCTCCGAAGAAAAAAGTCTTGGTTCGCATCGATCTTCGCTCCTTGAGGATTGAGCGGGGCAGTTCGTCGCTCGGGATGCCACGTTCTCATGTCGCGAGGACGGTTCGCGATCCGTCGACGCAAGCAGGACTCTATCAGCGGCCGGTTGCTCGCCGGTGGAGAGAATGTTAGGGGGTCGCAACACGGCGCGCGATGTGGGGGGTGGAGAACGCCAGTACTCGGCCGCATTGAAGACTCAATGCGGCCGAGTACCGGTACTTCGTCAAGCTTGCCCAGCTACCGCTGCGAAGCGCACAGCGGTTGGGACTAGCGGCGCGGCCCCGGAGGCGGTGCGCCGCCCTGCCCGGGGCAGAGCGGGACACGCTGCGGAATGTACGGCGTGAAGATCGGCACACCTTCGAAGGCCTTGGACTCGTCGCCGGGCACGTCGGGCTCGCCGAGCGTGCCGCCGATGCGTTCCACGGCCACGGCGCCCAGGCCCACCAGGTTCCGCTGGAAGCGGCCCTGGTCGTCGAAGACGTCGTGTTCCCAGAAGGTTGCGCTGATGACCGCGCTGCCGAGGAAGCCCTGGCGGATAGCGCCCTGCGCGTTCAGGTCGATGTACTCGACCTGCTTCTCGTTGAGCTTCTGGCAGTAGTAATCCACAAGTCCGTTCTGGTCGTAGATATAGATCGCGTAGTCGGTGAAGCCCGGCTTCGGCACCAGGTTGGTGATCGCGAGCTCGCTGGTGATGCCGCGGTTGCCCTTGGCCAAGAGCGGGATGGCGATGACGGCCGAGCCGTCGGACAGACCACCCTTGCGCGAACCAATCTGCCAGTCGTAGGCCAGCTGCTCGGTCAACATGTTGTAGGCCACGGCTTCGCGGCGTTCTGTGCGAGCCGGGTCGCTCCACTTCTCGAGTATGACGATCGACTGAATGCGCGGTGGATCGACCAGCGGCGTACCACCGACCGTCCACTCCTGACTCTCGACGCGCGCACTGCCCACCCAGTTGCCCGGAATGCCCTCGATGACCGGCAGGAAGAAGACCTGCGTGCCGTGCGGACAGATCCAGTCGACCAGGGTGGTGATGATGTCGCCGGAGCGATCCAGGAAGTAGACCTTTACCTTGGCGGCGTAGGTGCCGCTCAGGTTCTGGACCGCGATCGCGGTGTCCCAACCCTGGTACTCGGAGTAGGTCAGGGGCGCGTAGTTGATCTGCGAGCCGAGCGTGAAGAACTCATCCGCCGCCGGGATGTTCAACTCACCCGGGACGCCTCGGTAGCTGCTGAAGTGATTCGGGCCGAGTGTGTCGACCACCATCCCCAGCGGTTGGCTGCTGCGGATCCAGGCGCCACCGAGCCAGCCGGGGCCGATCACCGTGTTCGGGTCGAAGGAGACCGTCTCGCCCGGCGCCAAGCTGAGCACGTCGCCCAGGATCGGGCGCAAACAGTTGTCGATGCTGGTGAACCACAACTCCAACGAGGTGCAGCGGATGCCGGAATTGTGGATGTAGAGCGTGCTGTTGAGTTGCGCGACATCGGCGTAGACCAACGGCGCGTGATAGGTGTAGCCGCCGTCGACCGGGTTCTCGACCCCATGGGCGTCTGTCCCGATGCCGGTGTAGGCCGCGCTGACCGGCCGGTTCGGGTCCGTCGGATCGCCGCAGGTGCGGTTGACGCTCACGGCCAACGGCTGGCCGACGTGCTCACCGAAGTCGAGCTCGACCTGCTGCCCGACGCCGCCGAGCGGCCCGCGGAAGGTGCCGCCGTTGCTGTACGCCCGATCGAAGTCGAACCACCGTGCGTGATTGCCCACGATCAGGTTGAAGAGCGACTCGCAGGCCAGCTGGTCGAAGGGCTTCTCGTTGCCATCCGGACCGGTCACAAGGTCCTGTGCGTTCATCGTGTAGACGATCGCGGATTGGCCACCCGGCGGCAACAGGTCGCTGGTGTAGGTCCAAGCGCTGCCCGGGCGCAATAGGCCCGTGCACTCGACCTTCAGCGGTCCCGCAGCCTGCGGCGGGCAAGCACCCGGCTCGCCCCAGATGACTAGGAATCCGGTGGTCGGCTCGGTGCCGACGTTCTGAATCTGGATCCAGGTCTCACAGTCGCCCGTTCCGAGCACCGGCAGCTGGAGGCGTGTGTCCGCCCCGCCGCAAGGCACGAAGAGGGTAACCGATGTCTCGGGCGCCGGCTCCACCGGCACACAGGGCAGCGGTGTGAAGCCGGAGTTGACGGCTTCGGCCGTGGCCGTGGCGCCGTTCATCACCAGACCGCATTCGATCAGGTCTCCGTCGACCGTGTAGCTGAGGTTGACCGTCTCGCCCGGGCGCAGCGGCAGCTTCCCATCCGCGCCGCCTCGCAACGTGTCCGTGAAGACCACCATCGGCCACGGCTCGCGCGAGGTCTTGAGGGTGTCGGTGATGCGAATGCCTGTTAGGAAGGTGCTGCCGACATTGCTGACCTCGAGACAGAAGGTTACGTCGCGTCCGACCGGCACCTGCACCTGGCCGCCTCGGCCCGGGCACTCGCCGTTGACCGCAACCGTCTTCCGAATCTCCAGCCCGGCGCACTCGACTTGCGTGCTCTCGACCGTCTCGTTGTTGGAGAGGTCGGGGTCGAAGGTCGGTGTGCTCAAAGCCGGGAATTCGATGTTGTTCTCGCGCGTCTCGACGATCGCCCGGTTGTTGAGGACGCTTCCGCACTCGGCCGACTCGAGGACCATGACGCCGATCGTGACCGTGACGGCGTTGCCCGCATTCAGGCGGCCGCGCATCGTCGGGCCCATGCGCATCAGGCTCGGGTCGTTTCCGATCTGGACGGTGATCCGTCCGTCGTCGCGTACATCAACGAAGGCGTCCGGGTCACCCTGGACCTCGACCATGACCTGGGCTGGGTCGAGCGCAACGCCCTCGTCGGGTAGCCAATCGACCAGGTAGACATCGGCCGCGTCCGCCATGCCGTCGTTGGTGACGACGACCTGGTAGGTGACCATGCCGCCCGGGCCGACCGGGTCGCATTCGAGGAAGCCGTCGCCGTCGTCCAGCACGTCGGTCTTGGTGACGCGCAGGTCGGCCTTGGCCTCGACGCGCGTGCACTCGGTGTCGAAGTTGTCCTTCACGCGGCCGTTGTCCGTGCGGCTGCCGATCTGAATGTCGTTGGCCGCCCAGAAGGGCCAGCCCGTCGCAATCGCGAAGGCCTGACAGGCGCTGCCCGCGCCGACGTCGCCGCGACCGTCCAGCAGGTAGCCTGGGTCGACATCGGCCACGAGGTAGAACTCGAAGACGTCGCCGGCCGCCAGCACACCCAGGTCCTCGAACATCACCATGTTGGTCATCGTGATTGCGTCGAGGCGGACGATCTGCGGCGTGTTTACGCCGTCGCCGGCCACCACGCTGCAACCGACCCTGTCATTCGGGTCCAGCGGCGCGCAATGGCTGAACTTGAAGCCGATGGGCAGTGTGTCCGTGATACGGACCTGGTCGGCGTCGGATGGCCCATTGGAGCCGAAGCGGACGCGATAGCGCTCGCGATCGCCGGCCATCACCGGGTCCGTCGTGTCCGTCTTGCTGATGAATACGCTGCTGCGGCGCACGATGGGGGTTGTCTCGAACTGCAGGTCATTTTCGGGACAGGGATCCTCGGTGCGGCTGGATACCTGCACGAAGAGCTCAAGGCTGATCATGGTGTCCGGCGGCGGCACGACATCCGAGTCGATCTGCGCGACCAACAGGAAGCGCCACACATCCATGGCCGGCAACAACCCGGCCGGGTTGTCGGGCATCGTGCAGGTGAGCAGCTCCGGCGACACCGGGTTCTCGACGCATACCGCGCCGATGGCGCCTGGCGCCTGACGGGTTTCGTAGCCCTCCGCGTCCACCGCGGCCAGACCGGCCGCTGCGGCGTTCGTCGTGGCGCCGCCCGCGCCGTCCAGCAGCACGGTCGTTACCGCGCCCGGCTCGATCCCGCCGCGCAGGCGCATACCCTCGGGCAGCTTCACCGTGACGCTCACACCGCGGGCGTCCGACTTGCCCGTGTTCGTGACCACGATGCCGTAGGTGACGATATCGCCCGCGATGGCCGGGTTCGGGCCGAGTGTGGCCATGCCCATGAACTCGCCCTCGGAGAGGACATCGAGCACCAGGTCGGCGCGGGTGTTGACGGTCGTCAGGTTGCTGACGTAGTTGTCGCCGTTGTCCAGGTCGATGTGATCGCTGATGGCGTAGGCGTCGTTCTCGAGGATCGTGCCGTCACCCACGTCGGTGTTGATCGTCGACGTGATAGTCAGCGTTGCAACCTCGCCCGGCTGGCCGTCGCGCGGACTGCGCAGCAGGCCGATGCCGCAGGTGAGCTTGTCGATCGCGCTGCCGGACGTGCCGGTGTTGCAGCTGGTCGTCTCGGCACGCGGCGCGTCGAGGTGGTAGTCGGTGACCACGATGCCCGGGGGCAGGCGGTCGGTGAGCACCACGTTCTCCGCGTCGCTGGGGCCTTGGTTCACGACCACGACCGTGTAGACCAACTCACCACCAGCCGTCACCTCGTCGATGATCGCGGTCATGCCGTTCGAGCAGCCGGTGTGGTTCTGACCCATAGCCGTCTTTGTGACCGCCAGGTCGGCGGCGTCGATGATCTGGTGCTCCACGTAAGCCTCGTTGTTCGACTGATCCGGATCTACGTCCAGGCTGGACACCGAGGCTACGTCGTTGATGCTGGATGTCTGCTTGGCTGTCACGGCCAACTCGATCACCCAGCGCCCTGCGCTTGGGCCGAAGGGGCCGCCGAAGGTCTCGAGGTCGTCGTCCGAGAACGGCGGCGAGCCGTCCGGCGTGTCCGGCAGCTCGCACGTTAGGGTCGCGCGCTCGACGATGTCCTCGATCAACGCGGCGCCCGGCGCACCGGCGCCGGCGTTCGGCACGGCCACGTCCAGCGCGCCGTCGTTCGGTGAGGTCACGCGGCAGACGGCCGTCGGGCGGTTGCCGTTGACGTCCGGATCGACCGCAACGATGTCGAAGAGCTCGCTGCTGACGATCTCGTCGGTCACCACCGTCCCGTGCGCGAAGCTCGGGCCGAGGTTGTCCACGATGATCGTGTAGGTGAGGATCTCGCCGGCGCGGACCCTGGCGTCCGGCTTGCCGAACTTGCGCACGCGCAGGTCGGCGACGGTGCGAATGTAGAGGTCCGCCGGGTCGCTGTTGTTGGCCAGGAAGCCGTCCGGCGTGTCGCTTGAGACGTGCGCGACGTTCGTGATGAGCGCGCCCGGCGCCACGTCCGGCGTTACGTCGAAGACCAGATCGAAGGTGTAGCGCTCGCCGTTGGCGAGTCGATTGTCCGGGGCCGGCAGCGGAACCTCACAGGTGATCAGGCTGCCCGCCTGGCTGCAGAAGTCATTCTGGTTGCGGAAGGCCAGGCCGGCCGGCACGGTGTCCGTGACAACCACGTTCAGCGCGTCGGAGGGACCATTGTTGAGCACGTCGATGCGGAAGCTGACTTCCTCGCCTGCCACCGGCGTCAGGTCGCTTGCGGTCTTCAGGATCGCCAGGTCGGCGTTCTGACCCACCCCGACGCTGGCATCCGCCGTGTTGTTGTCCGGACACGGATCCGCAGTATCGCTGGACACCACGGCCGTGTTGTCGATCTGCGTCGTCGTCGCGTCCTCGTTGACCAGGGTGCGGATCAGGACCGTCACCGTCTGGCCGACGTCGACGGCGCCGAGCTCGCAGGTAACGAGGTTCGCGATGTCGACGCTGCAGCTGCCGACGCCGCCCACCACCTGGAAGCCAAGGTACGTCAGATCGGCGTCCAGCGTGTCGGAGATGACCACCGCCTGGGCGGTGCTCGGGCCGAGGTTGGTCACGCGTAGGGCGTACTCAAGCTGTTCGCCGGCCGTCACGGCGGTCGGCGTCGCGGTCTTGCTCAGCGCGAGATCCGCGGACGCGTCCACCAGGGTGATCGTGCTGGCGTAGTTCGCCGTGTTGTCGTCATCGAAGAGGTCGCTGGTGACGAAGACGTCGTTCTCGAGCCGCGCGCCGTCCGGCACGCCCTCGGCAACCGACGCGGTCACGGTGAGGATGCGCTCGTCACCGACGGCCAACGTACCAAGGCCGCACGTCAGCTTGTCGAGCGGGTTGCCCGGCGTGCCGGTGTCGCAGTCGCCGGCCGCCAGGCCGTCTCCGTCCACCACCGCGTAGTCTGTGACGACCACGCCCGGCGGCAGACGATCGACCAGCAGCACGTTCTCCGCCGTCGACGGGCCGCCGTTGACGACCGTCACAGTATAGAGCAGCGTCCTACCCGCGCTCACGCGGTCGGGCGTGATCGTATACAGCGGATCACAGCCTAGGTCGCGCACCTCGCCCGCCGACTCCTTGCTGACGCGCAGGTCGCTCACCTCGGTGACCTCATGCTGCGCAAATGCCTCGTTGTTGGCGAAGTTCTCGTCGTAGTCGTCGTCGCTGCTTACCGAGGCGACGTTGTTGATGCTCACGCCCTCGTCCGCTGTGACCACGATCTCGATGATCCAACGGCCCTCGCCGTTCGGTGGGCCGAAGACCGGCAACTCGGTCAGCTCACAGCTGACCGTCGCGCGCTGGGAGATGTCGGTGATCAGCTCGGCGCCGACACCGCCGACCGCGTTAGCCGCGGTGACCGTCGTCGGGCTGCCGGAGGGTGCTTCGAGCACGCAGCTGGTAGAGCCCGCGAAGTCACCGGTGATATCCGGGTTGATGGAGACGATGTCGAATACACCGTCCGAGACGATCTCGTCAGTCACGACGACGCCGTGCGCGAAGCTCGGGCCGAGGTTGTCGACGAGGATCGAATAGGTCAGCAGCTCGCCCGCGCGCACCGTGCCGTCCGGCTTCCCGAACTTCCGCACGCGCAGGTCGGCTGAGGTCTCGACAAAGGCACTTGCCACCGTCCGGTTGTTCCCGCTGTTCGGCGCACCCGGGTCGACCGTGTCGTCGGCCGTGGCCACAGACACCGTCGCCATATTCGTCAACCACGTCGGGTCGGGCACCGGGCCCACGCTCGGCGTAGCATCCGGATCGACCTCTACGGTCACGTCGAAGCTCGTCGATTGGCCGGCCGCGAGCGGCGGCAAGGTGCAGGTCAATGTGTCCTCCGGGCCTTCGACACAAGCATCGGTGTCGATCTCGAAGGTCACATCGGCCGGCAGGGTGTCGATCACGATCACGGGCGCGGTCGGATCGCTGTCCGACGGACCGAGGTTGGTGACCTCGAGCGTGTAGACCAGCTCGCGGCCCGCGATCGGTGTCACATCGCTCATGGTCTTGACGATCTCGAGATCGGCCAGCCGGAGCGCCGTGTGCGCGTTGACCGTGGTGTTGTCGGCCGTATCACAATCGCTCGTCGCGGCGTCCACGGTTGCTACGTTGTCCAGCACGAGCGCGTTCGCGCCGCCGGGGATGGCGTCGCTGTCAACCAGGGCGTCGATCTGGATCAAGGCGATCTCGCCTACGGCCAGCGCACCGAGGTCGCAGGCCACGTCGCCGTTGGCCAGAACCGTGCATGGTACGCCCACACCAAGCACCGTTGCCGCGTCGACCGTGACGCCTGCGGGGATATCGTCGGTCAACAGGACCTCCGTCGCCACACTCGGGCCGGTGTTGGTCACCGTCAGCGTGTAGCGGATGGCCTCGCCCGCGAGCACGCCATCGTCCGGCGTGTCGCTCTTGGAGACCACCAGGTCGGCGTTGGTGCCAACCACGGTGAGGTTGGAGTCGTAGTTGTTCGGGTTGAGCGGTTCGATGTTGTCGCTGATGGCGAAGGCATCGTTCTCGAGGATCGAGCCATCCGCCAGCGCCGGATCGACCACCGCGGTGATCGTCACGGTCTCCGTGCCGCCCACCGGGATCGAACCGAGGCCGCAGGTCAGCTTGTCGATGCCGCTGCCCGCCGTGCCCGTTTCGCAGCCACCGATGGTCGTCTCGTAGCCGGTGACCGTCACGCCGGCCGGCAGCCGGTCGATCAGGATCGCGTTCTCCGCCGTCGACGGTCCGAAGTTGGTGACCTGAATGGTGTAGGTCATACCGAGGCCGGCGGTAACCTGGTCGGTCACCGGTTCGATGAAGCATGCCTCGCCGACGACCTCACCCACCGCCGTCTTCACGACCGCGATGTCGGAGGTGTCGAGGATCTCATGCTCGACGTAGGCCTCGTTGTTGGACGGGTCCGGATCGACGTCGAGGCTGCTCACGCTCGCCACGTCGTTGATGTCCTGCGTCTCGGGCGCCGTCACCACGATCTCGACCGTCCAGCGGCCATTGCTGCTGCCGGGATCGAAGGTGGCGAGTTGTGTATCGAGGCGACAGACGACCTCGGCGCGCTGGCTGAAGGTGCCGCTGGTCGGGTCGCAGCTCGCCGCTCCCCCAAAGTCCAGGCCGACATCGGCGTTGACGCTGACGATGTCGAAGACGCCATCCGAGACGATCTCGTCGGTCACGACCACGCTGTTGGCGAAGCTCGGACCGAGGTTGTCGACGATGATGGTGTAGGTAAGCAGTTCACCAGCGCGGACCGTCTCGTCCGGCTTGCCGAACTTGCGAACCCGCAGGTCGGCGATGGTCACCACACGGCCGAGCACCATGTCCATGCTGTTCTCGGCGTCCGGATCCGGCGTGGTGCTCGTCGCGAGCGCCGTATTCTTGACCAGCGTGCCAGGCGTGAGGTTCGGATCGACGTCGGCCAGGATGGTGAAGCTCTCCATCTGACCGGCGACCATCGTGCCGAATGTGCAGACCACCAAGTCAACGCCGCCCGGGCCGGCACCGGCCAAGATTTGGCAGGTCGGCGGTGTCGGGTCGGTGAGGACGGCCGTAATGCCCACGGGCAACGTGTCGGTGACCACCACGTTCTCCGCATCGCTCGGGCCGTCATTGGTGACGGAGATCGTGTACTCGATCGTGCCGCCGGCGACCGGCTCGTTGGTGCTTGCCGTCTTATCGACCACCAGGTCGGCAACGGTGCCGATCTCGGTCGTCGCATCCGCCGTGTTGTCTGCAAGACACGGGTCCGTCGTGGCGCTGGTGACGCCGGCCACGTTGCTTATCGGCCCTGCCGGCGCGTCGGCGTCGACCTGACCGTTGATCACGATCGTGACCACGGTGCCCGGCGCCAGATCACCCAACTCGCAGGTGATCGCGTCGGTCAGGCCCTCGGCACAGCTTCCAGCCGAACCAAAGACCTGCGCCGAGACAAAGGTGACGTCCGCGGGCAGGGTATCCGTGACGACCACGTCGCGCGCCAGCGACGGACCGGCGTTGGCCACCGTCAGCTGGTACTGGATCGCCTCACCCGCCGTGACGGCGGCCGGACCGGACTTGGTGATCGCCAGATCGGCGCGCGCCTTGGCCTGCGTGAGGTTGGAGACGTAGTTGTCGGCGTTGTCGTCGTCGAAGTTGTCGCTCAGGGCGAAGGCGTCGTTCTCGAGCCATCCGAGGTCCGGGTAGTCGAAGTCGACCAGCGCATTGACCGTCAGCGTCGCAGTATCGCCTACATTCATGTCACCCAGGCCGCAGGTGAGCTTGTCGGCCGCGCTGCCCGGCGTGCCGGTGGCGCAGCGACCACGGTCCAAACTGTAGCCTACCAAGGTCAGACCATAGGGCAGCCGGTCGGTCAGCTGCACGTTTTCCGCGTCCGACGGGCCGGTGTTCGTGACCACGACGGTGTAGGTCAGCATGAGGCCGGGCGTCACCATGTCCGGCATCGGCAGCGGCGGTGCGCCACAGGCCTCCGGGCCGACCATACCAACGGCCGACTTGCTCACCTCGAGGTCGCTGACCTCGGTGACCTCGTGCTGCGCCAACGCGGTGTTGTTGCTGTTGTCCGGATCGATGTCGCTGCTCGAGACGCTGGCGAGGTTGTTGATGTCCACGCCCTCATCGGCCGTGACCACGATCTCGACAATCCAGCGGCCGGATGTGGCCGGCGGGTCGAATACGGGCATGTCCTCGCCCAAGGCGCAGCGCACCGTGGCGCGCTGGTTGAGGTCGGTCTGCGGCGCGGGGGCGTTGAACAGGCCGTTGTTCGGCCCGTCGATCACGCAGGTCGGACCCGCGTAGTCACTGTTCACGTCAGGGTTGATCGAGACGATATCGAAGACGCCGTCGCTGACGATCTCGTCCGTAATGGCCACGTTGTGCGCCCAACTCGGGCCGAGGTTGTCCACGATCAGCGTGTAGGTCAGCAGCTCGCCGGCGCGGACGCTGCCGTCCGGCTTGCCGAACTTCTCAATCCGCAGGTCGCTGACGCTCTCGACGAAGATGTCTGCGTCGTCGATGTTGTTGTCCGGGTTCGGATCCTCGGTTGCCAGCGGCACGGGAACCTCGGCCACGTTGACCGACGGGCCGAGCGGCGCGTTCTCGAGGACCGCGAAGGTGATCTCGAAGGTCGAGGACTCGCCTGCCGGCAGCTGACCGATCGTGCACGTCAGCTCGCCCGGCGCGGTCAGCGCACAGTCGTCGCTATCCACCAGGTACGCCAGCACCGCGGTGTCGAAGGTATCGACGACCACGATGTCGTCCAGGCTGCTGTTGTAATCCGATGGGCCGTCGTTCCAAACCGTGACCGAGAAGGTCACCTGCTCGCCGGCTACCGGCGTATTGTCCAGCACGGACTTCTCTGCTCGCAGGTCGGTGACGCGCTCGTACTCGACCGGCGCCAAGGCGCTCACGAAGGCTGCGTTGGAGCCCGCGGCCGCGGCCTCGTTCTCGCCGCTGATGGTGCCGTCCACGTCCCCGGGCGGGATGAGGTTCGGCGGCGCGAAGACCGTGAGCAGGACCTGGACACGCTCGCCGACCGGCATCGAGCCAAGCTGACACTCGACGATTGCGCTCGGGTTGCCCGGGTTGTCGATGACACAAGAGCCGCCGCTGCCCGCGGGCGAATCGAGCTGGCCGCGCAGGATCTGCCAGTCAGTGACCAGCAGGCCGGGGAAGGGGAGAATGTCGCCCACCCACACGTCCATGGCCACCGAGGGCCCATCGTTGATCAGGAGGATCTCCACCGTCTGGGACTCGCCGGCCGCCAGCGCCGCGGGCTCGACCTCCTTCTCAATCGTGAGCACCGCCAAGCTCTCCACCGTCGACAGCGTCGAGGCGAAGTTGTTCGCGTTGTTGTCGTCGTACTCGTCCGAGGCCACGTGGACGTCGTTCTCCAGGATCGTGCCGTCCGGCAGGTCGGCGTCGATGTCCGCGGTGATGACGAAGGTCGCCGACTGGCCCGCGTCCAGCGTTCCGAGACCGCAGGTGAGCTGGTCGAAGGCGCTACCGGCCGTGCCGGTCTCGCAGCTCCCCAGACCCGCGTCGCCGCTCATGGCGGTGACGACGATGCCCGGCGGCAGCCGGTCGAGCACGGTGACGTTCTCGGCCGTCGACGGACCCAGGTTGGTCACCGACACGGTCCACTCGATGTCTTCGCCTGCAATCAGGCTGCCGCCGCTTTGGACCTTGTCGATCTCGAGGTCGGCGATGGTCGTCACGTCGTGCAGCACCATCGCGCGGTTGTTGTCCTGATCCGGATCCTCGGCCTGGAGGCTGAGCACCGTGGCGGTGTTGTTGATCGACTGATCTTCGTCGGCGGTCACGACCACCGTGAGGATGATCTGCTCGTAGACCGTGAGGTCGTCGACCGCGCAGGTCACGAGTACGTCGCCCGGACCGACACCGATGGCCGGGATGGCCAACGGTGCGCCGGCGGCGTCGAAGATACCGCCGTCGCACACGCCGCCCGTGTCGAATTCGACAATGTCGAAGACGTTGTCGCTGGACAGGATGTCCGTGATCAGGTTGCCGCGCGCCACGCTGGGCCCGAGGTTGTCGACCACGACCGTGTACGTCAGCAACTCGCCGGCGCGGACGTCCCCGTCCGGCTTGCCGTACTTCTTGATGCGCAGGTCGGCCAGCTGGGCCACAGCCACGGTCTCGTCGTCGCTGTTGAACAGCGCCGTGCCGTCAGCCAGCGTCCAACCGGTTTCCGCGGTGTTGGTGATCGGGCCTTCGGCCGCCGCGTCCACCGCGACGACGATCTCGAAGGTGCCGCTCTCGCCCGGCAGGAGATCGCCGAGCGTGCAGGTCACCGGCGGACCGCCCGCGCAGGTGGCGGATGTGGCGTAGAGGTAGGTGAACTCGGCCGGCAGCGTGTCGGTCACGACGACCCCGTATGCGGTCGACGGGCCCGGGTTGGCCACCGTGATCTCGAAGGTGAGCGTGCCGCCCGCCACCGCGATCAGGTTGCCCTGCTCGTCGGTGCCCGCGGGCGTCTGGCTGCGCGAGACCGCCGTCTTGCTGATGGTCACCGGTGCCTCGTAGGCGACGACCGTGCTTTCGGTGGTGTCGCTACCGGCGGCCACCGTCAGCGGTGAGTCGCCGAAGATCGTCAGGTTGTCGGTCAGCGTCAGCGGACCGGGCGCAGACGGGTCGACGAGGAAGCGCAGCGTCACGACGCGCGTCTCGCCGACGGGCATGTCGCCCAGGTCACAGCGGATGGCGTTGCCGAGCTCGACCGGGTGACACTCGGCCTCCGGACCGCCGTTGGTCGAGACGTCGACCAATTCCAGGTACTGGAAATCGCTGCCGTGGTTGTCCAGCAACCGCACGTTGCGCGCGACGGACGGGCCGTCGTTGCGCGCCACGATGCGGTACTCGACGAACTCGCCGGCGACAACCGGATCCGGTGCGTCCTGCTTCTGCAGGAAGATATCCGACAGGGCCGCGGCCTCGACCTCGGCGGTGCCGAAGTTGTTGGCCAGGCTCGGGTCGAAGGTGTCGGCGGTGACCGAGGCACCGTTCTCGAGCTCCGTGCCCGCAGGCACGTCGGCATCGATCCAGGCCTCGAATCGGATCAGGCCCATGCCACCGGCGTTGATCGTGCCGAGGCCGCAGGTGATCAGGTTGTCCGGCGTCAGCTCGCAGCTGGCCAGGTGGAAGGGATCGTCCACCGTCGCGGTGAGCGAGGTCACGACCACGTTCATCTCGGGCGGCAACGCGTCCGTCACGATGACGTTCTCGGCCGCCGACGGACCCTGGTTGGTCACGGAGATCGCGTAGGTCACGATCTGCCCGCCGTCCGCCGGGTCACCGACCACGGCGGTGGTCGACAGCGCGCCGTCGACGCGCTTCTCGAGCGCGAGATCGGCGGTGCCGTCGATGTTCAGCGAGACGTCCACGAAGTTGTTGCTCGGGTCCGGATCCGTGCCGTCCGACAGGACCCGCGCCTCGTTGTTGAGCGAGATCTCGTCGGCCGCGATGGCCACCAGCTCGATCGTCCAGCGATCGAGCACGCCCAGCGCGTCCAAGCCGCAGCCGAACTCGAAGAGGAAGTTGCTGTTATTGACCGGCACCGCAGGCGGCACGGCAGGCGTGCAGACGCCGCCGAGGTCTGCCGTGACCGAGGTCACGGTGTAGGGACCGCTGGCCACCATCGTATCCGTCATCAGGACGTTGCGCGCCACGGAGGGTCCGAGGTTGTCCACGAAGACGGTGTAGGTGATGGTGTCGCCGGCCTGCACCGAATCGTCCGGCTTGACGAACTTGAAGATGCGCAGGTCGTTGATGGCCTGGACCACGATCTCGATCATGTCCATGTTGTTGGAGGTGTCGAGGTCCGCGGTGTCGGAGCTTGTCTCGGCCACGTTCTTGAGGACCGTCTCGTCGGCCACGGCCGGGTCGACGTCCGCGTCGATCGTGATCGTCCGCATGTCGCCGGCGGCAATGTCGCCGATCGCGCAGACCAGTACGTCCTCGCCGTTCGGTCCCGGCGCGGCCAGCGAGCACAGCCCACCAGTCGAGTCGGTCACGTAGGTCACTGACACCGGCAGGGTGTCCGTCACCACGACGTTGATGGCGTCCGACGGGCCGAGGTTCGTGACCTTCAACGTGAAGCGCACGTCCCCGCCGGCCGTCGGCATGTTGTCTTCGACGGTCTTCTCGATCACCAGGTCGGCACCTGTGCCGAGCTCGGTGATGAAGGCGGTGCTGTTGTCGTCCAGGCACGGATCCAGCGTCACGCTGCGCACGCCGGCCAGGTTGACCAGGTCGCCTGTGGCGTCCTCGTCAACTACTCCGCTGAGCACGATGGTGGCCACCTGGCCGGGCATCATGTTGCCCAGCTCGCAGGTCACCGCATCCGTCGGGCCCTCGTTGCAGGCGCCGCCCGCGCCGATCACCACGCTGCCCGTGAGCGTCACCGCCGCCGGCAGCGCGTCGGTCACCACGACCGTGTGCGCCATCGAAGGTCCGGTGTTCGTCACGACCAACGTGTACTGAATCGGGTCACCGGCCAGGACGCTGTCCGGGCCGACCTTGCTGATCGCCAGGTCCGCCCTGCCCTCGATCGAGGCCAGGTGGCTGTCCTGGTTGTTGAAGTTGTCGATGTCCAGCACATCGCTGGTGACGATCACGTCGTTCTCGAGGATCGCCTCGACACCCTGCGGTTCGCTGAGGGTCGGATCCGCCAGCGTCGTGATCGTGACCAGCCGCGTCTCACCGACGCCGACGTCGCCCAGGCCGCAGGTGAAGCGGTCCAAGGCGCTACCCGGCGTGCCGGTCGCGCAGCTTCCGCCATCCGCAGCGTAGTCGATCACGGTCAGGCCGACCGGCAAGCGGTCGATCACCTGGACGTTCTCGGCCACGCTCGGACCGGCGTTGTTGATGGTCAGCGTGTAGGTCATCAGCAGACCCGGCGTCACCGCGTCGTCCAGCTCGAGGATGGTGTCGAAGCAGTCTTCCGGGCCCACCTGGCCCAGCGCCGTCTTGACGATGGACAGGTCGGCCACCTCGGTGACCTCGTGCTGCGCGAGCGCGGTGTTGTTGGATGCATCCGGATCGTCGTCCGCGCTCTGCGTCGACGCGTAGTTGTTGATGTCCACGCCGTCGTCCGAGCGGACCACGATCTCGACCACCCAGCGGCCCTGGCCGGAGCCGGGCTCGAAGAGCGGCAGGTCGCCGCCCAGCTCACAGCTGACCGTCGCACGCTGGCTGATGTCGAAGACCGGCGCCGGAGCGCCCGCGCCGGCGGACGGCGGTGCGATGACCTCGCACGCCGGGGCCGGCGGGCCGAAGAAGCTGCCGTTGACGTCCGGGTTGATCGAGACGATGTCGAAGACACCGTCCGACACGATCTCGTCCGTGACGAAGACGCTGTGGCCGAAGCTCGGGCCCAGGTTGTCCACGAAGAGCGTGTAGGTCAGGAGCTCGCCGGCGCGCACGCTGCCGTCCGGCTTGCCGAACTTCAGCACGCGCAGATCCGCCACGGACTCGATGAAGGTGTCCGCGTCGTCGACGTTGTTGGCGAGGTTCGGGTCGGTCGTGTCGGCCGGGACCGGCACCTCGGCGCTGTTGGCCACCTGGTTGCCCAGCGGGCTGTTGGCCAGGACGTCGAAGGTGATCTCGAAGCTGGTCGAATCGCCCACCTCAAGCTGACCGATCGAGCACTCGAGCACACCCGCCGCCGCGAGGGCGCAGGTGTCCGAGTCAACCGCGTAGCTCAGGACCGCGATGTCGTAGGTGTCGGTGACCACGATGCCGTCGTCGCCGTTGTAGTCGCTCGGGCCAGCGTTGCTGACCGTGATCTGGTAGGTCACCTGCTCGCCGGCGACGGGCGTGTCGTCGAGGGCGATCTTGTCGATCGACAGGTCGGTGACGCGGTTGATTGTGGTCTGCGCGCTGCCGTTCACCAGCGGTGCGTTGCTGCCGTTGGCGCTCACCGCGTTCGTCACCAGGATGCTGCCGTCCACGTCGGCCGCCGGCACCGCGTCGGGCGCCACCGCGACCTCCAGCTGGATGCTGACGAACTCACCCACCGGCATGTCGCCGAGCTGGCAACCGACCACGCCGAAGCCGCCGCTGTAGTCCTGGCAGACGCCGCCGCTGCCCGACGGAGTACCCGACACGCCGCGCAGGATCTCATAGGACACCAGGCTCATGCCCGCCGGCAGGTTGTCATTGACGAAGACATCGTGGGCCACCGACGAGCCGTTGTTCGTCACGCTGATCGCGTACTCGAGCCGCTCACCCGCGATCACCGGATCCGGCGCGTCGCTCTTGGTGATCTCGAGCTCCGCCACCGACGCAATCTCGGTGATCGTGGAGGCACAGTTGTTCGCGTTGTTGGCGTCGTACTCGTCGCTGAAGGCGCAGGCGTCGTTCTCGAGCAATGTGCCGTCGGGCAGGTTGTCGTCCAGGTCAGCGACGATCGTGAAGCTCGCGCTCTCGCCGGCGGCCAGCGTGCCGAGGCCGCAGCTCAGGCGGTCGGCCGCGCTGCCCGGCGTGCCGGTCGAGCAACCCGCGAGGGTCGCGTCGCCCGTCACGTCGGTGACCGTGATGCCCGGCGGCAGCCGGTCGTAGACGATCACGTTCTCGGCCGTGCTCGGGCCGGTGTTCGTGACCGTCACGGTCCACTCGATCGTCTCGCCGGCGATCAGCGTGCCGCCGCTCTGGACCTTGCTGAGCTCCAGGTCGGCCACGGTCGTCACGTCGTGCTCGACGATCGCGTCGTTGTTGCTCTGATCCGGGTCCTCGGCCTGACCGCTGCCGATGGACACCGTGTTGTTGATCGACTGGTCTTCCTCGGCGCGCACCACCAGCGTCAGCAGCTGCTGCTCGAGCACGTCGAGCTCGTCGATGGCGCAGGTGAAGACGAAGTCGCCCGGTCCGCCGGTCGTCACGCCCGGCGTGATCGCCGGCGTGATCCCGGCGTCGCAGACGCCGTTGTCGTCGATCGCTTGAATCGTGAAGACGTTGTCGCTGGAGATGATGTCCGTGATCAACACGTCCCGCGCCACGCTCGGGCCCAGGTTGTCGATGACCACCGTGTAGGTCAGGTTCTCGCCGGCGCGGACACTGCCGTCCGGCTTGCCGTACTTGCGGACCTTGAGGTCGGCGATCTGCGCGACGGGCGTCGACTCGTCGTCCGCGGTGCCCAGCAGCGTGCCGTCGCCCAGCGTCCAGGCCGCGAAGGCCTCGTTGGCGATCGGGCCCTCCGCCGCGGCGTCCACCGCAACGACGATCTCGAAGCTGCGGCTCTCGCCCGGCTGCAGGTCGCCCAGGTCGCAGGTCACGTCCTGACCGGCCGCCGAGCAGCCGGCCGAGGTCGAGTAGAGGTAGGTGTAGGCCGCATCCAAGGTGTCGGTCACGACGACGCCGAAGGCGGTCGACGGTCCCGGGTTCTCGACGACGATCTCGTAAGAGAGCGTGCCGCCGGCCGTCGCGACGATCGTGCCGCCGTCGTCGTCGCCGCCCGGCGTCGTGCTGCGCGAGACGGCCGTCTTGGTGATCTCGACGGGCGCGTCATGCTCCAGCGCCACGTCGACGCTGTCGCTGTTGTTGATGGCGCTCGGATCGGTCGTGCCGCTCACGACACTCGCCGCGTTCGTCAGCGGGTTATCGACCGAGGTCAGGTCGGCGTCGACCAGCGTGTCTACCACGACGCGGACCGTCTCGTCCACGTCCAGGTCGCCGACCGTACAGGTCAGGACGTTCGTGCCCAGCTCCGTTGCGCAGCTCGCGCCGGCCACCGGCAGGCTCGTGCCGTCCAGGATCTGCGTGCCGGTGACGCTCAGGCCGTCCGGCAGGTCGTCGATGACCACCACGTCGCGCGCGGTGGACGGGCCGGTGTTGCTGACCACGATGGTGTACTGCAGCGCCGTGCCGGCGGTCACCGTGGCGGGCTGGGCGGTCTTCATCAGGCTCAGGTCCGCCTCCGGCGTCGCGATGAGCTCGGCCACGCCGTAGTCGTTGCTGTTGTCCGGGTCGGCCGTGTCCGCGCGCACCGTGGCGCCGTTGGCCAGCCGCGTGCCGGCCGGCACGTCGGCGTCCACCCAAGCCTCGAAAGTCACGGTCACGATCTCGCCGGCGGCCATCGTGTCCAGACCGCAGGCCAGCTCGTTGGCCGGCGACAGGGCGCAGCTGCCCGCGCCGGTGATGGCGAGGCTCGGCGCGATGACGGTGATCTCGTCCGGGATGAGGTCCGCAATGACCACATTCTCCGACGCGCTCGGGCCCAGGTTCTCGACCGCGATCGTGTAGGTCACGATCTCGCCGCCGTCGCTCGGATCGCCCACGACGACCGTGTCGGAGAGCAGGCCGTTGACCCGCTTCTCCAGCTGCAGATCGGCCGAGGAATCGATCAGGATCGCGCGGTCGACACAGTTGTTGCCCGTGTTCGGATCCGTGCCGTCGCTCGTGATACAGGCCTCGTTGTTGAGCGTGATCTCGTCTTGCGCCTCGGCGATCAGGACGACCTCCCACTCGCCGTTGACCGCGAGCGCGTCGAGCGCGCAGTCGAAGCGGAACTCGAAGTTCGGACCGCCCGCGGGCGTGCCGATGGCGCTCGGCGGCGTCGCCGTGCAGCTGCCGGCCGGCGCCCCGAGCACCGTCGACGTGATCGCGGAGACCACGTAGGGGCCGTCCGCCAGCATCACGTCGCTGATGATGAGGTTGCGCGCCACGCTGGGCCCGAAGTTCTGGACGCGCACCGTGTAGGTCACGGTCTCGCCCGCGGAGGCCACGTTGTCGGGCTTCACGAACTTCTGGATGCGTAGGTCGTGCACGGCGCGAACGATGATCTCGGCCGCGTCCACGTTGTTGCCCTGGTTGCCGTCCGGCGTCTCGCTCTGGACCTCGGCGCTGTTGACCAGCGGCGTGCCCTCGGCGACCCCGGCGTCCACCGTGGCGTCGATCGTGAAGCTCTGCGACTGGCCCGGCGTGAAGTCGCCGAGATCACAGACCACCAGCGGCGGCGACGAGGCGTCGCACGCACCGCCAAGGCTGTCGGTGAGATAGGTCAGGCCGGCGGGCAGGGTGTCGGTGACGACCACGCCGATGGCGTCGGACGGACCGAGGTTGGTCACGTCGAGCGTGAAGCGCACCGTCTGGCCGGCGGTCGGCATATTATCGTCGACCGACTTGTCGATGGCCAGGTCGGCGCCGGTGCCGATCTCGGTCACGACCTCGGCCACGTTGTTGGCTTGGCAGAAGTCGAGCGTGGCGTTGCTGTTAACACTCGCCTCGTTGTCAATCGTGCCGCTCGCGTCTGCGTCGACCACCGCGTTCACGACGATGGCGGCACCGTCGGTCGGGAGCATTGTGCCAAGATCGCAAGTCACGAGGGTCACGGTGGGCCCGCTTCCGAGCTCCGCGCAGGTCCCTGGATGATTGACCACATAGGCATTTAGAAGGGTGAGTTCAGCCGGCAGGCTATCGAATACCTTCACGTTGTGCGCCATGGACGGGCCGCGATTGAAGACTTGGATCAGGTATTGGATCGGATCGCCGGCCAAGACTGCGGCGGGTGCTTCCTTGATTAGCATCAGATCGGCCCGCCCATCGATGCTCACGATGGACGAGTCCACGTTGTCGCTGTTGTCGTCGTCGAAGACGTTGCTGGTCACCAACGCGTCGTTCTCGATGACCGCCTCGATGCCCTGCGGCTCACTGATCCGCGGGTCGACCAGCGCCGTGATCGTGATCAGGCGGGTCTCGCCCGGCAGGAGCTCGCCCAGCGTGCAGACCATGCGGTCCACGGCGCTGCCCGGCGTGCCGGTGGAGCAGCTGCCGCCGTCCGCGGCGTAGTCGATCACCTGCAGACCGGCCGGCAGCCGGTCGCTGACCTGCGTGTTCTCCGCCGGCGAGGGGCCGGCGTTGTTGACGCTGAGCGTATAGGTGATCAGCAGGCCCGGCGTGACGGCATCCGGCACCTCGCTGATCGTGCCGATGCAGTCCTCGAAGCCGACCTGGCCCAGCGCCGTCTTGTCGATCGAGAGATCGGCCACCTCGGTGACCTCGTGCTGCGCGATCGCCTGGTTGTTCGAGGCGTCCGGATCGAGGTCGTTGCTGGTGACGCTGGCGATGTCGTTGATCGACGCGCCGTCCTCGCCCGTCACCACGATCTCGATGACCCAGCGGCCCAGGCCGTTGCCCGGCTCGAAGCGCGGCAGGTCCTCGTTGAGCGTGCAGGTGACCGTCGCACGTTGGCTGAAGCTGCCCGGCGCCGGCGCGCAGGTCGGCGCGATGAAGCTGCCGTTGACGTCCGGGTTGATGCTGACGATCTCGAAGAGGCCGTCGGAGAGGATTTCGTCGGTCACCACGACGCCGTGGCCGAAGCTCGGGCCGAGGTTGTCGACGATGAGCGTGTAGGTCAGGTTCTCGCCGGCGCGCACCGTGCCGTCCGGCTTGCCGAACTTGAGCACGCGCAGGTCCGCGACGCTGTTGACGTCGAGGTCGGCGTCGTCGGCGTTGTTGGACAGATCCGGGTCCAGCGTGTCCGTCGGGGCGCCCACCAACGCGCTGTTGGCCGCCTGCAGCCCGAGCGGGCTGTCGGCGAGCACGTCGAAGATGATCTCGAAGGCGACCGAGTCACCTGCGCCCAGCTGGCCGATCGGGCATTCGAGCTCGCCGGCGCCGGAGACGACGCAGCTGCCGCTGTCCACCGCGTAGGCCAGCACGGCCGTATCGAAGGTGTCGGTGACGACGATACCGTTGTCGCCGTTGTAGTCGCTGGGGCCGTTGTTGGTGACCACGAGCTCGAAGGTGACCTGGCCGCCGGCCGTCGGCGCGGCGTCCTGCGCGGTCTTCGTGATGGAAAGGTCGGTGACGCGGAAGACCGTCGTGTCCTCGCTCGTCGACACGAGGTCGGCATTGGAGGCCGCGGCGCCCGCGGTGTTCGTCAGCGTGACGTCGCCGTCCGCCTCGTCGCCCGGCACCGCACTGGGCAGCACCTGCAGCGACAGCGCGATCTCGACGACCTCGCCGACGGGCATGGCGCCCATCTGGCAGTCGACCGTGTTGCCGGCCGGCGCGTAGACGCAAGATCCGCCGCTACCGGCGGGCGTGCCGCCGACGCCGCGCGTGATGCCGCTGGAGAGCAGCGCCACGCCGGCGGGTAGCACGTCGGTGATGGCCACGTCCATGGCCACCGACGGGCCCGTGTTCGTCACGGTGATCGTGTAGTCGAGCAGCTCGCCGGCGTTGACCGGATCCGGCGCGTCGGCCTTGCTGATCTCCAGCGTCGCCGTCGAGGCGATCTCGGAGATCGTCGACGTGCAGTTGTCGACGTTGACCGGATCGAACTCGTCGCTGTAGGTGCAGGCGTCGTTCTCGAGCGTCGTGCCGTCCGGCAGGCCGTCGTCGAGATCCGCGACGATCGTGAAGGTGGCGCTTTCGCCGTCGGCCAGGGTGCCCAGGCCACAGGTCAGCTGATCCACCGCGCTGCCGGGCGTGCCGGTGGCACAGGAGGCGAGCGAGGCGTCGCCGGTCACGTCCGTGACCACGATGCCCGGCGGCAGCCGGTCGAAGACCGCCACGTTCTCGGCGGTCGAGGTGCCGTTGTTGGTCACGCCGATCGTCCATTCGATGGTGCCGCCAGCGATCAGGTCGCCGCCGCTCTGGACCTTGCTGATCTCCAGGTCGGCGACCGTGGTCACCTCGTGCTGCACCAGCGCCTGGTTGTTGCTCTGATCCAGATCCTCGGCCTGCTGGCTGATCACCGAGGCCGTGTTGTTGATCGACTGGTCCTCGTCGGCCGTCACGATGACGTCGAAGATCACCTGCTCGTAGACCGCCATGTCGTCGATCACGCAGGTGAAGGCGACGTTGCCCGGACCGACCGTCGCCGGCGTGGCCAGCGAGACGCTGCTGCACGCGCCGCCGGTGTCGATGTCTTCGATGGTGAACACGCCGTCGGAGCTGAGCACGTCCGTGACCAGGATGCTGCGCGCCACGCTCGGGCCCAGGTTGTCCACGACGATGGTGTAGCTCAGGTTCTCGCCGGCGCGCACGCTGCCGTCCGGCTTGCCGTACTTGGTGATGCGCAGGTCGGCGATCTGGGCCACGGCGACCGTCTCGTCGTCGCTAGCCGTGCCGCCGCTTCCGGTGCCCGCGGGCGTGGCGTCGGCGCTCTCCCACGTGACCTCGGCCGTGTTGTCGATCGGGCCCTCGGCCGCGTCGTCGACCTCGACGGTGATCTCGAAGCTGCGGGTCTCGCCGGGCAGCAGGTCGCCCAGGTCGCAGGTGACCAGCTGCGCCGCCTCGCTGCACGTGGCGGAGGTGGCGTAGAGGTAGCTGTAGGCCGCGTCCAAGGTGTCGCTGACCGCGACGTTGAAGGCCGTCGACGGGCCCTCGTTGGTGACGCTCAGCTCGTAGGTCAACGTGCCGCCGGCGACCGCGATCAGGTTGCCGAACTCGTCGGTGCCTGCCGGGGTCTGGCTGCGGCTGACGGCCGTCTTGGTGAGAGCGACGGCGGACTCGTTGACGACGGCGGTGGTTTCGGTGGTGTCGCTCGCGAACAGGAAGCCGACGCTCACCCCAGACCCTGCGGTGCTTACGGTGCCAATTTCGTCGTCCAGTACGAATCCGTCCGGCGTGTTCGGATCGACCGCAAAGCTCAGCGTGAGGATGCGGGAACCTTCCACCTCGATCGAGCCGACATCGCAGAAGACGTTAAATGTCACATGATCGGCGTTGCAGTCCGCCTCCCCGCCTGTTAGCCCGAAGGACTGAAGCGTCAGGTAGGGCCAGTCGTCGGGCCCGATCGTGTCGTGGATGACCACGTTCGGAGCCGGAGATGGACCCGTGTTGAAGATGACGATCTCATAGGTGACGATCTCGCCGGCCACCACGGGATCCGGCTCGTCGGTCTTCGTAAGCTCCAACTCCGCGATCGCGAAAGTCTCGACCTCCGCCACGCTGTAGTTGTTCGCGATGGTCGGGTCGAAGGTGTCGGCCGTGGCCAGCGCGCCGTTCTCCAACTCGGTGAAGTTCGGCACCTCGGCGTCGATCCACGCCGTGTACGTCACCACGGCCGTGGCGCCCGCGTTCAGCGTGCCCAGGCCACAGGTCAGCTCGTTGGCCGGGGTGAGCGAGCAGCTCCCCGTGCCGGCCGGATCGCTGACGACGGCCGTGATGCCGGGCACGTCGACGTTGAGCTCCGGCGGGATCTGGTCGGTGAGGACCACGTTCTCCGCCTGCGAAGGACCGTTGTTGGTGGTCGTCAACGTGTAGGTGACGATGTCGCCGCCGTGGATGGGATTGCCCACCGTGGCCGTCGTGGCCACCAGGCCGTTCACGCGCTTGTCCAACGCGAGGTCGGCCGTGGCTTCGATGCGCAGGGCGCGGTCGACGCAGTTGTTGCCGATGTCGGCGTCCAGGCCGTCGGCCACGACGCAGGCCTGGTTGTTGAGCGAGATCGCGTCCTGGGCCGAGGCGACCACCACGATCTCCCAGCGCCCGAACTGATCGAGCGTGCCGAGGTCGCAGCGGAAGTTGAATTCGAAGTTCGGCCCGCCGGTCGGCGTGCCGATGGCGGACGGCGCCGCGGCGGCGCAGGCGCCCATGGGCGCGCCGCCGACCGTCGACGTGATCGCCTCGACCACGTAGGGACCGCTGGCGATCATCGTGTCCGTCACGATCAGGTTGCCGGCCGTGGAGGGGCCGAAGTTGTCCACGAGCACCGTGTAGGTGACCGTGTCGCCGGCGGATGCCTCGTTGTCGGGCTTGACGAACTTCTGGATGCGCAGGTCATAGCCGGAGCCGACGATGACCTCGATGGCGTCCGTGTTGTTGTCCGTGTTCGGGTCCGGCGTCTCGGAGCCCACCGTCGCCGTGTTGGTGAGCGCCGTGCCGTCCGGCACGTCCGCGTCCACCGTCGCGTCGATCGTGAAGCTCGTCATGCCGCCCGGCGGCAGGTCGCCAAGGCTGCAGATCACCAGCGGCGGGCCGCTGGCGTCGCAGTCGCCGCCCGTGGAGTCGGTCAGATAGGTCACGCCAGAGGGCAGCGTGTCGGTCACGGTGACCGTCATGGCCGCCGACGGACCGAGGTTCGTGACCTTGATCGTGTAGCGGACCGTCTCGCCGGCGGTGGGCATGTTGTTGTCCACCGTCTTCTCGATGCGCAGGTCGGCGCCCAGGGCCACCGCAGTATCGGCCGTGGCCGTGTCGTTGGTGTCACAGGGGTCCACGGTGTCGGTGGTCACGGTGGCGATGTTGCTCAGCGTGCCGCCGGTGGTCGCATCCACCTGGCCGCGCAGCGTGATGCGCACGACGTCGCCGGGCATCACGTTGCCCAGCTGGCAGACCACGGTGCCGGTAGTCGTCTCGGCGCAGGTGCCGCCGGCGCCGACGATGCTGCTGCCGGTGAAGCTCACGCCCGCCGGCAGCGTGTCGACCACCTCGACGTCCTCGGCCATCGACAGGCCGGTGTTGGTGACCGTCAGGCTGTACTCGATGCCCGTGCCCGCGAGCACGGTGGCCGGCGCGTCCTTGGCGATGGCCAGGTCCGCGCGCGGCTGCAGGGTGGAGATCTGCGAGGTGGCGTTGTTCGCATTGTTATCGTCGAAGGAGTCGCTGCTTACCGTGACGTCGTTCTCGAGCACGCCCTCACCCAGATCGGCGTCCGCCAGCGCGCTGATGGTGACCACCGCGCTCGCGCCGACGGCCAGCTCGCCCAGGCCGCAGGTGAAGCGGTCGAGCGCGCTGCCCGGCGTGCCGGTGGCGCAGCTGCCCTGGTCGGCCGTGTAGCCGAGCACCGTGATGCCGGCCGGCAGCCGGTCCACGAGCACGACGTTGTCGGCCGTGGATGGGCCGCTGTTCGTGGCCGTGAGCGTGTAGGTGATCAAGCCGCCGGGGGTCACGTCGCCGATGGAGGCGAAGACCGTGCCGGCGCAGTCGTTCGGACCCAGCTGGCCGATGCTTGTCTTGCTGACCGAGAGATCCGCCACGGCCGTGACCTCATGCTGCACGAAGGCCGTGTTGTTGCCGAAGTCCGGGTCCAGGTCGTCGCTGGAGACCCGCGCGTAGTCGTTGATGTCCATCGCCTCGGAGGCCGTGACGGCCACCAGGATGGTCCAGCTGCCCTCGCCGTTGGAGGGGTCGAAGACCGGCATGTCGTCCGCGCCGAGCGAGCAGACCACCTGCTGGCGCGTGGGCGAGATGACGATGACGCTGCAGCTTTCCGTCGTGTAGGTGTCGCCCACGTCCGCATCGGCCACGGCGGTGCTGAAAGGGCCGTCCGCCACGATGTCGTCCGTGACCACCACGCCGTGCGCGAAGCTCGGCCCCAGGTTGTCCACGATGAGCGTGTAGGTCAGCGTCTCGCCGGCGGCCACCTGGCCGTCCGGCTTTCCGAACTTGAGCACGCGCAGGTCGGCGTGGGCCTCCACGAAGGTGTCCGCGTCGTCGAAGTTGTTCGCGGTGTTGGGATCGGTCGTGGCCGGCGGCTCCGGCACTGTGGCGCTGTTGGTCGTCAGGCCGAGCGGCGCGTCCTCGAGCACGCGGAAGGTGACCCGGAACGTCACGCTGCCGCCCGCCTGGAGTGTGCCGATGGTGCAGCTGAGCACGCCCGGTACGGTGACACTGCAAGAGTCCGTATCGGAGAGGAACTCCAACACGGCCGCATCGTAGACGTCGGTCAAGACGATCGCGCCGCTGCCGGGATCGACGTTGTAGTCCGAGGGACCGTCGTTGGAGACGGTGATCTCGAAGGTGACCTCGTCGCCCGCGATGATCGTGGGGTCGAGCGCGGTCTTCTCGACGCCGATGTCCGTGACTCGGGTGATCGTTTCGGTGTGCGAGTCCGTATCGCCGTCAGCGTTCGAGGCGGTCGCGATTACCGAGTTTCCGACCGTGGTGTCCCCGGAGATGACGGCGGGGGGCACCGCGTCCGGGCGCACGCGCACGTGCAACGTGATGTGCACCACTTCCCCGACCGGCATGGCCCCGAGCTGGCAGTTGACACCTAAGCCGCCGAGCGTGCAGGCGCCGCCCTGACCCGCCGTGGTAATGCCCACACCACGGGCGATGCTCGTGCCCAGCAGCTCGTAGACGGCCGGCAGCGTGTCCTCGACCGTCACGTCGTACGCCACGGCACTGCCGAGGTTCTCGACGGTCAGCAGGTAGTCCATCTCGTCGCCCGCGGCAACCGGGTTCACGCTCGGGCTCTTGGAGACACCGATCTCTGTGAACGAGTTCACGATCGAGATCGTGCTCGCCTGGTTGTTGCTGTTGTCCGGGTCGAAGGCGTCGGAGCCCGCCCAAGCGTCGTTCTCGAGCACGGTGTCGTCGGGCAGGTCGGAGGGGATGCTCGCGGTGAGGATCGCCGTCGCCGTCTCGCCCACGGCCAGCGTGCCGAGGCCGCAGCGGAAGAGGTCCGCCGGGTCGCCCGGCGTGCCCGTGTCGCACGAGGCGAGCGAGACGTCGCCGCCCACCGCCGTCAGCACGATGCCCGGCGGGAGGCGGTCGAAGAGGGTGGAGTTGGGCGCCGTGGAGTCGCCGATGTTCGTCACCGTCACCGTCCACTCGACGGTGCCGCCGGCCATCAGGTCGCCGCCCGACTGCGTCTTCGTGATCGCGAGGTCCGCCTCGGCGTCCACCGACAGCACCGCCATCGCCTGGTTGTTGCTCACATCGGGGTCGGCCGCGTCGGAGGCGATCGTGGCCGTGTTGGAGATCTGCTGCGCCTCGTCGGCCGTCACGCCGATGGTGAAGACGAGCTGTTCGTTGGGCGCGATGCTCGTGATGTCACAGGTGATCGTCGCGTTGCCGGGGCCGGCCGCGGCCGGCGTGGCCGGCGTCGTGGCGGCGCAGACGCCCTCGGGGTCGATGCCCGTGATGGTGAAGGCGCCGTCGGAGCTGATCACGTCCGTGATGATCACGCCCGTGGCCACGCTCGGGCCCCAGTTGTCGACGACGACCGTGTAGCTGATGGTCTCGCCCGCGGCAACGCTGCCGTTCAGGCCGTACTTCTTGACCGCCAGGTCCGCCACGGCGTCCAGGTTGACCGTCTCCAGGTCGGCGGCGGAGCCGCCGCTGCCCGTGCCCGCCGCGGTGGCGTCCAGGCTCTCCCACGTGACGGTCGCCGTGTTGTCGAGCGTGCCGCTCGCGGCCTCGTCCACCTCGACGGTGATCTCGAAGCTCAGGCTCTGGCCCGGCAGCAGGTCGCCCACGTCGCAGGTGACCAGCTGCGCCGCCTCGGTGCAGGTGGCCGAGGTGGCGTAGAGGTAGCTCAGGTCGGCGTCGAGCAGGTCGGTGACCTGGAGGTTGAAGGCCGTGGAGGGCCCGTCGTTGCTCACGTCGATGCGGTAGGTCAGGTCGCCGCCCGCCGTCGGCGTGGCGTCGAGGGCGGTCTTCGTGATGCCCACGTCGGCCAGGTGGTCGACGGTGGTGTCCTCGGTGATGTCGGTGAAGGGGCCGAGCGCTATGGGCGAATCAACATCGAGCGCAAGGACATCGTCCAGGATCGTACCGGCCGGCGTGCTCGGATCCAGCGCGAAGGTCAGGAAGATCGCACGGTTCTCGCCGACCGACAGGTCGCCCAGATCGCATTGCACGCTGTAGGTCACCGGCTCCGCGAAGCATCCCGCGCCGGCGCCACCGGTAATCTCGGCAGCCAGTAGGGTCAAGAAGGGCCAATCGTCGGCGCCGACGATGTCAATCAGCCGCACGTTTCGCGCAGTCGAGGGCCCCGAGTTCGTCACATTGACGATGTAGGCAACGGTCTCCCCGGCCACCACGGGGTCGAGCGTGTCGACCTTGCTTATGGTCATCGTCGACAGCGCGGCCACCGTCGTCGGCTCATTCACGTTGTTGTTGCCGTTGTTCGGATCGAAGGTGTCCGCGGTGGCCAGCGCGCCGTTCACGATCACGCTGCCGTCCGGCACGTCCGCATCCACGAGGGCCGTGATGGTCACGGTGCCGCTCGCGCCCACGGCCAGCGTCCCGACGCCGCAGGTGACCTGCTGGCGCCCGTCGCCGAAGGTCTCGACCGTGCAGCTGGGGCCCGCCACGCCGAGCACGTTCAGCTCCGGCGGCAGCAGGTCCATGAGCACGACATTCTCCGCCGTCGACGGCCCGCCGTTGGTCACGTCCACGGTGTAGGTCACCGTCTCGCCGGCCGTCACCGGGTCCGGGTCGTCGCTCTTGGTCACGACCAGGTCGGCCTCGGCCGTCACCTGGATCGCGCCCGCGGCGAAGTTGTTGCTCGTGTCGCCGTCGACGGCGTCGCTGAAGACTAAGGCCTCGTTGTTGAGCGAGATCGCCTCGTCGCCGGCCTCGGCCACCACCACGACCTCCCAGCGCTCGAAAGCCGCCAAAGAGGCGAGGCTGCAATCCACCTCGGCGCGATAGTTCGGGCCCACCGTGTCGGTGGCCAGGCCGGGCGCGGTGGTGCATGCGCCACCCTGGTTGTCCGTCACGGCCACCAGCTGGTAGAGGCCGTCGGAGACCATCACGTCGGTGATGCGCACATTGGCCGCGGCGGACGGCCCGAAGTTGTCGACGATGAGCGTGTAGGTCACCAGGTCGCCGGCCGCCACGGAACCGTCCGGCTTCACGAACTTCTGGATGCGCAGGTCCGCCGCGCCGTTCAACGCGGTGAGCAGCGTGTCCGAGTCGTTGGCCGCGTTCGGGTCGTCGACGGTCGGCGAGTCCACCTCGACGACGTTGGTCAGGAAGTCACCCGAGGCGTCCTCGGCCACGTTCACGGTGATCTCGATCACCACGCTCTCGTCCGGATCCAGCGCCAGCGGGCCGCATTCCACCACGCCCGTGCTGGGCTCGCTGCACACGGCGCCGGAGGCGAAGACGAAGGTGGTGCCCGCCGGCAGGGTGTCCGTCACCAAGGCATCGGAAACCGCGCTGGGGCCGTCGTTCGTCACGACGATCTCGTAGGTCAGGCTCTCGCCGGCCACCGCCGGATTCGGCTCGGCCGTCTTGCTCACGCCGAGGTCGGCGCTGGCCTGGACGGAGGTCGCCTCGCTCGCCGTGTTGTTCGTGTCATCGGTCTCGCCGCCGTCCGAGGAGACGCCGGCCGTGTTGGTGAAGACGTCGGTGCCGGCCGGGGTGGCCGGATCGACGAAGGTGTCGAGCAGGATGGTGCGGGTGTCGCCCGCGTCCAAGGTGCCGAGCGAACAGCTCAGGAAGGAGGGCAGGGCGAAGCCGCAGCTCTCGGTTCCCGTGCCGCCGATCACGTTCACGCCCACGAAGCTCAGCGCAGCGGGCAGGGTGTCGGTCACCACCACGCCCGTGGCCGCGGAGGGCCCGGCGTTGCCCACCTGGATGACGTATTGCAGGGCCGCGCCGGCCGTGACCGGGTCCGGCGTGTCGCTCTTGGCGATCACCAGGTCCACCTCGGTCTGGACCGTCACACAGGCCTGCGCGAAGTGGTTCGTCGAATCGTCGTCGAAGGCGCCGCTGGAGGCCATCGCGTCGTTGCACAGCAGCGTGCCGGAGACGATGTCCGTGGCCACGGGGCCACTGATGGTGATGGCGCGGCTCTCGCCGTCCGCCAGAGTGCCGAGCTGACAAGTAACCTTGCCGCCCGCGCCGAGCGTGCAGCTGCCGCTGGGCGAGGCCGAGGCGCCGGTGGGCGAGATGCCGGTGGGCATCTGGTCCATGACCACCACGTCGGGCGCCGCGGAGGGGCCCGTGTTGGTGACCTGCAGCGTGTAGGTGATGGTGCCGCCGGCGATCTTGACGGGCTCGTCCGTGCTCTTGCTGAGCGCCAGATCGGCCGAGGCCGTGATCTCGCGCTCGGCCATGGCCATGTTGTTGGTCATGTCCGGGTCGTCGCCGTCGTGGTCGACGGTCGCGGAGTTGTTGAGGCTGATCGCCTCGTCCGCCACCGCGGTGACCTCGACGATCCACGTGCCGTCCTGGGCGGCGTTGTCCGGCGCCAGGAAGGGCAGCGTACAACTGATGCTCAGCTGGTTGCCCGCGGAGGGCACGTCCGGCGGGCTGGGCGGCGTGCAGGCCTCGCCCGTCTGGTTGCTCAGAACGTCCGCATCGATGCCGGTGACGCGGAAGGCGCCGCTGGCCACCATCAGGTCGTTCAGGAAGACGTCCGCGGCCGTGCTGGGGCCCAGGTTCTGCACCACGAGCGTGTAGGTGACGGTCTCGCCCGCCACGATCTCGCCGTCCGGCTTGCCGAACTTGGTGATCTTGAGGTCCGCCGTGGCATCCAGGTTGGTGACGGTGGGCGGCGGGTCGTTGTTGGCCGGGTTCGGGTCGGGGATGCCGGAGAGGCTGCCGACGCCGACCGCGTTGCTGACGGAACCCGCCGCGTCGTCGTCAATCTCGACCACGATCTCGAAGCTCAGGCTGCCGCCCGCGGCGACGGCGAGCGGGCTGCAGATCACTTCGTCCGCGCCGCCCGGGCCGGTGCCCGCGCTCAGCACGCAACTGGGGTGCGTGGCGTAGAGGAAGGTCGCCTCGAGCGGCAGCACGTCCACCACCTCGGCGTCGGGCACGTCGGAGGGCCCGTTGTTGACGACGGTGACGGCATAGGTCAGCTCACCGCCCGGAACGGCCGGGTTCGGGCTGCTGGTCTTGCTCACGCTCAGGTCCGCGCTGAGCACGACGGAGCCGGGCACGCTCACGGCATTGTCCCCGCCGGTCGGGTCCGGCGTCGGCGAGGAGACGCCGGCTGTGTTGACCAGCACGCCCGCGCCCGGGGCGACGCTCGAATCGACGATGCCGTTGACGAGCACGGTGAGGCTGCCGCCGGCGGCCAGCGTTCCGACGTTGCAGGTGACGGTGTTGGGCAGCTGCAACGCGCAGGTTCCGCTGCCGCCCAGGATGGTCGCGCCGGTATAGCTCACGCCGGAGGGCAGCGCGTCGGTGACGACCACGCTCGCGGCGTTGGAGGGGCCGGCATTGCCCACGACCAAGGTGTATTGCACGGCCTCGCCGGCCGTGGCCGGGTCGGGCGCGCCGCTCTTGCTGATGCTGAGGTCCGCCTCGGCGCCCACGTCCACGCAGGCCTGAGCGAAGCTGTCCGTGCCGTCGGTGTCGAAGGCGTCGGAGGTGGCCATCGCGTTGTTGCACAGCGAGGTGCCGTCGGGCACGGCTGCCGAGACGAGGCCGACGATGGTGACCGTCTCCACCGCGGCGTCCGCCAGGTCGCCCATCGCACAGGTGACCTTGCCGGAGCCCTCCACGATGCAACTGCCGCCGCCCGTGGCCGCGGCGCTGACCGGCGCGATGCCGGCCGGCAGCTGGTCCATGAGCACCACGGCGGGCGCCTCGCTTGGCCCGGTGTTGGTGACGGTCAGCGTGTATGTGACGAGCTCGCCCGCCGTCGGCGCGACAGGGTCGGCCGTCTTGCTCAGCGCGAGATCGGCCGAGGCCTGCAGGCTGCGCTCCACGACGGCGTCATTGTTGGAGCCGTCGGGATCCGGCGCGGAGCTGACGACCGTGGCCGTGTCGTTCAGGCTGATGGCCTCGTCGCTGGTCACGTCGAAGCTCATGATCCACGTGCCGTCGCCGGCCGCGTTGTCCACGGGCAGGCTGGGCAGCGTGCAGGTCACGGCATAGGTCGGGCCCACACCGGTGGCCGGCGCCGGGCCACAGGTCGCGCCGGTCTGGTTGCCGGAGACGTCGGCGTTGATCGCGGAGAGGTCGAAGGTCCCGTTGGCCACGAGCACGTCGTTGACGAGCACGTTGGTGGCCTCGCCGGGGCCCAGGTTCTGCACGATCAGCGTGTAGCTCAGGGACTCGCCCGCCAAGATGCTCTCATCCGGCTTGGCGAACTTCGTGATGCGCAGATCCGCGCCCAGCGCGACGCTCGGCGAGATCAGCGTGTCGCTGTCGTTGCCGGCGCTGGGGTCGTCCACGCTGGGCGAGTCCACCTCGACCACGTTGGTCAGCGGCGCGCCGCCTGCGTCCGCGTCCACATCCACGATGATGTCGAAGGAGACCGAGCCGCCGGCCGGCACGGTCAGCGGGCCGCAGGAAACCACGCCCGCCGCCTCGGAGCAGCTGGGATCCGTCGCGAAGGAATAGCTCACCTCGGCCGGCAGGGTGTCGGTGACCAGGGCGTCGGTCACGTCGCTGGGGCCGTCGTTCGTGACGACGATGGAGTAGGTCAGCGGTTCGCCGGCCTGCGCGGGCGAAGGCGAGGCCGTCTTGCTCACGCCCAGGTCCGCCTCGGCCACGACCGCGACGGCCACGCCGGGAGCGACCGCGTTGTTCGCGGTGGATGGATCGGACGTGGCGGAGGACACGCTGGCCGTGTTGGTCAACGAGGAGCCCGGCGCCACGGAGGCGTCGACGAGGGTGTCGAAGACCACGCGCACCGTCTGGTCCAGCAGCAGCGTGCCCAGGTCACACGTGACCAGGCCGCCGGGGCTGACGCTGCACGTGCCGCTGCCGCCGAGCACGGTGGCGCCGACGTAGTTCACGCCGGCGGGCAGCGGATCTTCGAGCAACACCGAGCGCGCGGCGCTGGCGCCGCCGTTGGTGATGGTGAGCGTGTACTGCAGCGGCTCGCCGGCCGTGACCGGATCCGGGCTGGCGCTCTTGCTGATGGCCAGGTCGGCCTCGGTGGTCACGGGTGTGATGACCGAAGCGCGGTTGTTGGCGTTGTTCTCGTCGAGGGTGTCCGACAGGACCGTGACGTCGTTCTCGAGCACCGAGCCCTCGGGTAGATTCGGGTCCACCGTCGCCGTGTAGGTCACGACCGCGGTGGCGCCGGGCGCGAGCGCGCCGAGCCCGCATTGGAAGGGATCGGCGCCGCTGCCTGCGGTGCCCGTGGTGCAACCGGCGGGACCGAAGCTCGTGATGGTCACGCCGGCGGGCACGCGGTCGATGACCGACACGTTGTCTGCGGTGATCACACCGGTGTTGGTCACATTGATGGTGTAGTCGATGCTGCCGCCCGCGGTGGCCGACGCGGCGTCCGCGCTCTTGCTCACCGCCAGGTCGGTCGTGGGCGGCGGCGCGGGGGGCGCGTTCGGGTCGAAGCCGACCTGGTGCTCCACCGTGCTCTGATTGTTGCCCGTGTTGGGGTCCGAGGCGTCGCTGGTCACTGAGGCAACGTTGTTGATGCTGTTGGCCGCCGCGCTCACGTCCACCACGATCTCGACAAGCTGCTGTTGGCCGGGATCCAGGTCTGGCAGCACGCAGGTGAGCACCGTGGAGCCGCTGTATGCGCCGACGCCCGGCGTGCACACGGCGCCGGAGATGGCCGTGATCTCGTAGGCGCCGTCGGATATGAGGGTGTCGGTGACGATCACACCCATCGCGGTCCCGGAACCCAGGTTGTCGACCAGGATCGTGTAGGTGAGGGTCCCGCCCGGCTCGACGCGAACGTCCGGCTTGCCGACTTTGAGAATGCGCAGGTCCGCGGTGGGCCGCGCGAGCACGTTGGCCGAGGCCGAGTCGTTGCCGGCGTCGGGGTCGGTGGTCGTCGCCGAAACGGTGGCCACGTTGCTCAGCAGGCCCGTCGCGTCCTCATCGACGGTGACGCCCACCTCGAAGCTCACGGTTTCGCCCGCGGGAATGGTGCCCAGGCTGCAGGGCGTGCCGCCGGCGCCGCAGCTGTCGGTGTCGTAGAGATAGGTCACGCCGGCCGGCAGTGTCTCGGCCACCGAGACGCCCGTGGCGTCGGAGGGGCCGAAGTTGGTCACGTCAATCGTGTAGACGATCAGGCTGCCGGGCACGCCGGAGCCGGAGGCCGACTTCGCGATGCCCAGGTCGGCCGTGGCCGCCACGGTGACGTTGGTGGGGCCGTCGCTGTTGTTGGCGCCGGAGGGATCAGCCGTCGCCGCGCTGACGCTCGCCGAGTTCGAGAGAACGCTGCCGCCCGCCACGCCCTCGTCCACCAAGGCGTCGATCACGATGGTGGCGCTGCCGCCGGCCGGGATTCCGGGCAGCTGACAGGTGACCACCTGGGTCGGCGAGGCCGTGCAGCTGCCGACCGCGCCGGAGACCGCGGCGCCCGCGAAAGCCGTGCCCGCGGGCAGGGCGTCCGTCACGACGACGTCCTCGGCCGCGCTGGGGCCGGCGTTCGCGACGTCCAAGGTGTACTGCACCACCTCGCCCGCCGTTACGACGGCCGGCGACGCGGACTTCGAGATCGACAGGTCCGCCGAACCCTCCACCTGCGTCTCGGCGAAGGCGATGCTGTTGGCGTTGTTCGGGTCGTGGCTGTCGCTGGCCGCCTCGGCCGAGTTGTTGAGCTGGGTGCCATCGGGCAGGTTGGGGTCAACGTCCGCGGTGATGATCACCGTGCTCGTCGTGCCGCTGATGACGGTGCCCAGGTTGCAGTCGATCTGGATGGCGCCCGAGACCAGCGGGGTCTCCGAGCACGTGGCGCCCGTGATCGAGGCCACGGTCAGCCCGGCAGGCAGAATATCCTGCATCGTGCTGTTGTCGGCTGTCGAGGGGCCGTTGTTCGTCACGTCGATGGTGTAGACCACCTGGTCGCCGGCCGTGACCGGGTCCGGACTGTCCACCTTGGTGACCTCGAGATCAGAGGTGTCCACGATCTGGACGAAGACCTCGGCGTCGTTGTTGGAGAGGTCCGGGTCCGGCGTGCCGATGCAGGTATCGCTGACCGTCGTGACCGTCACCTTGTTTTGCAACGTCTGCGTCTCGTCGGCGCGCACCGTCACGCGCACGGTCCAGCGGCCGGTGCCCGCGCCGCTGCCGGACGGCTCCAGGGGGTCGGTCAGGTCGCAGGTGAATGTGCCGGTGCCGGAGACACAAGTGGCCGGGCGATCGCTGACCGGAGCGCCCTGGATTACAAGGCCGGGCGACCCAAAGATGTCGTCGGTGATGCGCACGCCGCGGGCGTACGACGGCCCGTTGTTGTCCACGGTGATGATGTACTCGAACTCTTCGCCCGCGGCGACAGAGCCACCCGAGCCGGCGACCTTCATGATCATCAGGTCCGCGCGGTCCTTGACCAGGTCGCACTCGGTGTCCGTGTCGTCGGCGTCACCGACCATGGGGTTCATGATCGTGACGGTGTTGCAGATCTGCGCCTCGCCGCACTCGGTAGTGGCCACAAAGTCCGGCCCCACGACGAATCCCATACGATAGATGTAGGTGCTCGAGGCCGGGATGTCGATGGTGCCGCAGGTGACGTCGACCATGCCGCTCACGGGCGCACCCGGCGTACAGGTGGCCGGCGGCGGCAGCGTGTCGGCGGCATAGATCACGTTGGCCGGCACCGTGTCGCTGATGACCACACCGGAGACGGCGAAGTCG
>JAJCYU010000210.1 GCA_029262755.1 Anaerolineae bacterium
TGGCCGAGCTCGACCCCCACGTCGTACAACCATAACGCACCCCACCTACCGACAACGCGACCATCCCCGTGCACCAGGAGTATGGTCGCGCCTTCGTAGGACACCGGACGTCCGGTTGCTTCAAAGCCCCATGCCGAGCCGGCGTGCGTGGCGGTGGCGCGGTAGCGGACCCATACGCGCCGGCCGTTCACCGCTTGCTCCACGACCTCGTAGCGCAGGTCGGGGAACGCGCCGCGGAAGTAGCGCATCTCGTGGATGACCTGATCGGCACCTGTGGCGGGAATGCTTACCCAGCTCGGATCGTAGTCCGGGTGCACGAGAGAGCGCGCTAGATCCTCGTCCCCTTCGCTCCACATCTGCTCGTACCACTGCCGCGCGACATCGTCGGTCGGGCTCAGATTTCTTCCGTTCATCCCTGCTCCTCCTCCGTTTGATGGCGCAGCGAGACGAGCTCCGCATCGGGTAACGCGGCCAGCACGTCGGCGCCGCGCATCACGATCGCGACGCCTCGCACGCCGGATCCCAACGACACGTACTCAGTGGAGGCCACCTCGGGTTCGACGAGGACCCGCACGTCGTCGCGCAGCGTGAACGGCGAAACCGCGCCGATCGGCGCACCGGTCACGGCGAGCACCTCGTCGGGCGTCGCCATCGAGATGCGCGAGCGGCCGAGGTAGCTGCGTAAGGCGCGCCACGGCACGTTGCCTGGGCCCGCGGTGGCCACCATGACCCACTCGCGCACCCCGTCGCGACCCAGCCGAAACAGGATGCAGCGCACGACCTGCTCCGGACGCTGACCGCGCTCGGCCGCCGCCTGCTCCAGCGACCGCACCGGACCGGCATGGCGAAACACCTGGTACTCGATCCCGCGCTCCGTCAGGGCCACGCTGGCCGGTGGTGCTTCCCGTTCCGTCTCACTGATGTGCAGCATGTCTTTCAATCCTGGAGTGCTCAATCGGCGACCAAGCCGCAGACCGCGTTCACGAGATCGCCCGCGGACGTCCCGTTGGGCCCGCGGGCCACGTCTGTAGCGATGAGGCCCACCCTATACTGAGGGCTGCCCTGACGATACCGTGCCCCGGCACTGGATTGGAGTTCTTCATGCTCGCAACTCGATCGCGAAACGAGCCCACCAGCACGAGCTCGCCCCGGTCCGCCTGCCTACGCGCCAAGGCGCTGCCCTCCGCGCTGATCGTCGCACTTGCTCTCGTCACGCTGCCCCAGGCGCGCACCGCCCGGGCGATCCCGCACGCGCAGACGACCCCCACGCCGACCCCCACGCCACGCGTTCTGCCGGATCCCGCGGCGCCGTGCGAGCTGGACGGCGAGCGGAGCGTGTGGCCGGACGTCGTCGAGGAGGGCCACCCGATCACGGTGACCGTGCGCATCCGCTACGACTGCACGGCGCAGGCCGCGCCTGCCACCAACCTGATCTTTGTGATCGAAGACACGACGGACTTGGTCGATCGGCAATTGCCCGCCGCCCAACGCGATGCGCAGCTTGCGATCATTCGCGACGCCTTCCTCGCCCTGCTGGAGCGCGGCGCCGGCAACCCTGCCTCGCGCATTGCGCTGATCGACGGCAGCAGCGGCGCGCCTTTCGGCCCCCTCGCCGCGGGCCCGGCCGCCTTCGCCACCGTGCGCGACGGGCTCGCCTCCTTGCGCGCAGATGGCGCTTGCCATCGGCGTTCGGCGTCCCTCGCGGCGGCGAAACGCCTCGTCGACGAAGCGGGTCTGTCGGAACCGGGGACCATGGTGGTGTACATCGCAACCAGCGCGCCGCCCTGCGCGGACGGCGGCGTCGTCCCGCCGCCGACGACCGAGTCGTGCAGCGAGCTCGCCCGCAGCGCGACGATCGCGTGGATCGCGCACGACCGGCAAACGGCGCGCCCGTGTCCCGGCGTTGGGTGGTACTACCGCAGCAACGGCGACCCGGGCGCCATGCCGGAGATTGTCGATGACATCACCCGGCGCCTCTTCGACGAGGATCGGCCGACATCCCTGCACTATGACGACGCGTTCGACCAGTTCCACTTCGCCTACGAGATCGGCAGCGGCCGCCCCGAGCCCGATTCCCGCGGCCTGTGGCCGCTGGCAACGATCGGCATCCCTGCTGCCTCGCACACGATCCAGTTCCGCCTCATCGCGGAGCGCGCACCCGCGATCGGCCCCGTGTCCCTGCCGCCCGGCCCCGCGCTGGCGTGGACCATGGGCAGCACCAGCACCACCTGGCACCTCCCGAACCCGCGCGTCTGCATCCACCGCCCCACCCGCCGTGCGCAGGACTGCCCCGACTGGCCGGAGCCGCCGCCCCAGCCGACGACGCCCCCGCGCGCCGCGACGATGACACCGGTCGCGACGAGCACCATGCTACCGCGGGTTCCGACGGCCACACGGGTCGTCGTTCCGGCGAACCACAGGGTGTACTTCCCTCTGTCCATCAGCCACTAATACAGTGCGGCTCAAGTGGCGCCGATGTACTAGGGAATCTCGAAGTACGGCAGGCGCGCACCCTACGGCGCGGCCGCGCCCACGTTGGGGATCTGGATCAGCGGGGTAGCGCCGCCGGTGTAGAGCGGCAGCTTGCCGTCCCAGACCTGGAGCTGTTCGTATTGGATCAGCTCGGGTGTCAGGCTCTGGGCCAGGATGCGGTTGGCCTCGGCCTGGGCGATGGCGCGCAGCTTGATGGACTCCGACTCGCCGCGGGCGCGTTCGATCACGGAATCGGCCTGGCCCTTGGCTTCGTTGACGGCCTTGGTGGCCAGCTGTTCCGCCTGTTCGGCCTGGAAGCCGGCGGTTTTGACCTGCTCCTCGGCGATCTGCTGCTGCTCGATGGCCGCGATATAGTCCACGGCAAAGTCGATCTCGCGGATCAAGAAGTCCCTGAGCTCCACGCCGCGGCGCTCGAACTTCTCGGCCAGGCGCGTCTCGATGTCGGACTGCGCGCCGTACACGTCGCCCGAGAAGAGCGTCTCCGCGCGGTAGGAGCGCAGCCCGTTGCGCACCTCGCTGCGGCTGATGGTCTCGACGACGCGGCGTGCGATCTCGGTCATGTCGCCGCCGACCTTACCGTATACCTCGCTGGCCTGGTCGGTCGGCACGCGAAAGATCACCGAGTAGGCCACGCTGATGGTCTGGCCGTCCTTGGTCTGCGTGTCCACCACCGCGCCGCGGAAGTCCTGGTCGGAACGGGACGGCTCGCGCGAGGTCTCGTAGACCACCTCGCGCACGCTGTAGCAATGGAAGCGGTAGACGAGCGGGACGCGCCAGTAGAGGCCGTTGCTCACCGGCGGCTGCAGCTCGCCCCAGCGCGTCACCGCGCAGGTTTCCGAGGCATCGACGATGTGGAAGCCGCTCACGGCGATAACCGCCGCCACGATCACCGCGACGCCGAGGCCGCCCAGACCGGCCAGCGATTGAATACGATTCATGAAACGCTCCTCCTAGAAGACTTGAATTGCGTGCCGAAGCAGCCGGACGTCGTCGCGCCGCGAACACGGGACGCAATCAGCGTCCGCGGATGCAGGGCGGCGCCCGGCCACCGGCTCCCTGTACGCGTCGAAGCGCGCGGGGTCGCACGGGTTGTCGCGCAATCGTACGAAGCCTGAAGTTTCCGTGCGACACAGTACGATGGCCAACGTAGTCTGGTACGATTGTTGCCGCGGAGCGAGCCTCCGAGCGTGGCGAGCTCCCCCTATCGTCCGCAATCGATGCCATAGGACCGGAACGCGTCGCGCCCGTCGCGTCAAAAGGCGACCGGAACCATCGCCCTCACTCTCCCCCCACAACCATGCGACGTTCCCGGCCCCACCGATCCCCCAGACGCGCATCCGCGTCTGCCGCTGTCGCACCCATCCCCGAAGAGATGATCCCCATGCCAGTCGGCACTCCACGCTTCGCAACCCAAGGTCCGATCCTGCTCTTCGTCGCGCTTGCGGCGGCGATCGGTATCACGCTGTCCCTTCGGGAGCCCGCGCCGCCGACGACGCCCGCGACCTCCGCGCCGGCCGGCGGGCCCGTCCGCCAGGCGGACGATACGGGCGGCGACGATGCGTCTGCGTCCGATCCTGATGCGGCGCAGGATGCAGCCGAAACCGCCGACCCGGACGCCACGCCGGATCCGGATGCCACGGTTGATCCCAACGCCACGCCTGGTGCCGAAGCCACACCCGATCCGGACGCGACCCGCGAGATCGTGTCGATCGCCGAGACCTTCCCGCTCGCGCCCATGTTGCCCGACGGTGAGTTGGTATACGGGCCGACCTTGTTCGGCTTTGATGCCGGGCGGATCGCCGCGGAGAAGGGCGGCTTGCTCGCCACCTACGGCGAGGATGTCGGCGGCGAGGTGATGGACGGACCGCGCATCGTCGAGCGTGTCGCGCGGGCGTACTCGATCAGCCCGCGGCTGCTGTTGACCCTGCTGGAACTGGAGAGCGGGTGGGTGACCCGGGCCGACGCCGAGCGCGTCGAGGATCCGCTCGGAGTGGGTGAGAGCGGCCTGTATGCCGGGCTTACCCGGACAGCGGAGGGCTTGCTCGCGCTCTACCACGAGCGTCGCGACGAGGGGCGACAGCGCATCGACTTGGCCGGCAACGAGGCCGTCAACGTAGCACCAGGCAATCCCGGCTCGTGGGCATTGCTGGCCTGGCTTTCACGCGATGTGACGGCGGAAGCGTGGCCGGCGCTGGAAGGCCCCAGCCGCTTCTGGGCGATTTGGCAGAACCTATACGCGGCGGACCCGCTCTTCTTCGGGTCGGTATCGGTGCGCGTCGCGCCGCCGCCGCCCGCGCTGGATCTGCCCTTTGCGCTCGGGCAGCGCTGGTACCTGTTGCCCGGGCCCGCGCCACTCGTCGGGGAAGCGGGGCCCGCCGCGGCCATCGCGTTTGCGCCGCCGCCAGCCGGAGCCACCGGATGCTTCGGCTCCGTGGAGTGGGTGACGGCGCCGCTGGGCGGCATCGTGCGCTGGGCGGATGGCGGCAGCCTCGTGCTGGACCCGAACGAGGACGGCGACGACTGGCCGGGCACCGGATGGAGCCTGGCCGTGCGGCACCTCTCGCCCGTGGACCGCGCGTCCGAGGGCGCCTTCGTTGGACGCGGGCAGCCGCTCGGGCATCCCTACTGCGCGGACGGCAGCGGCCAGACGCGCGTGGCATTCGCGTTGCGCTACGATGGGGCCTGGGTGCCCGCGCTACGGCCCGGTGCGCCGCTGACCTTGGGCGGCTGGACCCTCGAAGCCGGTGCGGGCGAGGGCGCGCTGCGCTTGACCCGCCCCGGGCTGGCCGCCCGCACGAGCGCGGCGACCAAGATCGACGGCCGCAACGACGTCGCCGCACTTCCGTAGCGCGCGCGACTCCGCTACCGTGCGCCGCCCCAGGAGCCGCCGACCATGATCTTCCAGCGCCTATGGACCCGACTGCGCCGCGCCTGGCTGTTGATCATCATCGTCCTGACCGTGCTCGGCATCACGCTGCGCCTCGGCGGCGACCGCCTCCGCGACCTGACGGCGGGCACCTGCGACGCAGCGCCCACCTTCGGCGCCGACGTGCCGCGCCGGCTGCAGGCGGAGCTGAACTACCTCTTCGATAACAAGCTGCTGTACTGCGAGGAGCCGCAACGCGCCTTCCTAGGGCTGAAAGGCCCGATCTACTGGGGCTCCGAGGGCACGACGAGCATCCTGTTCTTCCAGGCCGAATCCCTGGACGGAGTCGGGGTGACGCGCTACGGCTTCGGTTCGCCGGGCGACCTGTTCCAGGTCACGCCGATGGGCGGCGCGCCGCCGGCAGGCTACGGCGAGCTGCGCGCCGGAGCGCCCGTCATCCGCAACCAGGCCGAGGGCGATGCGCCCAATTACTTCGTGCATCGCGCGGGTCCGCCGCCGGAGGGCGATGTGATGGTCAGCGCCCGCGTGCGCGGCCCGTCCACGCCGGACACCCGCGTGATCGGCAACCGTGACGTCGTGAGCGACGTGACGCGATTGTGGGACCGGCTACGCGGCCGGCAACAGACCGATCCCACCGGTGGCGGATCCACGGTCAGCGAGGTCTTCTTCGCGATCTGGACCGGCCGCTGGGATATCGTCATCGGGCGCGACGTGAACCCCGAGCTCGACATCGGCGAAGAGGCCAGCCATGCCGCGGCGCTGCGCAAGGCCAACGAAGACGGTGTGCTCGATGGTCCGGCCTGGTACCAGACCGTGAGCGGCGAGTTGGCCAGCGCCGTCTGGGCGGCCGGCGTCCTGACCGAAACACGCCCGGCCATGCGGCTGCTGGACGCCGAAGGAAGCGAGGTGCCACCGATCGGCTCGGGCTTGTTCCAGAGCTCGGTGTCCGGCATCCCGCTTGCGATGTTCGGCTACGCCCCGCAGCCGACCGGCGTGCCCTTCGAGGCCGAACTATGGCTCGACGAACGCGCCCGCGCGGACGGCGCCGAACCGGACCTGCGCTTCCCCGTGACCTTCCCATGATCGCGGCCAGCGAGGGCGACACACCCGAATCGCACGGATCCGCGCGCCCGGAACCGGGGACGGCTCCGGTCGCGGGCAACGTCGCGGGCGACGTCGACAGCCACGTCGACGGCCACGTCGACGGCCACGTCGACGGCAACGTCGACAGCAACGTCGACAGCAACGTCGACGGCCACGTCGACGGCCACGTCGACGGCAACGTCGACAGCAACGTCGACAGCAACGTCGACGGTAACGTCGACGGCAACGCTACTTCGCGCGGCGCCTCCGACCTCGACCTCGACCGCATGCTCGCCGTCGCCGCCGACGTGGCGCGCAGGGCGGGTGCGCTCGTCGCGGCGCGCTTCGATGCGCGCACGCCGGGGCGCACGACCATGAAGGGCCACGCGCACAACCTGGTCACCGAAACTGACGAGCTATCCGAGCGCCTGATCATCGCCACGCTCACGGCCGCCTTCCCCACGCACGGGCTGATCGCGGAAGAGGGCGGAGGACACGACGCGGCCCCCGAGGCCGTGCGCTGGTACATCGATCCGCTCGACGGCACGAACAACTTCGCGCACGGCATCCCCATCTTCGCGGTGACGCTGGCCGCCGCGCAGGGCGATCGCCTGCTCGTCGGCGTGACCTACGACCCGCTCCGGGACGAGCTCTTCACGGCCGTCCGGGGACGCGGCGCCGCGCTCAACGGCCGTCCGCTTGCCGTCGGCACCGCGGGCAGCCTGGACGAGGCGGTGGTGGCCACGGGCTTCCCCTACGACAAGTCCTCCAACCCCGACAACAACCTGTGCGAGGTCAACGCGCTGCTGCCCCGCGTGCGCGGCCTGCGCCGCGTCGGCGCCGCGGCCATCGATCTGGCCTGGCTCGCCGCCGGCCGTATGGACGCCTATTGGGAGGGCCACATGCATCCCTGGGACATCGCCGCCGGCATCTTGCTCGTCCGCGAGGCGGGCGGCCGCATCTCCGACTACGCCGGCCATCCGGCCATCCCCGAAACGAGCCACGTCGTCGCGGGCAACCCGGCGCTGCACGCTCTCCTTCGCGCCGGCGTGTGGGACGCGCGCACGGCCGCGGGGCTTCCGGATCCGGGGCGCGCGGCGGATGCGCATGCCGAAGGCAAGCGTGCCGCGGGATACCTTCGCTCGCACGAGGACTCGAATCGAACCGGCCCGGCAAGTCGAAGCGAGATTGCGGCTCCCTCCACAGAGCCGAGCGAATGAGCACCGACATCGCTCCGACCAACGAGGCGCTCTCCCCGCATGTCCTGCGCTTGCTCGCGATCATCAGCCGCGCACGCAGCTCCGCGATCATCGGCGGCACCCCGGGCGATGAGTGGCACGAAGCCCTGAGCGCCGCAGGCCTCACGGTGCGTACGCATGGTGGCCCGGTGGGCGCAGGTGACGGCGCAGGTGACGGTGCAGGTGACGGTAGCGCGAATGGCGACGGCGACGGCAGCATCGACGGTGCACTCGACGGTGACGGCGACGGCGACGGTGCACTCGACGGCGGCGGCGACGGTGCCGGCCACATCGACGGTCCACTCGCCGGCGACGTTGAACGCGACGAGCGCCCTCCGATCGACGGGTCCCGCTTTGACAACGTGGATCTGCTCTTCGTGGCGCCGGGCGCGCGGCTCGCGTCGCTGCCCGCGCGGGCGCTCGCAATCGCCGCCTATCCGGCGTCGCTCGCGGCGATCGCGCGATCGCAGAAAACCGAGGACACCGCAGCGACATCCGGCGCCGGCGGTGGCGCCAACAGTAGTTCCGACGACGAAGTCACCATCGCGCTCGTTCCGCGCGGGCCGTCGCTGGATGCGCCGGCCTTTGCGATGGCCATGCGTGGTGCGCTCGCCCCGGATGCACGTGCGCTGTTGGCGAGCATCCACGCCGACAGCCGTGCCGACAGGCCGACGGAGCCGCTGCCCGATGACGCGGGTCAAGTGCTGTGGCTGCTTGCGCGCTCGCGTCGGTCGCGCAAGGCGCTGGAGCTGGGCACCGGTGTAGGCGCCGCTGCGATCTGGCTGGCCTCTGGCCTACGCAAGCCCGGCGGGATGCTCGTCGGCATCGAGCGTGACGCGGCGCGCCAGCCGCGTGCGCGGCGCCATCTTGCGCGCCTCGGCCTGGCGAGCGTGGTGGATCTGCGGCTGGGCGAGACCCGCAAGCAGCTTTACAAGGTGCCGAACGGGCTCGACCTCGTGTTGCTCGATCACGATACGATGGACCGGGCCGGCGACCTCGAGGTCGTGCTAGAGCACTGTGCACCGGGCGCGCTGGTCGTCGCGCACGGCATGCACGCGGACGGCTCCGGTCACGCGCGCTACCGGGCGATCGTCGCGAGCCACCCCGCGATCGCGGAGGAATTCACGCTGGCCGTGGGTGGGGGGCTGTCGCTCTCGTTGGTGGCACGAGGAAGCGAACGCTAGACGGCGAGCGCGGACCGAGCATCCACGGGCATCGGGGCACTGGACAATGGGGGACTGGGCTCTGGACACAGGAGCTCTGGACTCCGTGGCTCTGGACAAAGTGGCTCCGGACACAGTGGCTCTGAACTCGGTGGCTCTGGACACCTGGCCCCAGCGAATCCAACCAGCCCTAAACGCTCGCTTCGCGACGAGCCTCCGCCGCCTCCGCGGACGCCGCGGCCTCCTTGCGCGCGGCGCGCGTCTCCGCCACGAGCCGATCGTAGGCACCCTCCCATAGGGCGGAAGATCGGGTGAGCTTCACGACGTTGACGTCCGCGAAACGCGGCGCGAGCTGCGCCAGCGCGACGGGAACGCGCGACCAGTCGCCGGCCAGCAGCAAGTTCGTCATGCGCTCGGAGAAGCGGTCCGTCCAGTCCCACTCGGCCCGCAACCGATCGGCCTTGATGTAGTAGTGGCGCTTGTCCCACGCGCCGGCCGACTTCTCGACGCCCTCCGCGATCTCCCGCAGCACGTACACGATCAGGGCCGCAAGGTCACGGGCCTCCTCGTCCAGCTCCGGTTTGGCCATGAGGCGCTTGAGCACCTCCGCGACGGTCCGGCGCAAACGCGCGCGTTGGGTACCGGTGCTATCGGTCTGGACGAGACGTCCCATACGGCGGTCTCCTGTGCACGTTGGTGGTGCGGGGGGTAGGGGCGGGTCGGTGGTGGTGGAGTGGTCTCGGGAATGCAAGCGTGGCTCGCGCTGGCCGTCGCGGCCATCCGTGCTCTGCTCGGCCCAATCGACGCCAAACACGTGGACGAATGCCGTCCGCAACCTGGCGGCGAACGTTGCGCACGACGCCGCCTTACGCCGTCCGACGCCGCGATGCGAACAGGCGTTCGAGAGTCTAGGAGGTGCGGCGCAAGCCGTCAAGCGGGTCGCGTTCACCGTTGTACCGTGCCGCTCCGCTCGACGCACCGACCACGCTCAGCCCGCGTCGGCAGCCGGGTCGGGCTCGTTGCGCAGGCGTTCGATGGCACTCACCCAGCGCTCCCACCAACGCGAGCCGCTGTGCAGCTCGCCGCGGTGGTGGTCGCGGATCACACCTTGTTTGTCGACCAGGTAGAGGGCCGGCCAGTAGTGGTTGTTGTAGCCGCGCCAAATCGCCCAGTCGTTGTCGATGGCCACCGGGAAGTCGAGGTTGAAGCGGTCGAGGGCGGCCTGCACCTTGGCGACGTCACGCTCGTGGTCGAACTCGGGTGTGTGGACGCTCACCAACTCGACGTTCGTTCCGGCGTAGGTGCTGTGGAGTTCCCGCAACGCGGGAAACGTGTTGATGCAGTTGATTCAGCCGAAGGTCCAGAAGTCGACCATCACCACCTTGCCGCGCAGGCCGGCCATCGTCAGCGGCTCGCTGTTGAGCCACGTCGTGCTGTAGAACTCCGGCGCGAGCGGGCCAGATTCGGAGGCGACCGCGTCGGTGGGCTGTGCGGTCTCCGCGGGCACCGGAGGCGCGGCGGCCGGAGGATTGGTCGTCGCCGCTGCGTCCGGCGGCGTATCGGATGTGTCCGTGTCGCGATCGACGTTGACGGCGTCTGCGTCGATCTCGTCGGTCGCCACGGGCGCGGGCGAGGCATCCGCCGGGAGCGTCGAAACCGCGGCAATCGCGGCACTCGTCGCATCCGACAGCTTTGCTTCGCCGGATACGTCGGAAGCCTCGGATCCGTTGGATGTACTCGTAGTGTCCCCGGTCAGCGCACCGTGCTCTTGGTCGAGCGTCGCGACGGCCATCGGGTCCGTGATGGACGGGGCACCAACCGCGTCCGGATCTCCGGTCGTACCATCCCGCGGCCCGCAAGCCGCAGCAGCAACGCAGAGCGCCGCGATCGCCACGGAGCGCGCCGAAAGGCGGGCTGTCCGTCGAGCGATTCGCGGCGCGCTGCATGCCACGACGAGTCCGTGTTTGGGGTACTGGATGCTTGCCGCGGGGCGCACGCCTACTCCGGGGTGTGAAGGGCCTCTTGTTCCGCCCAATCGGTGGCATCTTCACGCAGATGGCTGAGATCGGCCGCAACGATGCTGGTGGCGATCGAAGGGCGGCTCATCGCGTCGAGCAGTTGCGCGCCGCCGTCGCAAGCCATCTTGCTGAGCATGGCGACGGAGCGGCCGCATGGTTCACGCCACCCTCGTTCCCATGCCACGATTAGCCAGGACGGTACGGCAAGTGCCGCCCCAAGCTCCTCGCGGCTCAACTCTAAACGTTCCCGAATGTGCAGGATTGCGCTTGCAACGTGTGGATCGCCCGTCGGTCGCGCCGCGACGGTCCCCTGAGTACTCATGCATGTCCTCCCTGCGTGCAGCGTGTTCGCGTTGGGCTGCGATGAATGGGCCAGTCTTTCCTGGTGGCTGAAACGGCGATGGCGCGAGCGACGGTCGGAGCACGTGGATCTCCATATTCCACCTTGAAGACCACCGGGCTTCCGTTCCCGTAAGGGTAGGTCCGGTTCCGGCGCGCCGCCCATTTCGGGGCTCCATGAGCCGCATGCCACAACCGGTAGTAGGGTACGCCGAATGGGCCCCAACTGCGTCCACCGGCCATCCACGGGCTTGTCCCCAGGTTATCCACAGGCATTCCTCATCGTGCGGGGCAGGGGCGAATTCGGGAGGGGGATGAGACCGCACCCACACCATCATTTGACGGGGGTACCGACCGATTGGGAAGCTATTCGGGTCGGCAACCTTCTGGGACATGTAAGCACGGTGAAGCGATGGGACACGGAGCGGGGCGACGCGTCGTCGATCCCTAGAACACCATCGCGCCGCGACCGTTTGCTACGGCCTTCCCACGGTCGGGCCACGCTCATCCGACGTCGGAGAGGGAGACGTCGAAGGGTCGCGAAACGATGCGCGCGAGTCGCGCCGAACGATGTCGGTCGACCGCTGTAAGCCAAACGATGCCGGTCGATCTTTGAGACTGATCAGTCGGCAGGGCGAACCGTCTTCACCACACTTCCGCATGCTGCCTGCGTCAATCGCGGACCGTCATCAGCACGGCGCCTGCGCCGCGGCGTACGAACAGCGCCCCATTACGCACGGGGACCGGAATCACCCGCACGGCCTGCAGCGCGTTCTCCTCGTCCTGCGCGCCGGTGTGCGCGGCCAACGCGTCCACCGCCGCGGGCTGCGCCGACCACGTGCCGACGCTCGGCGATCGCGGTCGGTCTACGGGCAGGTGCGCCAGCCCGCCGGCAGCCGTCGCCCACCACGCGCTACGGCCGTCGAAGGCGAGGGCCGCGGCGGGCGCGAAGGGGCCGCGCAGCGGGTGGCGCGTGAGCACGCTCGGGCCGGCGGCCGCGCCCTCCGGGTGCACGTCGAGCAGGCCGGCGACGGTGTCCAGGCGCGGGGTCGATCCGCCGGCCAGCGTGACGACCCGTGAGCCCACCGCGGACGCCAAGACGCCCTCGCTGGGCACCGTCACCGTGCCCAACGCGACGGGCATACCTGGATCGCGCGCATCGAAGAGGCGCAGCGCGCCGTCGCCGGTGGTCAGCCACAGACGGCCCTGCGCGGCGGCCAGGCGCGGGAACGGCGTGTCGGGCACGCGCAGGGGCGGGCCGAGGGGCGCGAGCCCGCCTTCGTCGTCGACATGCCAGGCCACGAGGCTGCCGCCGCCGGCCGTGAACAGCGTGCGCCCGTCCATCGCGGCCGTCACGCCGCCGGTAGCCGCGCGCGCCGTTTCGTGCGCGGCAGCCGGATCGCGGGCATCGACGATCACGGTGAGGCCGGCGCTCGTGACCGCCACAAAGCCCTCGCCGACGGCCATGTCGCCCAGCCAGCGATCGTTGTCGCGCGCCGCGAGCAACGCGGGCGCGAGCTCTTCGCTGACCCCGATGACCCGCGGCGGATCCGAAGCCGGATCGATGGTCCATAGCCGCGCGGCACCGACCTCCGCCACGCGCCAGAGCTCTAGCAGGTGCAAGAGCCCGTCGGCGCCAGCGGCCGGGTCAACCGCTGCCTCCACGAGCCACGCGCCGGGCGTCCGGTGGAGGCCGATCGCCGGCCATGGCGGAGCGGTCGTCGTATCCAGCACCCGCAGCGCGACGGCCGCGGAGGCCACCGCCGGGGCGGTCGGGTCGAGCGCCGGTAGCTGCGCGAACCACGCGCCGCCCTCGTCGCCCATGGCCGAGGCCACGGCGAGCCGCCCATCGCCGACGGCCAGCGCAAGCGGCCATGCGCCGGGAGGCAGGGACGATGCGGCGTCGGCGCCCAGCGCGGACGGAGCGAGCGGATCGCTCAGGTCAACCGCGCGCAAGCGGCCACCATGCCGGCTCCCGTCCTCCCCTGCATTCGATCCACTGTCCGCGAATCGTGCCGCGCCGGCCACCCAGCCCACCCGGGTGACGGGATCGACGACGAGCGCGGTGATCACCGTGTCGCCCGCGTCCGTGCCGACGTCGGGCTCCCCCCAGACGGGTCCAAACAGCGGCAGCCGGGCGGTCTCGCGCGGTCGCTCCGCTTCAGCCAGGTCGAAGGCCACAAGGGCGGGCGCTGCGTTAGACGCGGATTGGTCGAGCACGGCGAGCAGCGTGCGGCCGTCCGGGCCGGCCGCGAGCGCGGTGCACGCAACGCCCAAGAGCAGACCGGCGTCCCGGGAACGCTTCGGATCCCGCACATCGACCACCGCGAGCACGCCGGCTTCGGGATCGCAGACGTAGGCGTAGCCGCCCACGATGGTCATGGCACTCGCACCGGAGAGCGCATGCTCGGCCACGGGCACGGGCGCAGCACCGTCTGACACGTCGAAGAGCGACAAACCGGCGACAGCGTCGGTACCCAGTGCATCGATGCGCAGAGCGTCAATTTCCATGGCGGCGGCGGCGACGGCGGCATCGATGTCCAGGTCGTCGATGTCCACGGCATCAATGTCCAGGTCGCCAATGTCCACGGCGGCGATGTCCACAGCATCGATGTCCACGGCATCAATGTCCAGCTCGTCGATATCCACAGCGGTGTCGGCGAGGGCAGCAGCGCTCTGCTCACGCGTGACGTTCGCCGGAGCGTTCGTGACACCGAGTTGGATCGAACCCGGATCCCGTGCGCCATGCGCGACTACGAGCAGGTCGCCGTGGCGTGCGATCGAGCGCGCGTCCGGCACCGAACGCTGGGCGAGGATCGCCGGCGCGGACGGGTCGTTCGTCGACAGCGTCACGAGGGCGGCGTTCGGATCCGTCTCCGAAGTATCGGCACGGACGAGAACGTGCATCCGCTCGTGCGCCGCGTCGAGCGCGAGTGCCGTCACGCTGCCCGGCAGGCCCGCGCTCACGCCGCGTACGTCCAGCGCGGGGTCACCCGGCGCCAAGGCGAGCACGTGTTGCCCGACGCCCGCCCAGAGTAGGTCGCCGTCATACACGAGCGCGCGGGCAGCGCCGCCCCAATGGCGACCCGTGACCAGCTCCGGCGTCCGCAACGCGCCCTTCGCCAGCCAGGGCAGGTGCAGGCGAACCGCGAGCGGCTGGTCCTGTGCGTGGACGCCGGCGGGAGACCAGGGCGCGGAGGGTCTGCGCGATTCGATCGATCGACTGGGGAGGCTGAGGCGCATGGAGAGCTCGGCTGCGTGAGAGGCCGGCGCAAGGGGTGAAGCGACGCTGTACGCCGGACCTTGCGGCACCCGCGACGGGCCCGGGGCAATCCATACGAAGCCGCTGAGCACCGCGGCACAGACGGCGATGCTCCTACGTGTCACTGGTCTCATCCCGCAATCCCTCGGTTGACGGGCGCAGCCAAAGCGCCACGTGGTCGCAGTCCGTCGGACGCGACAACTATCTTGATCCTTGTCCGGACCCTCGCCCTGGAATTCATGGTGCCCCGCCGGGTGTTGGGCGAACCGACCAGCCTTCGCGATCCGCCTCGATAGTACGCCGCCATCGTGCGGTCATGGCACGGTCACGGCGCCTTCGCGAAGCCGATTCATCGCCGTGACGCGCGATACCCAGCCGGCCCAATCACTCCAGCCAAACCGCCCCTACCGACCCCTGCCGGCTTCACCCTCGGCGGGCGGCGCCTATCATGGGAGGGAGTCGCGCGGGCGGCAAGGTGCTCGCGTTCGGAGGGCGGCCGCGTGACGGGCGCCCGCCCTTGTTGTGGGAGCGCCAGCCATGACCGAAGCGCCGCGTGCGATCGGCCTGTTCTCCACTCTGACCAGCACCGGTTCGCGATCGATCGTGCTGCGCATGCTGCACGAGATCGGCGCCGGGCACCTGGGGCCCGTGCGGGTCGCGTTCGTGTTCGTCAACCGCGAGGCCGGCGAGTCGGCCGTGACCGACCAGAGCGTTGCGCTCGTCGCGGAAACCGGCGTGCCGGTGATCCGCGCGTCGGCCGTCGGCTTCGAGCGCGACGAGAGGCGCGCGGCGCGAGAAGCCGCGCGAGAAGGCGATGACATGGCGCTATGGGCGTGGCGTGACCGCTTTCACGAGCATGTTCGCACGCGGATACCCGACACGGACCTGGACCTGCTGCTGGGCGATATGTGGATCTGGGGGCCTGCCCAATGCGCCGCGCGCCGGGGCGTCAACCTGCATCCATCGCTGCCTACGGGGCCATTGGGCACGATGTGGTACGACGTCGTCTGGGATCTGATCGCCCAAGGAGCGCCGGAGTCGGGCGTGATGCTGCACCGCGTGACGCCGGACGTGGATCGAGGGCCGGTGGCCAGCTGGTGCCGGTATTCTCTGCGCACGCCGGAACTCGATGCACTGTGGGCCACCCTGCCGGCCGATCCGGCCGAACGGTCGGCGCTCATCGCAGAGCAACGGGCGCTGCGCCGGGACAGCGAGCATCCGCTCTTCCACGCCGTTCGCGCGGCCGGCTTCGCGCGCGAGACGCCGCTCATGCTCGAGACCGTGCGCGCGGTGGCGGAGGGTCGATTGCGCCTGGCGGACGGCCGTGTGCTGGACGGCGGGGATCGACCCTTGGACGGCGGGCTCGACCTCAGCGGAGCGGTCGAAAGGGCGGTTGAGGCGGGGCCGTAGATTGCGTGCGTGGTCGATCTCAAGCCGGCGACACAGCCGACCGGAGTCTTGCCCTCGCCCGCTGGTGAGGCTCGGCGGCGCCATGTACAATCGCGGCTCGACTGCGTGGGCCGCAGAGCGGGGAGCAGCCGCTCGGTCCATCCCCCATCGTCCGCCCGCGGGAGAGCCGCATGTCCGAAGCCCCAAAGCTGCGCGTCCTGGTCATCGGCCGTGGTGGTCGCGAGCACGCCCTTGCGTGGGCCATCGCGCGATCGCCGCAGGTCGAAACGGTGTACGTCGCACCGGGCAACGGTGGGACGGCCGGCGAAGACAAGGTGGAGAATGTCCCGCTGACCGAGAACGACCTGGAGGGTCTCGCGTCGTTCGCGAAGCAGCGCAAGGTCGGGCTGACGATCGTCGGGCCGGAGGATGCGCTGGCCAAGGGGGTCGTGGACCACTTCCACGCACATGACCTACCGGTCTTCGGTCCCACGCGCGACGCAGCGCGGCTCGAGACGAGCAAGATCTGGTCACGAGAATTCATGGCGCGCCACGGCATCCCGCATCCGGCCTTCGAGGTTTGTCACGACGTGGAGGCGGCACGGGCGGCGGTCCTCGAGTTGGAGGGGCACTGTGTGGTGAAGTGTGACGGCCTCGCGGCCGGCAAAGGCGTCGCGGTTTGTGAAGAGGTCGAGGAGGCACTGACCGCTGTCGACGACATGATGGTCAAGCGCATCTTTGGCGACGCGGGATCCCAGTTGCTCGTCGAGGAGCGGCGCGACGGCGTGGAGCTTTCCGTGATGGCTCTATGTGACGGGACGGAGTACGTGTTGCTACCGCCGAGCCAGGACCACAAGCGGCTCCTGGAACGCGATCGCGGTCCGAACACCGGCGGGATGGGTGCCTACGCGCCGGCTCCGCTCGGCACGCCGAAAATGCTCGATGCGGTTCGCCAACAGGTGATCGAGCCGACCCTGGCCGGCATGCGCGCCGAGGGCACCCCCTTCGTCGGCTGCCTGTACGTCGGGTTGATGGTGGACGAACGCGGCATCACCGTCATCGAGTACAACGCGCGCTTCGGCGATCCAGAAACGCAGGTGCAGCTACCCCTCGTCGCATCCGATCTCGCCGCCGTGCTGCTCGCCGCGACCCAAGGGCGCGTGGCCACGCAGCCCATTTCGTTCATCGAGGACGCAACGGCCGTTTGCATCGTGCTCGCCGCGCGCGGCTACCCATTCAGCCCACAACGCGGCTTCGTCATCGACGGGTTGGCGACGGCGGAGTCGCGACCGGGCATCAAGGTGTTCCATGCTGGAACGAAGCGCGACGACGTCCAGATCAAGAGCAGCGGTGGACGCGTGCTCAACGTCGTGTGCGTCCGTAACGGCTTGCAGCCGGCCGTCACCGGCGCGTACAGCGCGATCGGTGCGGCCGGCGTTCATTTCGAGGGCATGGCATACCGGACGGATATCGCCTTCCGTGCGCTTTCCGCCCCCACGCGCTAGGTAGATCGATCATGTCCCGGAAGCCCATCGTTGCGACCCTCGGCAGTCACTCGGCGCTGCAGATTCTAAAAGGCGCTGCCGACGAGGGTCTGTCCAACACCGTGATCGCGACGCGCGGCCGCGACGCACTCTACCGCCGCTACCCCTTCGTCGACGAGGTCATGGCCATCGACGGCTACGACCGCTTCGGCGCGCTCGAGCCGGAGCTGAAAGCACGCGGCGCGGTGCTCGTGCCACACGGATCCTTCGTGGCCTACCTCGGCGAGACGCTCAACCAGACCATGGACGTCGGCTACTACGGCAGCCGCAACGTGCTGCGTTGGGAGGCCGATCGCGCCTTGCAGCGCGAGTGGCTGGAAGCCGCAGACATCCCGATGCCGGCCGAGTACGCGGGGCCGGATTCGGTCGAGCACTGGCCGGTGTTGGTCAAGACCGACGGCGCGGCCGGCGGTAGCGGCTACTTCTTGGCCAACTCCCCCGATTCGTTGGCGCGCCAACTCGAAGCACTCGGCGACATCGGCTACACCATCCAACGCTACATCGTCGGGGTCACGCTCTACGTGCACTACTTCCAGTCGGTGCTGCACGACCGGCTGGAGATCCTCAGCATGGACCGGCGCTACGAGACCAACGTCGACGCCATCGGACGGCTGCCGATCACCGCGCAACGCGAGCTGGAGCCGGAGCCGAGCTACGTGGTCGTGGGCAACTCGCCGCTGGTCCTGCGCGAATCCATGTTGGAGGAGGCCTACCGCATGGGCGAGCGCGTCGTGGCCACGGCCCGCGAGCGCATCGACCCCCGCGGCCTGTGGGGTCCGTTCTGCCTCGAGACGATCATCACACCGGACCTGAAATTCCACGTCATCGAGATCAGCTGCCGCATCGTGGCCGGCACGAACCTCTTCGTGCACGGCTCACCCTACGCGGCCATGTTCTTCGACGAGCCCATGAGCACCGGCCGGCGCATCGCGCGCGAGCTGCGCGAAGCAGCCGAGGCCGGGCGGCTGGACGAGATCGTCACCGGGCCCACCGCCATCGCGGGTGGCGCTGCCCCCCACGCGCTCACCGGAGACACGCCATGACCTGGTTGGAACAAGCCATCGAGCGCATGAACCCGGAGAAGCTGGCGGTCTCCGTCCTCGGCAGCCACTCCGCGCTTGAGGTCTGCCGCGGCGCCAAAGTGCAGGGGCTCCCGACCGTGGTAGTGGCCCAACGCGGCCGCCATCGCACCTACGCTGAGCACTTCGCCTACTCCCCCGCCACCGAGACCGGATGCGTCGACCGCACCATCATCGTTGACCGCTTCCGGGACATCCTCGGCGAGGAGGTCCAGGCGGAGCTGAACGCCTTCGGCACCACCTTCGTGCCGCATCGCTCGTTCGAGGTCTATCTCGACAGCGACTACGAGGCCATCGAGCGCGACTTCAAGGTGCCGATGTTCGGCAACCGGCACCTGCTCAAGATCGAGGAGCGGGAGCGTACGCCCAACCAATACGACCTATTGGACGCAGCCGAGATCCGCCACCCGCATCTCTTCGCCGACCCGAAGGACATCGACCGCCCGGTGCTGGTCAAGGTGCTCGAAGCCGAACGCGGCTTTGAGCGCGCCTTCTTCGTCGCGCGCACGCCGGACGAGTATGAGCGCATCGTGGACGCACGCCTCGCCGCCGGCGTGTTCACGGAAAAGGCCATCGCGGAGGCCACCATCGAGGAGTACGTCCTCGGTGCGCTCGTGAACTTCAACTTCTTCTATTCGCCGCTGGCCGACCGCCTCGAGCTGCTCGGCACCGACACCCGCCGCCAGACCAACGTCAGCGGCTTGGCCAACATTCCGGCCGCGCTGCAGGCCGAGGTGCTCGACGCGATCCCGCTCAAATTCGAAGAGGCGGGCCACGTGGCGGTCACGATTCTGGAGAGCATGCTCGAGATGGTCTTCGAGGCCGGCGAGCGCTTCGTGGCCGCATCGCGCGAACATTACGCGCCCGGCGTCATCGGCCCCTTCGCGCTGCAGTCGATCATCACGCCCGGCCCGCCCAAGAAAGATATGGTCGTGGTCGACGTGAGCCCGCGCGTGCCCGGCTCGCCCGGCATCACGTCCACGCCCTACACCAGCTACCTGCACGGCCGCCCGGTCTCCGTCGGCGAGCGTATCGCGATGGAGCTACGTTCGGCCGCCTATTCAGACCGCCTGCACGAGATCCTCACCTAGGAGCCTATTCATGCCGACTCCCCGCGTAGCCATCCTCATGGGCAGCGACAGCGACCTGCCCACGATGCGCGGCGCCGCCAACGTCCTGATCAGCTACGGCGTAGCCCACGAGGTCAAGGTGCTCTCCGCCCACCGCAGCCCGGCGCGCACGGTGGCCTACGTGGAAGCCGCGCCCGACCGTGGCGTGCAGGTCTTCATCTGCGCCGCGGGCATGGCGGCTCACCTGGCCGGCGTCGTGGCCGCGCACACGTCGCTGCCCGTCATCGGCGTTCCGCTCCAGTCCTCCGCCGGTCTCGCCGGCGCGGACGCGCTCTACAGCACGGTCATGATGCCGCCCGGCATCCCCGTGGCCACCGTCGGTATCGGCGGCGCGAAGAACGCGGCGCACCTCGCCGTGCGCATCCTCGCGCTGGCCGACGCCGAGCTCGCGGCCCGCATCGCGGAGCACCGCGTGGACATGGACGCGGGCGTCGCCGCCAAGAACGAGCGCCTCGACACCCTCGGCGTCGACGGCTACCTCGCAGAGAAGGAAGGCTGAATCCCATGAAGCCCTTCACCCCCGCCCCGCCGACCGACCTGGACACTGTGGAGCTGCCGCTGCCGGGCAAGTTCCAAGGCAAGGTGCGCGACATGTGGCCGCTGGACGACGGCCGTCGCCTGATCGTCACCACCGATCGCCAGAGCGCCTTCGATGTCGTCCTGGCCACCATCCCCTTCAAGGGCCAGGTGCTCACCCGCCTCACCAAATGGTGGTTCGACCACACCGACGACATCGTGCCCAACCACGTCCTGTCGATGCCCGACCCCAACGTGATCGTGGCCCGCGACGCGAAGGTCTGGCCGGTAGAGATGGTCATCCGCGGCTACATCACCGGCGTCACCAAGACCGCCCTCTGGTACAACTACGACCAGGGTCAGCGCAACATCTACGGCATGGACTTCCCCGACGGCCTGCGCAAGAACCAGGCGCTGCCCGTGCCGGTCATCACCCCGACGACCAAGGCGGAAGCCGGCGGCCACGACGAGAAGCTGACGCGCGACGAGATCCTCGAACGCGAGATCGTACCGCGCGACGTATACCTCGCGATGGAAGATGCCACGCGCGCCCTCTTCGCCCGCGGCCAGGCCGTGGCCGCCGAGCGCGGCCTCATCCTGGTCGACACCAAGTACGAGTTCGGCGACGTCGACGGCCAGCTGACGCTCATCGACGAGATCCACACCACGGACTCCTCGCGTTGGTGGCTGGCCGACACCTACCCGGACCGCTTCGCCGCCGGCGAAAGCCCGGACACCTTCGACAAAGAATTCCTGCGCCAGTGGTACGCCGACCAAGGCTACCGCGGCGACGGCGACCCGCCCCTGCTCCCCCGCGAGCTCGCCGAGCGCATGAGCCGCATGTACATCGACGCCTACCAGCGAATCACGGGCGATACCTTCGTGCCCGATGAAGCGCCGCCGGCCGAGCGGATCACGGGACGGCTCCGGGGCGCGGGGATCATCGAATGAGACGACTAGACACCGCGCGGATCCAGGTTCACCTCAGCGTGTGGTGGGGGCTTTCGCTCTTCATGACGGGCTGTGCGATTGGGATCCTGCTCGCCGGTACATTTCCACAGAGCACGGGCCTGCTCTTCTTCGGGCTCATGCTCGGATCCGTGCTCTTGATGGCATTCCACGTGCGCGCCCGCATGCTCGCCGAAGACGGAGTCACCGGTGAGTGAGTCCGCGCTGCGTTCCGACCCCGCCGACACCGGCCTCACCTACGCCGACACTGGTGTCGACTACGACGCGATCGACCCGGCCAAGATCATGGCGCAGAAGGCCGCCGCGCTCACCGCCGGCCAACTGTCGCGCTTCGGCCTGCACGAGGTGCCCGCCAGCCGCGGCGAGAGCGCCTACGTGTGGGAAGAGCGCGACGCCTACCGCGCTTTCGTGGTCGAGGGTCTTGGCACCAAGAGCCTCGTTGCCGACGCCTCGCGCGCATTCACGGGCCGCTCGCACTACGACGCCCTCGCCCAAGACACGGTCGCGATGATCGTCAACGACGTGATCGTCGTCGGCGCCGCACCGCAGGTCGTCAACGCCTACTGGGCCGTGGGCGATTCCCATTGGTTCGACGACCGCGAACGCGCCCGCGACCTCGTCGACGGCTGGGCGGCCGCATGCGAGCTGGCCGGCGCCACGTGGGGCGGCGGCGAGACCCCCGCTCTCAAGGGCATCATCGAACCGGGCACCATCGACCTTGGCGGCGCCTGCGTCGGCGTCGTGGACCCCAAAGAACGGCTGGTCCTCGGCGACCGCCTCGTTGCGGGCGACCACATCGTCCTGATCGAAGCCAGCGGCATCCACGCCAACGGCCTCACCCTCGCCCGCCACCTCGCCGATCAACTGCCCAAGGGCTACGCCACCGACATCGGCAACGGCACGAGCTACGGCGAAGCCCTGCTCGCTCCGACCCCAATCTACGCCTCAATCCTGGCCGAAGTCCTCGACACGGGCGCCGACGTCCACTACCTGGTCAACGTCACCGGCCACGGCTGGCGCAAGCTCATGCGCGCCCACCGCGCCCTACGCTACCGCATGCACAGCGCCGTCCCCGTCCCCCCTGTGCTCGACTTCATCGTCCGCCAAGGCGACATGAGCCCCGACGAAGCCTACGCCACGCTCAACATGGGCGCCGGCTTCGCCTTCTACGTCCCCGAAGTCCACGTCGACACCGTTATCTCCGCCGCCCAGCGCAAGGGCCTAGGCGCCTGGAGCGCGGGCGTCGTCGAAGAGGGCGAGCGCGAGGTGGTGGTGGAACCGCTGGGCCTGCGGTATGCGGGCGAGCGGTTGGGGGTGCGGTAGGGCTGCAGACTCGCTCCGGAACTTCGATAGCCTCAATTTGGGTGGCTGTGTATGCTCCCGGAATGAGAATATTCACGCAACGCGTCCGCGGCTTCACACGGTCCCTCGCCGACTTCTCCCGCAACTTGCTTCCCGGTCGCCTTCTGCGTACCACGTCGCAGCGCTCCGTCCGTAAGCAGCTCAACCGCACCTACGCGACCCTCGACTCGACGTTGGACGATGGCTTCACGCGGGCCCAAGCCGAAGCCTTGCAAGACGAGAGCTGGTAGTCCCTAGCGATCCCTACTCCCCACGCACCGCACGCGGCAAGTAGATCGCGAGTTCCACGGGCACTGCCGTCGCTGTCGCCACCACCGTCGCAACCACCGTCACAGTCGCGCTCGGCGTACCGGTCGCCCCCACCGTCGGCGTCGCCTCGCTAGTCGACGTCGCCGTCACCGCCCGCGTCGGCGCCACCGTAGGCGTCACTGCCGTGCTCGTCGCGGTCGCCGTGCTGGTTGGCGTCGCCGTCCGCGTGGGTCGCGGCGTCGGTGGCGCCGGCGGGTCGTAGAGGCCGGCCGTCACGAGCGCGGCGAAGATCTGTTGCCGGTGCTGCGGGTTGTCGCCGAGGTCGCTCGTCGCGGGCCAGAAGGGCACGTCGGCCTCGCGCGTCGAGGCGATGCCGATGTAGTCGCCGATGAAGCCCGTCACGAAACCTTGGCCGTCCGTGCTCACGATCGGCATGTTGACCGACCAGTCGAAGGCCGCTCCGCCTACCCGCAGGTTGTTCGTCCACGTCGCGCCCACGTCGTAGCTACGGCTCATGTAGGCCTCCAGGCAGAAGTTCTCCCGCCCCACGTTCGCGTCGTCCACCCACTCCGCATCCGGGCACGCCAATCTCCGATCCAGCCACACGAGCGCGACGCGGCCTCCGGGCGCCACCGAAAGCTGCGGCTGAAGCTGATCGACCCCGTTACTCACCGGATCGTCGTTCATGCGCCGCGGCTCGGACCATGTCGCGCCGCCGTCGCCCGATTGGCTCAAGTAGATGTCGCTATCGCCGTTGCGCAGATCGGCCCACGCGGCATAGAGCGTCCCGTCCAACGGGCTCGCGACGAAGGCGGGCAAGCTGGCCGGCGCGCGGAAGTTCCGATCGTCCAACCCATTCGGCAGGAAGAAGGGGATCGGCCGGATCGCGGCGACCGTCGTCGGGGCGCCGAAACTCGCACCGCCGTCGTCCGAGCGAGCCATCCGCAGCGAGCCCTGCGGACCGCCGAAGATGTCGCGGGCATAGATCACGTAGACCGTGCCATCCGGCCCCACCGCCGGGATCGAACCCTGCACGGCGCCGCCATCGATGCGCACCGGCGGGCTCCACGTGACGTTGCCGTCAACAGACCGGGCAACCACGATGCCTTCCCCGACATCCGTCCAGCTCATATAGACGTTGCCCGCGTGCGGGCTGCGCTCGAGCGGATCCTGGTCGGCGATGATCCACTGCTTGTCGGTAAAGGTCGAGTCGTCCACCGTGACCGGCGCACCCCACCCCTCGCCCCGCCGCTTCTTGAGCATATCGAGCCCGCGATAGGGCCCCGGATTGCGCGTCAGCAACGTGAAGTAGGCGTTGCCCATCCCGTCGAAGGCATTGACCGGATCGGAGGTCAGCGAGTAGTCCTCGATCCCGGGCGGCTGCTCCTGCGTCCACGTGAGCCCGCCATCAAAGGACTCGAACACACCCGTGTAGAAGCCGTAGCGCGCCGGGGTGTGAAAGAACTTCGAGCCGCCCATCAGATGCTGATCATCGCTCGGATCCGCCGCGAGCATCACCTCGCTAAAGTCCGTCACCGGCCGCGCCGCCCCCTCCGTGCGCCCGCTCCGACTCGCCTGCACGACCACGGGCCGCTCCCCACCCTGCGCTGCGACCCGCGTCCGCTGCGCAACAGTCGCCGCCCAAGCCCCCGCCCGCGGCGCCGCCACCGCTACCCGCTCCAGCTCCACGCCCCGGAAGTCCGCCCCAACCGGCGGCGCCACCGCCCGCCAAGCCACAGGCGCCGGCGGCCCCATCTCCTCACCGCCCTCCGCCACGCCCTGCGCGAAAACACCCGAGCCGCCGAAGACGCATATGCCAATCACAAGCCCGCCCCGCACCACGCCCGTCGCCCGATCGCTCACACCCCACCCCTCTCCCAAGTTCGCGATCCGCCCAACGCCGGACCCGATGCAGCATTCCCGCCCCCCACACACGCCCCCAACGCACGCCCTTCACCCTCACCAACCAAGGGCGGTGGGTGGCGGGTGCCTGGAGAAAATTGTCACTACGCAGCAATCCACGCCATGCACCAG
>JAJCYU010000211.1 GCA_029262755.1 Anaerolineae bacterium
GAAGCCGCCTTTCTCTACGCGCTCAATCTCCCGACTGCCCGCGGTATGGCGAACGCGCGCTTCACGCGCGCTGCACGGGACACGGTGCGACGACGGAGCAACCTTGGATGGGTAAGCTCGCGGACCCTTGGAAGCGACATCAGAGGGCAATCCGGGTTCCGGCTCCGCTCCAGCGCCACTATCTCGCGCCCGCGGACCCGTCCCCGCGCAGCCGCCAGGCTACGATGGCATAGTCGATCGCGGCGAGCATGCTGACCAAGGACGTGACGGTCAGCGCGATCGGGAGCACGCGGGTCGCGGTCGGCCAATGCGGCTCGACGACGAGCAGCACAAACAGGGCGAAGAGGGCCGCGGTGGTCCACTTGCCGAAGCGGCGTGCGGGGATGCGGCGAAACACCGTCCAGCGCCGTGCCAGCACGGCCCCGAGGGCCATCAATGCGACCACCATATCGCGCGGCAGCAGTAGCGCGAGCTCGGCGCCGCTCAGCCGCCCTTCGGCCAGCGCCGTGAACAGCACGATCAGCACGAAGGCCTTGTCGGCGGCCGCGTCCAGCAGCCCGCCGATCCAGCTCGTGCCGCGGAAGCGACGTGCGATCCAGCCGTCGAGCCCGTCGCTGGCGGCGGCCAACAGCACGATGGGCAGCCGCCAACGGGGCGGGATCAGCGGGAAGGTGATCGCGAGGCCGAATCGCAGACCGGTGAGCACGTTGGGGAGCACGACCGCCCAAACGGGGCCGTCCGGCCAATCGTCGCGCGTCGCGTGGTTGCCCGAGTTCTTCATGGTGCGCTCTGCCTCCACCACTTCGTCCACGACGGAATGCGAAGGAGCAATCCCGAGGCGTGACGCGGCATGCTACCTCGACGGGGTGGGGCCAACAAGCCCTTCCAACGGACCTCACCGGAAAGGGGATGATGCAGGAGCGGAAACGGGGACGATGCAAGAGGCCGCTGCAATCGAGGGTCAATGCTCCGGCCCGCACTCCAGACCCGTTGGTGGACCCGTCCTACCTTGGACGCCCGCGAAGCGTTTGGTACCGTGCGGGATGCAACCGCGAATCGTTTGTACCTGTACGACAATGACGTAAGGGTTGAGCATCGCTATGCCATCCCATTGCGCGCACGCACTTCCCCCCTAGCCCCCCGCGATCCCCAGCGAACCTCCTCGGAGCCCGTGCCATGATCCGTGCTCGCCGTTTCACCCCGCTCGCATCCCTCGTGCTCGCACTCCTGGTCGTGGCCGGCATCGCCGGCATGCGGGCGCGCACGAACGTAGGCGCATCGATGGATCCTTGGCGCACAGGCGTGCCCGCGTACGCAGATCCCGGGACCGATCTCGCACCGGCCGGCATCATGCACATGCCGGGCTTCAGCGCCGCGGGTACGGCACGGCAGGCTTCCGCTGCTCGCCGTGACCAAGCGCTCGACCACGTGCTCGGCGAGCTGCCGCGCGCCATCGCACACGCCGCCGCGCAGGACGGCGTAGCGGCCGCGTGCGGTGATCCGGCACCCGCACCAGCGCTGGTCGCCGTCGCCGGCGACGCACACGCAGTCGCACCGGCATCGGCCGCGCTCGCAGCGGCCGCGTCCCTCGCGCAAGGCGACGATGGTCGCCGGATCGCGCTGCCGATGACGATGGCGGACGCGCGTCTCGACGTGCTGCCGCACCCGCAACCCGTCGCCCCGCGTCCGACCGAACCGCCCCCGCCGCCGACCACGGTGCCCGCTCCCACGAACGTGCCGCGCCCGACCGACGCGCCGCTACCGACGGCCGAGCCGACGCCCGGCGTTTCGGGGCCGACGTGGTGGCGCGACGTCTACCCGATCGTCAAGACCGAGTGCACGACCTGCCACTACGTAGGCGGCATCGGCCCCTTCCCGCTGGAGACCTTCGCCCAGGCCAAGGACATGGCGCCGGCAATCAACCTCGTCGTGGCCGATCACGTCATGCCGCCGCTGCCCGCGGTTCCGGACGGTGAGACGCCGCTCGACGACCCGCGGATCATGACCGACGCCGATCGCGAGACCGTGCTCGCCTGGATCGATGCCGGGGCACCGGAAGGCGATCCGGCGGACACCCCCGACATCGAGCCCCAGACGGATCCCTTCGGCCCACCGGATCTGAGCTTCGACATCGGCGTCGACTTCACGCCGCCCGCGGACCAGGTGGACGAGTATCGCTGCTTCGTGATCGATCCGGGCTTCACGGAGGACACCGAGGTGCGCATGGTCGATTTGGAGCAGACCAACGCAGCTATCTTCCACCACGGCATCCTCTATCTCGGTACGGACGGCGACCGCGGCACCGTCTCGCGCCTCGAGCGCGACGATCCGGAGCCGGGATACCAATGCTTCGGCGGCCCTGGCTTCAACTCGCAGGAGTGGGTCATCGCGGAGGCCGTCGGATCGCAGCGCGGTCCCTACCCCGCCGGCACGGCCAAGGTGCTTCCCGCGGGCTCGTTCCTCGTGTTGCAGTTGCACTACAACACCTTGAACGGCATCGGCGCGGATCGGACGAAGGTGCACTTTTGGTTGCCCGAGGCACCCGTACGCGCTGCGCCGGTGGATGTTCGCATGGCCAACTTCTGGTTCCGCATGCCGGCGGGCGACTCCGACTATGTCGCCACGACCTCGACCACCATCCGCAACGGCGGCGGCCTCCTCGGTGGCGCACCCCCCGGTGATATCTACCAGGTCTGGGGACACATGCACTTGCTCGGCGCAAAGATCAGCCTCGATCTCAAACGGGCGGACGGCGGAACCCAGCGCCTGCTGGACATCCCTCGTTGGGACTTCAACTGGCAGGGCGTCTACGACCTTGCCGAGCCCGTTCGCGTGAAGACGGGCGACGAGATCCTGATGACGTGCACGTGGGACAACTCCGCCGAGAACCAGCCCTTCGTCGATGGACGGCAGGTCACACCACGTCCGGTCTCCTGGGGCGAGGGCACGTTGGACGAGATGTGCCTCGGCGGGTTCACTGTCGTGCGCTAAGGGCGCGTCCGTCAACAATCTCACCAATTCGGCCGTCGCTGCATCCGCTGTGCCGCCCCGCTGTTCCTCAGCAATAGCGCTGCTATTCCTTCGTCTCAGCGAACCAGCACAGCGGCGCAGCAACGCCCTCGGTTGGCGACCTTGTTAACGGACGAGCCCTAAGGACGAGCCCTAACGCGAAGAGGTAGCTACCGGCGCGCCCCAACACAAGGCACGGAGGCGTAGCGGCGCGGCGTCAACGGCGAACAGTACCGTCGGCGAACCGTAACTCCGGCGGCCGGCGTCGTCGGCGAACGATCACGCGGGCGGACGGCGTCGGCGGCGAACCATGTCGTCGGCCTACGACCCCCGATTGCGACCTTGGGCGCATGTGGGCTGGCGGTAGAGGACGTAGGGTGCGGTATCGCCCATCTCGTCGCCGCTCTGGGTGGAGCCTTCGCTCCTCCCGGGCCCGACCGTCCGGAGGTCTCATGACGCAGCCCGTACGCCCGCACGCTTGCCCGCCGGAGCTGTTTCGCGACCGCGCAGCCGATCCGTCCGAGGCCGTGGCTCCCGCCCGCGACCGTAGCGCCCACTCCTTGCGCACCGGTTCTCTAGGCTACTTCTTCTTTGCGATGTTCGTCGCCCTCCTCGTGTTCGCGTCCAGCGCGCGCGACGGCGCGCTCGGCATCGGAACGATTTCGGTGGGGCATGCGCAGTCTGCGCCCGCCCAGGAACCCGCCGCGCGCATCCTGCTGCCGATGACCTTGGCCAACCAATCGCTCGCCGCGCTGCCGGACGTATCGACGGCCCCGCCGCGCACCGCCACGTCCGCGCCACCGCCCACGAACGTGCCGCGGCCGTCGCCCGTGCCGAGTGAACCGCCGCCCGCCACCCCGACCGAAGCCCCGCCGCCCACCCTCGTCCCGACCGAGCCGCCAACCGCTCCCCCGACGGCGACGGCCACCGCGACGCCCGAGGCCAGCCCGACGCCGGCCTTGGCATGCGAGAACATCGTCAAGAACGGCGACTTCGAATCCGGGGCGCGCGATTGGACGCTTGTTGTCACCACCCAAGAACAGCCGCTCAACCTGGCTATCGTGCGGCGTGCCGAGGGCCCGATCCCACCGCAGGAAGGCGACATCTACGCCTACCTCGGCGGTCTCAACGACACGAGCTTCTGGCTGACATCCCGCCGCCTCCCCCGCTTCGACACCGAAGGCATCGAGCGTGCGACGCTCAGCGTCTGGGCGGCGTTGATCTCGGAAGAACAGCCCGACCGCCGCCCCGGGGACCGTTTGCGCGCCTTCGTCGACACGGGACGACGGACGTACATCGACGAGCTGACGCGTAGCGAGGAAGACCTGCAGCCCCAACGCACGTGGCAACAACTGACGGCCGATGTCACGCCCTACTTGGACCGCGGCGCGAACTACGTGGGGGTGGAGGTCATCAACGATCGCGGTCGCAACTCCTGGTTCTATCTCGACGACGTCCGCCTGGAGCTCTGCAGGCTGCCGTGATCGTGCTTCCCTCCGCTTGTCCGGTGGTGCAACCGCTTCGCCTTCGACCCGTGCCGCACGCCGCGGCGCGGCGGGAACCGGTGGCGCCGAGCCGGTCCCCCGTCCACGGCCCTCCTCCCCTCGGGCCGTGGACGGGGGACCGCACACGGGCCATGGCGCGATCCGTGGTCCAAGCGGGACCCGATGGCGTGCGCCCTGGAACCCGCGCCCGTCCGATGCTACCGTCGCGGACCATGCCACCGACCGAGGTCGCACCCGCGCCGCACGAGGATTCGCCGCACGACGGGCGCGCCGACGCCCCACGCGCCGCGAATGTGCCACGCGCAGCCGACGCCCCACGCGCCGCCGACGCGCCCTTGCTCGCGACGCGCCTCTCGCCGCCGCCGACGCGCGAGGACGCCGTCGCGCGGCCCGCGCTTGTCGCGCGCCTTGCGGAAGCCGCCGCTCGCGGCGTGCTCGTGCTGTCCGCGCCGGCGGGGGCCGGTAAGACGACGCTGCTCTCGGCCTGGGCCGAAACGGAGGAGCATCCGGTGGCCTGGCTATCGATGGCGGCGGCCGACGCGGATCCCGCCCGCCTGCTGGCCTACATCGTGGCCGCCCTGCGACGCGCCACGGACGAGCCGGTCCTCGGCTCCGAGGCTCTAGCCGCCATGGCTGCACGAAGGCAGTCCCCCCCGCGCGCGGAGTACGAAGGTGCGGAGCAAGCGCCCGAGCCGACCCGCGGCGCCGTGGTGCTGCTCATCAACGAGCTGGAGCGGCGCGATCGGCCGATTCGCCTCGTGCTCGACGACCACCATCTGCTCGACGGCGCCGAGGCGTGGGCGCTCCTGCGACGACTCATCGAGCGCAGGCCTGCGTCCTTGTCGGTGATCCTATCCGGGCGCAGCGACCCGCCGCTGCCCCTGGCCAAGCTCCGCCTGGCAGGCGGCCTCGCGGAACTGCGCGCCGATGCTCTGCGCTTCGACGACACCGAGGCCATGGCCCTCTTCGCCGCCGCGGGACTACAGCCCGAGGGCGGCGCGGTGCGCGATCTCGTCGCCCGTACGGACGGCTGGGCCGCCGGATTGCAGGCCGCGTCTCTCGCGCTGCGCCAACGACGCGCGGGCGAAGATCCCGCCGCGCTGCTGGCCGGCTTTCGCGGCAGCCACCCCTTCGTTCTCGACTATCTCGTGGACGAGGTGTTCGACCGGCAGCCCGCGCAGATCCGCACATTTCTCCTGGCCACGTGCATCTTGGACCGCTTGAGCGCGCCCCTGTGCGCCGCGCTGCTCGCGGCCCCGGACGTCGGCGTAGCCTTTCACGACGCACCGGGCGAGGAAGGCCGTGCGCACGAGAACGCACCGCACGGGAACGCACCGCACGAGCACGAACCCGAAAATCTCGAACCGCACGGCATTGAATCTCACGATGTAGCACCGCGTGATGTAGCACCCCACGATGTCGAATCCCGCGACGTCGCACCCCACGACGTCGCACCGCACGACATCGCCACCGCCGCCTCGATGTTGCACCGTTTGGAACGCGACAACCTGTTCCTGCTCGCCCTCGACAGCGAGCGATCGTGGTACCGCTACCATGCCCTCTTCGCCGACCTGCTCCGCCATCGGCTTCGGCGCAGCGATCCGGACGCGCCCGCGCGCCTCCATCGAAGGGCGATGGCCTGGTACGACGCGTGCGGCGACGCCGCGGCCGCGGTGGAGCATGCGCTGGCTGCGCGGGATCGCGAGGCAGCGGCGTCGCGGATCGAGGCCGCGGCCACCCACCTCGCGTTGTTGACCGAATCGCGCACACTGCGCCGATGGCTGGAGGACTTGCCGCCCGAATGGCTGCCCGCTCGCCCGCGCCTTGCGCTGGCACGCGCCTGGGTGGCCTTGCAGACCGAGTCCGTCGCGGAGGCCGAGCGCTGGCTGGCTCGCGCGGACGCGGCGCACCGACCGCCCCACGACGAGCCCGCTGCGCAGTCCGCGCATCCGCGGGCGAGAGACGGCCACTCGGACCAGCGGAGCACGGAGGTGGAAGGAGCGGGCTCGGTCCGGGCTCCAGAACCGGCACCGGCTCCAGATCCAGATCCAGAACCCGCGGACGTCATCCGCGATCCCGTCGCCGGCGAGATCGCCGCTCTTCGTGCGCGGATCGCAGGCACCCGGGGCGACGTGGCCGCCACGCTGCGCCTCGGAAGCCGCGCACTACGGCTGCTCGGCGACGACACAAGCACGTTGGCGCTGCGCATCGTCGTCGGCAACGCGCGGGCGGCGGCGCTGAGCATGGCGGGCGAAATCGGCCGATCGGCGCAGAGCTACGACGAGGCCGCACGGGTGGCACGGGGCGCTTCCGACCCCTCCATGGCGGTCGGTACCCTGTGCGTGCTCGCCGAGATCCGTCGCCTCGCGGGCGGCCTGCGCGCTGCAGAGGGCGCGGCGCGGGAGGCCATCGAGCGGGCCTACGTTCCGGGGGGCCGTGCGCTGCCGGCGGCGGGTCGCGCGCACCTCGTGCTGGCTGCGATCGCGCGCGAGCACGGCGATGCCGCGGAAGCAGCGCGGCAGGCCGATCGGGGGCGCGAGCTGGCGGCGATCGGAGGCAACCGCACGAGCGAGGTGATCGCCTCCTTGCAGCAGGCGCTCAACCTGGACGCTGGCGGAGCGTCGGACGAGGCCCGTACGCTGCTGCGGACGGCACGCGAAGGGGCCGCCGCCGCGGGGGCGACGCCCGCCATCCTGCGTAACTTCGCTGTGACCGACGCCTGGTTCCAACGATCGGCCGGTCGCACCGACGCGGTGCGCGCTTGGGCGGATGAGGTGATCGGTCGACGGGACCGTGAAATCCCGCCCGCAGACGCGTCGCCGGACGCTTCGGATCTCTTGCTCGCACGGCTCGCCATCGACGAGGGACGCCCCGCGGACGCAGAGGCCCTCCTCTCCCCCTTGAGCGAACAAGCCCTGCGACGCGGTTCGCTCGACCTTTGGCTTCGGGCGCAGGTGGCGCGGGCCGTCGGGGCGATCACCCTCGGCGAGCCCGAGCGCGCGGCCGATCTCCTGGCCCCCGCGATCGAGCACGGTGCGCGCGAGGGCTACCACGCCTCGTTCACGCGCGAGGGCGGGACGCTGACACCCGTCCTCCGGATCCTCGCCGCACGTGGCGGCCCCACGACGTACTTGGGCAGCTTGCTCGACGCGATCAGCGGCGCGGACGATGCCTCGGACACGCGGAAGGATCCGACCGGCCGGCAGGAGGAAGCGGATGAACCACCCTTGGCTGAAGCGCTCTCTCCCCGCGAGCTGGAGGTCCTTCGGCTCGTCGCGGCGGGTCTGTCCAACGCAGAGGTGGCGGAGACGCTGACGATCGCGCTTGCCACAGTGAAGCGCCACCTCACCACCGTGTACGCCAAGCTGGCGGTCGACAGCCGCACTCGCGCCGTGGCCCGCGCACACCGCCTCGGCCTCGTCGACCGGAACGAACGAAACGGAGGGGCACACGGCAGAGCAGGGTGACGCGACCACGCCGACATTGTTCGGCGTTCACCACGCGCCGCATCAAGTGCCGGGCGATCCGGCTCGCGGAGCACGCGCCGAACGGTCGTCGGACAGCATCCGGCCAGATGGGCCCCGAACGATACCGGGTCACCGTGCGGCACCCGAGTTGCCGCACGAAACCGAGTCGCCGCACGACATCGAGTAGCGGCACGACATCGAGTAGCCGCACGACATCGAGTAGCCGCACGACATCGAGTAGCCGCACGACATCGAGTAGCCGCACGAAACCGAGTCGCCGCACGACATCGAGTAGCCGCACGACACCGAGTCGCCGCACGAGTCCGATCCGTTCGCACCACACCATCCCAGGCCGAGTAGGAGCAGCAACGTGACCACACACGGATCGCAGCACAACGCCCGACATGCCGGCGACGTCCTGCCGGGTCCCGCGACGAAGGCGTGGAGCTCCCGCTATGCGCCGGTCACATGGCGCATTCGGATTCGCGGGCACATGGGCGCGGACTGGGCGGACTGGTTCGGTGGCCTCGACCTCGCATGGGACAACGAGCGCGAGCACACGGTTCTGCATGGCCCTCTGCCGGACCAAGCCGCGCTCTACGGCGTGCTGCTACGCGTACGCGATCTCGGCCTCGAGCTGGTCGCGGTGTCCAGCGAGGCCGCGTTCGCGCCGTCGAGCCGAGACGAGGACGCGACACGGTCGGCCTGAAGCGCTGCAAGGCAACAACAACCCGGGGGGGGCGATCCGACAAATCCTTCGGAGCATGGGTGGGCGACCAATGCGCTCCTTCCGCTGCCGACCGCTCGCGCTACGACCGAATGTGCCCCCGACCGCCCGCGTCCCGATTGCGCGCGTCTGGACCGATTCGCCTGCCGTCCGGTCGCATTCCGACCGTTTTCGTAGCCAATAGAGTCGCACTCCGGCCCATTTCTCTGCGCCTCGGACTCGTTGCCGGCTCGCCGCTGACGCTCTTGGCCGACCACCATCGACCGACATGGAGAGGGGCCAAACGCGTAGCGTTCGGCCCCGACTCCGGTGTGAGGAGGAGTGCCCCGGTCGGCCCTGCTCGAACGACCGGATGCGTGCCTAGCATACGTGCCGCGCCGCCCCGTAGGGCGTCGCTTCCCGTGCGCCTTCCCAACGCTCACCCCACGCCTTCCCGCCGGGCGCACCGACCGTGTGCGATACCAGCGATCAGATTACCTTGGCCGGCGAGGGGGGATCGCGACGCACCGCCACAGCGACCCGCCCGGACCTACGTCGCGCCACCATTCGATGCACGTCGCGGCACCCAGGTCGCGGCGCGGTCCGACGCACGTGGCGGCACGCGACGCGCGCTGCGGATCCACACCCAAGCGCCGCCCCAAGCGCCGCGCGGCCCCGACCTCCAAGCGCGGTCGTCCGCCTCGCCAACAACCCACACCGTGCGGCACGACGCTTCCCTCTGCGCTCTTTACGCCCACTGCACCCACTACGCCCACTACGCCGCCCGCTACGCGCTCGTGTCCTGCTCCTGCGTCGTCGCGGGGCCCGCGTCGTGGGGCAAGCTGCCGTAGGGGGCGCGGAAATAGGCGAAGGGTGTGGCGCGGCCGAAGTTGGACACCCGGCTGGTGTAAAGGTCGGCGTGCTGCTCGACGTGGCGTGCGAGCGCGCTCTTGTCCTTGCCGGTACGCAAGATCGGCCCCCACCGCGGGTTGCCCAAAGCATTGGCCGCCGTGGCAAGCGGCGCGATGCGCGCGTCGAGCGCACGTAGATCCGCGCGGAGCGCGGCCATGCGTCGGGCGGATGCGTCCCGGCCTTCAAGATCTCGGCCATCATGCTCGTCCGGCTCGGCCCGGTTCGTGTCCCCACGCCCTCCGTCCAGTACACCGCCATCGATCTCGTCTGCCGCGTCCGATCCCTTCGCGCAGCCGCCGACCGTCGCGTCGTGTGCGCCGACAGCGGGGTCGCCTTCCACCCCCGCGCTCCGCTGCGCGTTCGAACGCTGCACCGCGAGGCGCTCGCGCGAAAGCAACCGCTCGAGCTGTTCCTTGCGGGCCATGAGCGCCGCCAGCTCGTCTTGTTTGGGCGCAAAGCCTTCCAACGCAGTGATCTCGTCCTCCAGCTCGCGCAGGATGAGCGCGGTGCGCCAGCGGCGCAGACCCTTCGAGGGGCGGACATCGCCGTACATATGGTCGCCGACGTAGAGGACCTCGCTTCCGTCTACGCCGAAGAGGCGCTCAACCATGGAAGCGTTACCGCCCAGCCATACGCCGGGCTGGTCGATGCCGGCGTGGCTGGCGCGGAGTAGGCCCTCGCCTTCTTCGCGGTCCACGGCGAAGGCGGGCAGACGCTCGGACTCGAAGAAGTCCGGCTTGCGCGACGAGACCACGACCAGATCGAAGAGCTCGCGCCAGGTCATGTCGCCAGGCAGGTACGGGTCGATGGCGTGGCCGAGCATGAACCGGGTATAGGACCATTCCGAGTTGGTGATCACCGCCAACTTGAGCCCCGCGTCGCGCTGATCGAGCAGGGTCGTGGCGACCGCGGGCTCGGACTCCACGAAGCGCGTTGGGTCGGCCATGATCTCGGCCTTCAACCGACCTTCCATGTGGGCTTCGTCCAGGGCGCCGCGCACGGTCTCGTACAGCTCGCGGTAGCCGAAGCCACCCTCTACGGGCAACTGACCCTCGTCCAGTCGGTCGACGAGCATCGCGAACATCGTGGCTTCCGAGAGCGAGAAGAGGGTGTTGAGCGACGCGAATCGCGGCGCGTCGCCATCGACCACC
>JAJCYU010000212.1 GCA_029262755.1 Anaerolineae bacterium
CGCCGAACACGGAGCTTGGCTTCCTCGGTTCGATGAAGGTCAGCTCGCAGGTTCCGGTCGGCGTTCAGAGCTTCGTGGACATCGAGAGCTCGGACAAGGCCGTATACGCCTTCGAGGGCGTTCCGCCGGAGCAGGGCGCGATGACGCTGTACGCGCCCCTGATCCGCAAGCAGTTCTTCGGCTACGACACGGGCATCTCGGTTGTGAACCCGAACGCGGGTGACATCGACGTGACGGTGACGTACATCGGTGGTGACGCCGGTGGCTTGAGCTCGTGCGCGGGCCAGCAGTTCACGCACGGCCCGGTGACGATCGCCGGTGGTTCGAGCTCGGTGTTCTATCAGGGTCCGGGCGGCAACAGTGGTTTGCCGGACGGGTGTGTGGGTTCGGCCGTCATCGAGGGCTCGGGCAACATCCTGGCCATCGTGAACGACTCGCTGAACTTCACCGAGCAGTCGGCGGCGTACAACGCAGTGGGTCCGGACATGGGCGCCACGAAGGTCGCATTGCCGCTGGCGCGTCGCCAGCACGTGGACGCATGGAAGGTCACGACGGGCATCCAGGTGATGAACGTTGGTGACGCGGCTGCGAACGTGACGATCACGTTTGCGGACGACAAGGGTACCCAGCTGAACGGTTGTGGCGGCGCTTGTACGGCGACGGTCGCTTCGAACGGTTCGCACACGTTCTACCCGGGCGCGAACGGCCTGACGGTTATGCCGTCCGGCACGTACGGCTCGGCGGTTGTGACCTCGGACCAGGACATTGTGGTGATCGTCAATGACGCCAGCGAGACCGGCGCCATCGACGCAGCTACCTACAATGGCATCAAGGCCGACAGCAACTAGTAGCGCTCGACACCCATGCCTGAGGTCGGCTTAGGCCGGCCCGACGGGATCGAAATTCGACCGGGCTCCGCGAGAAATCGCGGGGCCCGGTTTTTTCGTTCGTTGCGCGAGGGCGGTGGGCTCGGGGAGGGTTGGACTCGCAACGGAAACGGGCGTTCCCAGTTGTATTCGGGCGTGGCGTCCCCGGGAGAGGCGGGAGCGTGTCAGACCGGGGAAGCGGCGTGAACGATTCCAGTGCGTGCGGTGGAGGACGAGCATGAGGCGCAAGGATTGGGGCAGGAGTGCGGGGCTAGGAATCGGTATGGGTCTGGCGTTGATCGGCCTCACCGCTCGCACGGGGACGCACGTATCGGCCCGTCCCGATGCACAAGAAAGCGGGATCACGATGGGCGGGGTGTCCGGCATCCAAGTGCAGAATCTAGATCCGGATCGTTCGGCCACCATCGCCTCGCGACTGTTCCCGCAACTCGGCGGTCAGCAAGCGGTCACGCTCACCTCGCCGAACGTGCCGGTGGATAGCGCCGCGAACGTGTACTTGGGCGAGAGACGTACGGAGCGCGGCTTGTTCTCCGGCGTCGTGAGCTCCGACCGGCCCATCGCAGCCATCGCGCGCACGGATTGGCACGAGCGGGGTGCCGCTGCGATCTACGCAAACGTCCGGGATGGAACGCATGTCGTCGTGCCGCTGATCATGATCGACTACGCGGACTCGACCTCCGCCGTCACGATCCAGAACGCCGACGTGACGCAGGCGGTGGACGTGCGGATCGAGCTCCGATCCGCGACGTCGCCGGACGTGGTGCTGGAGCGAGGGATCAAGATCGCTGGTGGCGCCTCCGTGACGCTGGACATGGCGCAGGATCCGGCGTTCGCGAGCGTCGAGTCCAATACGCCCCTAGGTTTCCTTGGATCGCTGCACGTGATGGCGGCCACGGCCGTCGGCGTGCAGAGCTTTCTCGACATCGGCAGGACGCAGCAGGCCGTGAGCGGCTTCGCGGGCGTGCCGATGGAGCAGGCGGCGAGCCGACTGTATGCGCCGTTGATTCGGCGCCGAGCCTACGGCTACGACACGGGCATTGCCGTTTCGAATCCGGGCGCGGAGAGCGTGAACGTAACGGTCCGGTACACCGGCAGCGGCGGCACGGGATGGAGCCAATGCGAGGGGCGCGCCTTTGTTCACGGCCCCGTCGAGATCGCGGGCGGTTCGAGCACGGTGTTCTACCAAGGACCGGGCGGCGGGAGCGGTTTGCCGGATCGCTGCGTCGGCTCTGCCGTGATCGAGGCGACCGGCGACGTGCTCGCTGTCGTGCATGACTCGCTGAACTTCACCGAATCTGCCGCGGCCTACAACGCCGTGCCGTTCGCGGAGGGCGGCACGCGCGTCGCCTTGCCGCTGATCCGTCGGCAGCACGGCGCCCGTCATCGGCTGACGACGGGCATCCAGGTGATGAACATCGGCGACGAAGTCGCCAACGTGACCCTCCACATGCGCAACGATCAAGGACGCGCGCTCACCGAATGCGGCCGGGCATGCGGAGCGGCAATCGGACCCAGCGCATCGCATACGTACTATCTTGGTAGTGGGGGGCTCACCGCACTGCCCATCAACACCTTCGGTTCGGCGGTCATCACCGCGGACCAACCGATCATCGTCCTCGTGGTGGACGCGAGTGCGTCCGGAACGATCGACATGGCCTCGTATCTGGGGATGCCCGCCCATCAAGGAGCGGAGAGCATCGGTCTGCCGATCTTGTATAGTGCGCCACCGGTGATGCAGGGGCCGTAGCGTGACACGATGCGCGTGCGCAGTAGGCCGCGCTTCTGGGGATTCCGCAAGGGAGATGCTTCCAATGAACTCGCGATCAACCGCTCGTCGTAGTCGACTTTGGCGCGTTTCGGTCGGCGCGAACGGCCTCGACGTGATGCCGGCCGGCTCCTATGGCTCGGCCGTGATCACCTCGGATGAGCCCATCGCTCTCCGTAGCGCACGCGACCGCGTGGGCCCACATTGGCGTTGGGGCGGGTGAACGCGGAGTGCGGTCTACAACGCCTCCGTAGCCAATGGTGTTCTCCCATGGCAACTAGATGAATTGTCGATCTTGGGGCGCATTGCTGCTCATCGCGGCTGGATTTGGACGCGTGCCGGGGGGGCCATCCAACCCACTGTCCGCCGACGCGCTTGAGCCCATCCTGACCCAAGAGCCGAGTACTTCGGGAGTGATCACGCATAACGATGGATTCTTGGGAAGTGCGGTTATCACCTATACCGCCTATTCCCCCGTCATCGGCCAGAGATGGGTTCGTTGGCGAAGGATGCACCCGAGCGCACCGTTGTCATTGTTCTTGCCTGACTGGTCTGTGCTTCCGAAGGGGCCAGTTAGCGTTCGACTCGAATCCGATCTTCCTGCCACATCCATCGTCAGAACGGATTGGCCACGGGCCGGCGGCGCTTCTATGTACGGGAATGCTATTCCTGACCGGGAGCTTCATGTGCCGCTCGTCCTGATCGAGGATGGAGGTGCGCATACCGTGATCTCCGTGCAGAACGCCTCCCGCGATGTTGCCGCGCACGTTGAGTTGATTCTGCTGGCCGCTGAAGGTGCCATGCCGGCAACCACGCTGCGTATTGAGATTGACGCTGGCGCCTCGGTGGACGTCGATACACGCAATCGGCCATTCTCGAATAGCCTACCGGACACCGGTGGCCGGTTTGTTGGAGCCATGAAGGTCACGTCTGACACTCCCGTGGCTGTTGCAGCGCAAATCGTTCTTGACCAAGATGCGAGTGCGGCGTTCGGTTACGCCGGTGTGGGGCGTTCTCAGGCTGCTCGTCGGCTGTTCGCACCTCTTATCCGGCGCAGATTCCGCGGATACGACACCGGAATTGCGGTCGTGAACCCACAGAGTCATCCAGTGGAGGTGTCGGTCATCTATCGGGGATCGCACGCCGGCGGCGTGAGCGAATGCGCCGGAACGATTCTCCGGCATGGCCCGGCGGCCATGCCGGCGCACTCCACCAGGATTTTCTACCAGGGACCTGGAGGCGGCAGTGGACTCCCTGACGCATGTGTGGGCTCGGCGGAGATTGAAGCGTCGGACGCCATTGTTGCCGTCGTGAACGATACGCTGAACTTCGGGGAACATAGCGCCGCGTACGAGGCGATCCCGGCGACGGGTGGCGGCACAACCGTGTTGCTGCCGCTGATACGGCGGCGTCATCTTGATTCGTTGCAGCTCACTTCCGGAATTCAGGTCATGAACTTGGGACCTGAACGCGCTCTAGTGCAATTGCGCTTACTCGGCACTGGCGTAGAGCAATTTCCCGTGTGCGGCCGAGCGTGCATCGCTCACATCCCTCCTCTTGAAAGCCGTGTCTTCTACCCTGGCGCGCATGGGGTCGAATCGCTTGCGGAGGGTGCACGAGGCATAGGTATCATCGACTCGAATCAGCCGGTGGCTGTAATCGTCAACGAGGCAAGCGAGTCGGGAGCTGGGGACATGGCGACTTACGTTGGAGCCACGTCGGGGAGGCTTGGAGCGGATCTAGGACGTTGTCCCGAAGGCGGTGGCTGGCCGACAGGGATTGGTTGCCAGTTTCTTCCAAGCCTCGGAAATGGTGGCAGGTAGGCATTGACATACGCGACCGGTCGTAGCGATAAAGGTCGGTCCTGTCCATGCCCTACCGAATCCGCAAACGCGCCCATCGCGCAAACCGTCCGCATCGCCCCGTCGCTCCCCACAGACAACCCCGCTCACAGTTAGCGCGGATAGAGCGCCACAACCGACGGCACCGCGACGAAGCCCGGCGCGCCTTCCGGCGGGGTGGCGACGAGGAGGCCGCTGGATGTGCCGCCGTCGAGGTTGAGGGCGATGTCGATGGCGAGGTCGCTTTCGACGAGCCAGGTGGCGAGGCCGTGTAGGGTGAAGGTGCCGCCCGGGGCCACGATGAACAGGAAGCGGCCGTCCGTGTCACGGGCGACGACCGTGCGGCGGGCCGGGAGGCCGCCGTCGTCGGGGAATCCGTGGAGGCCGCCCGGCTGGACGAGGAGCGGGAAGGACTGGAGGGCGGCGGTGAGCGGCTCGTCGGGGTTGAATGGCTGTTGTTGGAGCCAGCGCAAGTCGGCGTGGCCGGCGGCGTCGATGGCGAGCATGCCGGCGAAGGCGCCGTAGGTTGCGCCGTATTGGACGCTATCTGCGATGAGTAGCCCCGTTGCGTGGAACTCCGCGGTGAAGTAGCCGCCGTTGACCACGGCTAGCGCCCCCGTGTCCGCGAGCCAGCGGTCGAGCGAGCGCGCTTCGCCCGGGGCGTAGGCGACGTCGAGGCGGATCTGCGCGGGGTCTACGCGCAGGACGTACACGCGTTCGACAGCGCGGCCGGAATCCGCCTCGCGGAGGATGTGGCTGCGCTCTAGGCCTGGAGCGAGCACCGTCCATGTTCCGTCGGACAGTGGCAGGCTAGACGGTGCTGTGATCGCGCTGTCCGGGGCTGCGGGTGCGTTCGAGGCGGTTGGCGCTGTGGGAATGGGCGGTGGCATCGGAAGCGCGCAGCCGACGGCGCACGAAAGCATGGTCAGCAGGAGGACCTGTGATGGGATCCTCAGTACGGTGGCGTGAGCCACGACTGCCCTCGAACTCAGTTTGGGCCGCGCTTGCGCGAGCTGGACCATGGCTTGGCGCCGCGTCACGCGCGCGACGGGCGTGCCGAGCGGGGGCCGTCCGGCGAGACCGGGGCGCGACGGCCGCGCGCACTCTAGCGGTGAGGCGGGAGGTCGTCAACGCGTCGCGGGGAGAGGGGCGAGTTCTCGCATGCCGGCGACCCGGAACTGCGCAAATCCGCAGATCGCGTCGCCAACCTATCCGATCCGCCGGACGTGGCCTCCGACAGCGATCCGCCGCCGCGGCGCGGACCTCCATGCGCCGAGGGTTGGCCGATCGGGCGGGCGGCGGCACCATGGCGCGAAGAACGGCGGCGACGGCGACCGGGCACGTTCGGCTCGGACCATAGGCCGCGCGCGATGCGCGGAGCTCGTCCGCCATCGGCACGGGAGAGGCGGCGACGTGAAACTGTGGGGCGGGCGGTTCGACAAGGCCATCGATGGTGCGGCGCATGGGTTCAACGCGAGCTTGCCCTTCGATCGGCGCATGGCCGATGAAGACGTGAGCGGGTCCGTGGCCTGGGCGCGCGGGCTGGGGCGATGCGGGGTGCTGGCGGAGGACGAGGTTTCGGTCCTGGTCGACGGGATGGAGCAGGTACGCGCGGAGCTGGCCGAGGGGCGCTTCGCGTTCTTGGAGGGCGACGAGGATATCCATACGGCGGTCGAGCGGAGGCTGGGCGACATCGTCGGGCCCGTTGCCGGCAAGCTGCACACGGGGCGGAGCCGGAACGACCAGGTCGCGACGGACTTTCGGCTGTGGGTGATGCGGGCTTGCGGTCGGATGGATGCGGCCGTCGCCGACCTGCAGACGGCGCTTGCCGACAGCGCGGAGGCCCACCTCCATGCGCCGATGCCCGGATACACGCATTGGCAGCCGGCGCAGGCCGTCACGTGGGGCCACTGGGCGATGTGGCATGCGTGGGCACTCGAGCGTGACAGGCGTCGCATCGCGACGGCGCGCACGGCGGCATCGGCGCTGCCGCTTGGCTCCGCGGCGCTCGCGGGATCCGGCTTCGCCGTGGATCGGGCGTGGCTCGCGGCGGAGCTCGGCTTCGAGCGCGTGATCGCCAACAGCATGGACGCGGTGTCGGACCGGGACTTCGCGGTGGAGCTGCTCTTCGCGGCCGCGATGACGGGCATGCACCTATCGCGGCTCAGCGAACAGCTCATCTTGTTCGCGAACCCTTCGCTTGGCTTCGTGGAATTGGACGATGCCTATTCGACCGGCAGCAGCCTGATGCCGCAGAAAAAGAACCCGGACATGCTCGAGCTCGCGCGTGGCAAGGCCGGCCGGCTGGTGGGCAACCTCGTTGGCCTCATGACCACGCTCAAGGGTTTGCCGTCCACGTACGACAAGGACATGCAGGAGGACAAGGAGCCGGTCTTCGACGCGGTGGACACGTTGGCGGCGGCGCTGCCCGTGCTGACCGGCCTCGTGGAGACGCTGCGCGTGCGCGAGGACCGCCTCATCGCGGCGCTGGACCCGGCGATGTTCGCCACGGACGTCGCGGACCGCTTGGTGCGCGCCGGCGTGCCCTTCCGCGAGGCGCACGGGATCGTGGGCCGCGTGGTGCGCGCGGCGGAGGAGCAAGGCGTCGGCATCGACGCGCTGGACGCGGAGGCGCTCCGCGCTGTCGACGCCCGGCTGCCCGCGGCGACGGAAGGCGCTTTCGACTGGGCGGCCTCGCTCGCGTCCCGGGCGGCTGAGGGGGGCACAGCACCGGAGGCGTTGCGTGCGCAGTTGGCGGCGATGCGAGAGGCGATTGGAAGCAGGCAGGTCGGATCGTATTCGAGCACCGGATGGGCGGAGAGTCCGTAACTCCGCAGCCCTCAGCCCTCGCCGTCCGCCTGCTGCGCGATCGTCGTGCCCGCCTCGCCCGCGAGGGCGGCCTCGAGCGCGTCGATGCGGGTGATGTGGGCCGGGCGGCCTGTTGCGCGGGCGAACGCGGCGGCGGCCTCGACCTTGGGGCCCATGGAGCCGGGTGGGAACTGGCCTTCGGCGAGGTAGGCCGCTGCGTCGTCCGGGCTCAGGCGCGAAAGGGCCAGGGCCGAAGGGCCGCCGTAGCCGAGCACGACCTGCGGCACGTCGGTGGCGATGACGAAGGCCGCGGCGTGCAGGCCGCGGGCGAGCAGGCTGGAGCTGCGGTCTTTGTCGATCACGGCCGCGACGCCGCGGTATCCGTACGGCGTCGGGACGACCGGAACGCCGCCGCCGCCGTTGGCGATCACGATGTGATCCGCCGCGAGCAGCGCGCGGATGGCCGGCAGGCTGAGCACGGCCACGGGGCGGGGCGACGCGACGACGCGGCGCCAGCCTTCCGGGGGGAAGTGGCGCACGTGCCAGCCGCGCGTACGGGCAAGGCGTTGCGCGCGGACGCGCGACATCCACGCCCCGATCGGCTTGCTCGGGGACGCGAAGGCGGGGTCGTCCGGATCGACCTCGACCTGCGTCAGCAGCGCTGCGATGGGACGATCGATGCCCCGTTCGGCCAAGGCGTTGCCGAGAGCCCGTGCAAGTTGGTAGCCCAGCTCGCCCTGCGTGTGCGCGACCGCATCGTCCATCGGCAGCGGTGGCTGGCCCTCGGCCTCCGCGATCGCGGCGCGTACGAGCGCGCGCCCGACCTGTGGGCCGTTGCCGTGCGTGATGACCAGCGGGTGACCCGCCGCGGCGAGGCGGGCGAGCTGGTCGGCCGCGTCGGTGAGTGCGTCGGCGGGTGGGCGCTCGGTGCTCGCGCCCCTACCGGGCACGGGCAGGGACAGGGGCGCGGGTTCGGGCAAGGCGTTGCCGCCCAGCGCGATCACGAGGGGGGAGACGGCACGCGGCGCCCCGGAAGTACGGGGCGCCGCGTGCGTTTCCGTAACTGGGCGCCGTGCTACGGGCATCCCGCCTTCCAGATCGCGGGGTTGCACTCGCTGTACGGCAGGTTGAAGCGCTGCAGCGAGAGGTTGCGGCGGTAGGAATTCCACAACGGGTGGTAGGGCGTGTTCGGGTTGCGCAGCTTGCCGAAGCCGTAGATAGCCCACGGTTGGGCCAGCGCATGCTGCTTCACATGGTCGGGAATCTCCTCTTCGACCTGCGGGCAGACCCGGTAGGTGGTGGCCATCGCGCCGCCGGCTGCGCCGCCCGGCGTCGGGCTGGGCAGCGGGGTCGCCGAGGGGCGGGGCGTCGTGCCGGGGGGCACGGGCAGGCCGCCCGGCGGCGGCGGTGCGACCGGGGTCGCGCAGCCGCTGACGATCGGATAGGGGTAGCGCGGATAGCGCGGGTAGGGATAGCGGTGGTGGTTGATGACCGCCGAGTCCGGTACGAAGTCCGGACCGAGATCCGGGGCCGGCTGCACTTCGACCTCCGGGACGTCCGGCGCCGGCTCTACGCCCGCCGCCTGCGCCGAGCGATCGGCGCCGATGCCGAGGCCGAAGCCAACGAGCAGGGCGACAAGCAGTCCGAGGGCCAGACCGCGCGGTCGCCCGAGAGAAACAATCGGGTTGCTGCGATTACTGGGGGGATGACTGGTACGCATGGTGCCTCCTGATCCGGTGTGCGAAACGAGCCGGAACACCGCGCGATCGGCGACCAGGACGCGCGGCCAAACGGCCGGGTGGGTTCAACCGCACGAACGGGCCCGAATTCCGAACCGAAACGATCCTATGAAGCGACCGTGACCATTCGGAGCCCGGGCGCCGTCCGAGCAGCGTGCCCGGGCAGGGGCGTGATGGAGCCACTATAGCACGCACCGGCCCGTGTTTTTCGGGTGCCCGGGCTTGCTCAAGGCGCGGCGGCCGGCCGCCAGTCGTCGTAGACCCAATCGACCTGCGCGGTGCCCGGATGGTCATCGACCAGCCGGGGAAGGTCGAGGCGCGCCGCGATCCGGCAGGGCAGGTCCGTCTCGGAGTCGAGCCATATCGTGCCCTCGCCACCGAACTTCCACAGCCCGCCCGCGTTCGCGTTGACCGGCAGGTAGGTCGGGTGCGCCTGCCAGTAGGTTGCGTAGGCGCGGGCGCCGATGAGCACGTCGATCCGGAGACAGAGACGGTGGGCGAACCGTGTCGGCTCCTCGAGGCTCGAGTCGATGGCTGGATCGAGCGGAAGGGGCACGGCCTCAAGCTTCCCAACGCGCGGCGCATGGGCAGTGGCCAGCAACAGCAGCGGATCGCCCGCGGGCAGCATGACGCCCAGGGCTCGTGGGGGGAGTGGGCGCAGCGCATCGAGTGGCCGGGCCGGAACATCGTCGATCAGCGCGGAGGGTTCACGCTCCATGCCAAGCGCCGGCCAGACGAACGACCGGTCTACGTCACGCGCGAGGATCTCCGGCCATTGGATCTCGACGGCCGTCGCGACACGGGCGAGCGCAGGAGCGATGGGCGCGCGTCCTTCGCCGGCGTCGAGATGGTCGCGGATTCCGCCATCACCGTCGCCACCACTGTCGCCGCTACCGTCGCCGCTACCGTCGCGATCGCCGTCGCCGCTACCGTCGCCATCACCGTCGCCGCTACCGTCGCGATCGCGATCGCCGCTACCGTCGCGATCGCGATCGCCATCGACGTCGCCATCGATACTACCGTCGACGTCGCCACCATCGTCGCCATCGTGCTCGATGCTCTCGACCGTGGAGCCCGGTTCGGTTCCGAGAGCCGGCCCGTAGGGCGCGATCGTCAGCCGGAGCGGGCCCCGCGTGTCGCCGCGCCCCGCGACGGTCCACGCGGCGCGGCGCGCGGGAGCGTCGGTCGCAGTGGAACCGCGGACGGTGTACGTGAGCGGGCTGCTGACGGCGTGCCAGCTGCGTTGGAGCGGGTCCCGCCGGCTGCGCCAACTCAGCAGCGCGGCCGAGAGGAGCACGCCGGCTCCGACTAGCGCTAGGGTGGGCCAGGGAAGGCGGATGGGGACGGCCTCCGGGGCGTGCAGGCGATCGGCCGGGGCGCGAAGCGGAGCGCGCAGCGCCGGCAGTCGCGCGCGATCGGTGGTGACCATGGGGCGCGGAATCACCATGGAGCGGCGTGTATACTACCAGCCGGACGAACGACGAGAGCGGCGATTCTCGAAGCGCTACCTCGATCGTCCCGAGCGTCCGCGCTAAACCCCGACCCATCCCCATCCCGGAGCACGCCCCATGGTTGGTTCCCCGACGACCCCGACCCGCCGATTCGCGTGGGCCATGGTGGCTACGAGCATGTTGATCGGCGCCGGCCTCATCGGCGGGCGATCACTCGTTTCGCGATCGGTCGATGGGAGCTTCGCGGGCTGGGTTTCCGCGGCGCCGTCCGCCCAAGGCGAGGCCTCGTGCCGATGGCGTGTGCTCGAGCGTGGACCCACGCGCACCCAACACACCTTGGTCGCCCTGCCCGGCGCCGACCTCGTTGCATTCGCCGGTGGAGAGCGCGCTGCGGGACAGGCCACGGTGCTGGCCGACTTGCAGCGACTACGCGGCAGCGACGGTCAAGGCGCGTGGAGCGCCATGACCGCGACGGGGGCCGGGCCCGCAGCACGGGCGCAGCACGTCTCGGTCGTGCATGACGAGCCGGGCGGTGATGCGACGATGATCACCTACGGCGGCGTGGACGAGCTCGTGAGCTTCGGCGGCGGTGGCGGCGGAACGTTCACGTGGCGCTCGCCGCTGGTTGCGGGCGGGGCATCGGCCGCCGGCCGACGTGGCGCATTCGCGCCGCTCGGTCTTGTGGGCGACGCGTTCACGTTGGCGATCACCCAGGGCGGAGCGAGCTGGTCGCCGCTTTCGATTCCCGGCCGCCCCCTGGCTGACGCCGCGGCCGTATGGTGGCCGAGTGCGGAATCGATGGTGGTCATCGGCGGCCGGCTGAGCGAGGAGGCCACATCGGCCACAGGTGCGCGGCAGCTGATCAGCCTCGGCGGCTCCGAGCCGAGCGTCGAGGTCGTGGAGGACCCGGGCGGCCCGGCGCCGCGCTACGCGCTTAGCGCCGTGTTCGATAGCGAGCGCGAGCGCCTCTTGATCTTCGGTGGCACGCGCAACTGGCAGAACGGCCGCAACGACGTCTGGTCGCTCGACCTCTCCCGCGGTTGGGGCGACGCGACGTGGACCCCGGTGGACGCCTTCGGCCGACCGCCGGCGCGCCGCTTCGATCACGTGGCGGCCTGGCATCCCGGGCTAAACGCCATGCTGGTCTTCGGCGGGACCCGTAACGGCAGTGATTCTCTAGACGATCTGTGGGCCCTGGACATGTCGGGCGAACGCCCCACATGGCGTGAGCTCGACCCAGAGGGCCCGACACCCGCGGGCGTCGCAGGCGCAGCCGCGGCGTGGAGCGATGGCGCCGAAGCCATGATCCTCTACGGCGGCACGACCGGCAGCACGTCGCAGCGCGACGCCTGGGCGCTCGATTGCTCGGTGACGGGCGGTCCATCGCCGACCGTGCCGGTGCCGACGGTGCCCGTGCCGGCCACGCCGACGCCGGGCGCGACCGCAACGCGGCCTGCGCCGAGCGGCGCGATCCACCTGCCGTGGGGTCAGCGCTAGAACGAGCCTGCTGCCTGGTTTCGAGGCGCCAAGGGTGCGGCCTTCGCCATCGCAACGATTTGTCCGGCGATCGTCTTCCCGCAGCAGCCAATCCATTGCCGTTGCGTCAGATAGCGATGCTCTGGGTCCCTTCCGGCGACGTTCGACGACTGTGTGCGACGGCGTTGGGACATCCTCTGAATAGATGATCGCGCCGGAACAGGGAGCCACACGCTCGCGACCCACTCTTTCGCGACCCACTCTTTCGCGACCCACGAAGCCGGGTATACTGGCATCGGGCCGTCCCTGCGCCGGTTGCGCCCTCCATCTCTAATCCCCGCGAGCCATCCGGCGCCTGTGCGTGCGAGGTCGTCTAGCGGCTGTTCCGCTCTTCCATCGACACCGCACGTGGAACCGCGAAGGATGCACGCCATGAAACGCACGCGCACGCCGAACGTCCGGTGGCTGTTCGCCATTCCTGTACTGGCCTTGCTCGGCTCGACGGCCTTTGGTGGCGGAGCGGATGCGGCGCCGGCTGCCCAAGCCGGCGTCAGTTGCGCTTGGGAGCGCTTGGATCGGGGCGAAGATCGCGAGCAGCATTCGTTGGTGCCGTTGCCCGGCGTCGGCGTGCTCGCCTACGGCGGCGTACAGCGCACCTCGCGCGGCGCGACAATCCAGGACGACGTGCACACGCTGGATCTCGTGGGGAGCCCCGGCGGCGCGTGGTCGGTCCTCAACGCCGGCGGTTCGTCCGCCGGTAAACGCGCGGAGCACATTGCCGTACTGCGCCCACGAGACGGCGGTGCTTCACAGGTCGTCGTGTACGGCGGCGTGGACGCGTTGGAGTCGATTGGTGGCGGCGGAGGCGGCACCTTTACCTGGCGCTCGCCGCTGACCGCAGGGGGCGGCGTTGCACTCAGCCGCCTGGGCACATTCGCGCCGCTCGGTGTCGTGCGCAAGGGCTTCCGTTTGGATGTCGACGCCCAGGGTGGCGCCTGGACGGCTTTCGATCCGGAAGGGACCAGCGTGGCTCTGGCCGACGCCGCCGCGATCTACTGGCCTGCCGAGGATGCGCTGCTCGTGCACGGAGGACGCACCAAGGAGGAGGTCACCTCCGTCACGAACGACCTCCATCTGGTCACCTTGGGCGATTCGCCGACCTGGAGCAAGCTCGATGTCGCGGGCGGCCCCACGGACCGCTTCGCGCATTCGGCCATCTACGACGCGGCGGGCGACCGGATGGTGCTGTTCGGTGGAACGCGCGACTGGAAAGCGGGTCTGGACGATGTGTATGCGCTCGATCTGTCCGGTGGCGTGGACGGCCTGGCCTGGACGAAGCTCGAGCCGACAGGCCGCGCGCCGTCTCGACGTTTCGACCATGCGGCGGCGTGGCATCCCACCCTGCGCTGGATGGTCGTGTTCGGCGGGACCCGGGACGGCAACCGCGCGCTTTCCGACGCGTTCGTGCTCGACGTGAGTACGGACACGCCGACGTGGGCCCCCCTCGACGCTTCGGGCGCCTCCCCCGCGGCATCGCGAGGCCCGGCCGCCGCCTACAGCGCGGACAGCGACGCCCTCGTGTTCTTCGGCGGTCAGGACCGTGGCACGACGCGCCGCGATAGCTGGGCGCTGCGCTGCACGATCCCCGCGACACCCACGCCGACCGAGGCGCCGATCACCGCGACGCCGACGCCGGAACCGGCCACGGAAACGCCGACCCCGGAGCCGGCGACCGAGACGCCGACCGACGTCCCAGCTACGAACACGCCGCAGCCGCCGACCGAAACGCCGACACCCGAGCCGCCTCCCGCGATCTACCTTCCTTGGGGAGAGCGCGAAGCGGGCTGATCGAGCAGGGCGGTCCGGTGGCTTAAGACTGGCGGAGTCGTGCGGAATGATGGAACGCGTCGAATGAACGATGCGTGCCGGTCGCCCGCATACGGTCGACTTCCGGTCGACATCCACGACCTCGCGTATCGTCTCCTGACGTGCCATATGACATCCCGATGCCGTGCCCCTACCGTCCCTCCAGCCCCTTGAGCAGGGCGGCGATCTGCGGGTCCCCCGGCGCGAGCGCGGCCGCGGCGCGCGCGGCTTCCAACGCCCGATCACGGTCGCCGGCCCCGTCGTAGGCCGTGGCGAGATCGGCGTGGGCGCGAGCGTCGCCCGGTGTGAGCACCACGAGGTCGAGGGCGACCAGGACCGCTTCTTCGTGTGTCCCGACGCGCAGGAGGGCTCCGAGGCGGGCGCGGATGGCGTCGACGTCGCCCGCGTTGCGGGGGTCGTCGAAGTAGCGCGCCCATGCGTCGACGGTTGCGGCGGCGTCGTCCGCGCCTCCTCGCTCGGTCAGCGCGAGGGCGAGGGTCTTCCATGGCGCGTTGTAGTAGGGGTCGAGGGCGATCGATTCGCGCGCGGCGTCGATCGCTGCGTTCGGCTGGTTGGCCAGCAAGACTACGACGGCTGCCTCGTTGCGTACCTCGGGCCAGGTGGGTGCTGCGAACGTCGCGCGTGCGTACGCAGCCGCCGCGGACGCGAGTCGCATCGATCGCCGCTCGGGCTCGCGCGTCAGGTCGCCCCATAGCCGGTAGGCACGCGCCGAGGCAAGGATAGGCGCCGGCGATCCGGGCGTCCGATCGGCGGTGGTGTCGAACAACGTCCCGGAAACAAAGTTTGTCTTACCCGTCTCGCTTTGCTCCAGCGCGATGGACGACAATGTTCTCCAGGAAGAGACGCCACCCGTTGCAGGGCCACCCGCCCCAACGCCCTGCACCTCGCCGCGCCGGCCCGCGCGCAGGCTCGCCTCTTCGAAGCGCGTGATCGCCGCTGCGAATGCGGCGTCCCGACGCTCCGCCAACTCGTTCGCATAGCCGTCCAAGAGATCCGGATCGTATTCATCCTCCGCCGCCGAGAGCCCGGCCTGCGCCAAGGCGCGTGCAAGACGCTCGTCGAGCAGTACGGCGCGCGTGTCCTCCGCGAAGCCGATCCGTATGCGGTAGCGCGGCTCGTTCGGCGCGAACCGGACCGCCGCCTCGTAGCGTTCGACGGCGCGGTCGAGGAAAGCCTCCGCGCGGCCGGATTCGCCCTCGGCGGACAGGCCCATGACCGGGCTCTCCCACACGAGCAGCCCCTCTTTGTACAGCGCGTCCGCAGCCGTATGGCCCACGGTCACCGGGAGGGCTAGGACCGCGGCGAGGACGGCGATCGCCGCGGCGCGGGCCGTGCATGCGCGAATGGTCGCGGTCGAGATTGCATGGGCGATCGACGTCAAATGCGAGGTCACGCTCGAATGCTCGCTCGACAACGAATGTGAGGTCGAGGGCTCTTGCACGGTCGAATGCACGGCCGGATGCACGAGCGATTGCACGGTCGAATGCTCGGTTGTGGCCGAATGCGCGGTCGAATGCGCGGTCGAATCCCCTAGATACGCCGCGCGCTGAGACGCCGGAGTCTCGTCGCGCGCTCCCTCTGTTTTCCCGGGCGTGAAGGAATCCGGAGGATCCAAGCGGGTCTGAAGGTCACCTTCGGCGCCGAGGGCCAGTGCCGCCTCGCGACCGGCATACCAAACGGTCGCACCGAGGACGACGAGAAGGAAGAGTCCGAGTTGCGCGATCGCACCCGCGACCGCGTCGCCGACGCGTGTGACCGTCCAACCGGCGATCAGCCCCTGCCCGACGAGCTGCGCACTGAGCACAGCGCTCACGCCGAGCACCGCAACGAGACGATGCCGGCCGATCGCCGCGATCGCCCAAGCGCCCGAGACGCTCGCGACGAGCAGTACCGCGACGGTCGCCGCACCGCCGCCGACGAGGCCGGGACGTGCGAACCCGAATATCAGCGCGGCGCCGACCACGAGCGCCGCGAACGCGGGATCCAGCGACCGCGCGCTGGTCGCTCGGTCTGGTACGGACGTGAAGGCGCCGTCACGGGTAGCGTCGATCGCGGGAGTCGCGGGAGTCGCGGGAGTCGCGGGAGTCGCGGGAGTCGCGGGAGTCGCGGACGTCGCAGAGGGCGCGGACGTCGCAGAGGGCGCCGACGTCGCAGAGGGCGCCGACGTTGCTGGACTCGTGGCAGTCTCCGAAGCTTCCGAATCTGTCGGTGCCGCAGGAACTGCCTGAGGTGCCGCGTCTGCACGAGCAGACGAACCAGGACCGTCCGGGAGGGTGATCGCTCCATCGACCGTTCCTGTACGGCGGCGCGACTCGACGGCGACCAGGCTGCCGGCGATTAGCCACAGGAGGAGCCGGGTGCTGGTGACCGCGAAGCCGACCTGTAGCTCGATCCATGCGGTGATCAGCGCGGCCACGGCGGCCAGGGCGAAGCCGACGTCCGCGGGCTTTGCGCCCGGCACCGCGTCCATGCTCGTCGCGGCACTCGCGGCACTCGCGGCACTCGCGGTCCCCCCGGTCCCCGTAGTCCCCACGGCGCCCGTGTTTCCCGCGTCCCCGACGTCCCCCGCATCCGGTGGGCGATCCCAGGACGTGTGCGGACTCCGTGCGCGCCGCCAGGCTGCTGCCGCGAGCCAGAGCGCGAGGCCGGTCGTCGCGCCGAGGCCGGCGGCCGGACCCGCCAGGCGCGGGCCATCCGCGATGAGCGCGAAGGCGGCCGCGGCAAGCCCGCCTCCCAGCCATGCGACGAGCCACGTCGCACGATCGTGTCGTCCCTCCCGGTGTCCCCGGTCGCCCCGGTCGCGATGATGGGGGAGTAGGCCGAGCTGGCGTAGCGCTGCGCCCAACGCGAGGGTCAGGAACGCGACGAAGGCCAGCAGGCCGAGGAGGCCCTCCGTGAGCAGGGTGTCGAGCATGAGGTTGTGGGCGCGGTCGGGGACGATGCCGCGCGGTTCGTCGTGCGCCAGGATGGACGGGTAGAAGGGCGCCCACGTAAGCGGCATCGTTTCCGGGCCCGTGCCGACGAGCCATCGCATCGCGCCGCGCGATTCGAGCGCTGCCACGCTGCCCTCCCAGAGGCGGAGGCGAACGCGGGTCGTGCTGTTGGCCGGGTCGAGGGCGAGTGCCATGCGTCCGACGAGCGGCCAGTCGAGAGCGGGGCCGAGCTGCGCGCGGCCGACGTTCAGGCCGATCACGCCCACGACCAGGCTGCCCGCGACGAGCACGGTCGCGAGCGCGTGGCGCGTGCGCCCCGCGCGGGCCGCGGCGGCGAGCGCGGCGACGACGGCGCCCGCCGCGAGGCCGAGCACCGGCCCCCGCGAGCCGGCCAGGACGAGGGCCCACGTGGCTGCGACGAGGGTTGCGCTCCATGCGGCGAGGGCCGCGTCCCAACGCCGATCGGCGCGCCGGGCCGCGGTCCACGCACGCGCGGTGCCCCAGACAACGAAGGGCAGTGCCATCGCGAGGTGGGCTGCAAAGAGCACGCTGCTACCGGAGGGGCCGGAGACGCGGGTGACGACATCGCCCAACCACGGTAGGGGGTCAAGACGGAAGCGTTGGAGGATGCCGTACAGCGCGGCCGGCCACGCGGAAGCAGCGATGGCGGTGGCCAGCGCCAGGCCCGAATGCCTGCGGGCGAAGGCCAACGCGGCGAACAGGGCGAGGAGCGCCGTGGTGGTCAACAGCCCCTGGCCGCGATCGGCCGTGCCGAGCAGGCTGGTGGCGGGCGCGACGGATAGCGCGGTCGCGAGGGCCGCGACGAGCCAGACGGCCAGCGCGGCGCGGACCACGGGGTGGGCGGGGAGCGGGGGGAGAGCCCAAAAATGGTGAAGACGTGCGCGAATAGACGAGTCGATCGGGTTCCGCTCGTCTCGACGGGACGACCGGGTCGCCAGCAAGCCAAGAGCGGCCACCGCGCCGAAGAGTCGTAGCAGCCGGGCCTTCTCGGGCTCAAAGATGACGTCCGTGAAGACCACGAAGTGCAGCGGAACGGCGAGCACCGCCGCGAGCGCCGTGGCGCGGGCGAGCTCGCGGCCGGCGGGACGGAAGGTGGGCGCGGGATTCGACGTTGATAGCGGAGAGTAAGCGTTCACGTGCGCCAGTGTACGTCACGTGTGAAGCGGTCGAGTAGTCCCCTGAACCGCGCGGGACGTGTCTGGCTCCTTGAATACTCGCCAACACGGCGATCGCAAGCCGTGGGATGACGGACTGTGGCCGGATCCGGCCTTGGAGGCACACCATGTGGATATTGCGATGGAAGACGACGACTCTGGACGGCGATATGGCATCGGCAACGGGCGCCACTCGATTCCGAGGCCCGGTGCTCGGGCGCGCGGCGTGGATGGCGATTGCGCTGGCAGGAGCACTGCTCGTGGTGGGCACGGCGCGTGCTACGGCGCAGGGTGGTATCGCCGGTGGCGCCACGGTCGGCATCGAGTACGCGAACCTGAGCGGCGCGAAGGCCGACTTGGAAGTGGGTGGGAGGGGCGGTGTCGACTGGAGTATGGCGAACGTGGCAGCGTGCCGATCCGGCGCTCAGTTCCTGCCGTCCCAACCTGAGATTGTCCCCGAGAACCAAAGCTGGCTGCGGTCTGTGCAAGGTAGCCCCGTCGGCGCCGTGCTGCGTTGGGATTGGCACACGACGGGAGCAGCCGCCCACGCCAACGCCGCGGCACCCTCTACACGGATCTCCCTACCCTTGGCGCTGATCGACTACGTAACACAGTCGTCGATCTTCATCGTGCGCAATCCGAACGACGAGATGGTCTCCGTGACCGCAGAGCTCTTCGCGCAGGGCGAGAGCGCGGCGCTTCGTGTCGTGAATCTCGACATCGAAGCAGGCGGGGTGCTGAGCCTCGACTTGAACAAGCAACCGGGCTTCCTGGGCGTGGCGCCCAACACGGCCTACGGATTTCTCGGCTCCATGACGCTGAGCGCCGATCGGCCCGTCGCGGCATGGACGCTTGTGGACATCGCGAGCAGCGACAAGGCCGTGTACGCCTTCGCCGGGGCGCCGCCGGAGTCCGCAGGCGAGACGCTCTTCGCGCCGTTGGTGCGCAAGCGCTTCTTCGGCTATGACACCGGCATCGCCGTGGTGAACCCCAACGACCGGCCCGTCGAGGTCTCCGTTGACTACGTCGGCGGCGCGGCGGGTGGGGCAAGCAGTTGCGCCGGCCAGCGCGTAACACACGGGCCGATCACGGTGCCTGCGTCCGGTGGGCACGTCTTCTACCAGGGTCCCGGCGGAGGCAGCGGGCTGCCGGACGGCTGCGTCGGATCTGCCGTGATCCGGTCCGAGGGCGGCCCCGTGCAGGCGATCGTCAATGACTCGTTCGCGTTCACGCAGACTGCGGCGGCCTACCCCGCCGTTGCGCTCGAAGATGCGTCCACGATGCTCGCGCTACCGCTCGTGCGACGCGAGCATATGGCGGCGATGAGGATGACGACGGGCATCCAGGTCATGAACCCGACGGCCGCGACAGCCACGGTCAACATCGAGCTCTTTGGGGATGGCTCATTGCCGGCTTGCGGTCCCGGTTGCCGCGCGGAGATTCCTCCATTGGGGACCCACACGTTCTACCCCGGAGTCGGAGGGTTCGACGGCTTGCCGCCCGACTCGTTCGCAGCCGGGCGGATCGTCAGCGACGTGCCGGTCCTGGCGATCGTGAACGACGTCTCGGAAACGGGCCAGATCGACATGTCGACCTACACGGCGTTGCCCTGCGGGGGTAGCGGTCCCCAGCTAGTTGCGCTGCCGTAGGGAACGACGGGCCTCATCGCCCAATCCGATAGACGGACGATGCCCACACCGCCCTCTCGCCGACGACGCGAGAGGGCGGTGCGTCGTTCGATGGGCTTCGCACGACCGGCGTTGCGCGCGGCGCCTGCGGCTCCGAGGGCGTGGCTCTCGACCTCGCGTTCGGCAACACTCGTCCAGTCGCCCGATTGTCGGCCTCGCGAACGTCTTCCTATACTACGTTCGGCCCGGCGCGCAGCGGCGAGCCTCGCCATGGCCCGCGCGTTCGCGGCCCGGACGGAGATTCACGATGCCCAACGAAGCGCAGCGGCCCACCGTGGCCGAATCCAGCGCGACGGAGTCCGGCACGGCCGGCGGAGGTGCCAGGCCATCCGGCGCGCCTCCGACCAGGGCGGTCGAGAACGATGCGGCTACGCCCAGCGCGGTCCAACCAGAAGCGGCTCAGGCGCCAGCCGCCACGCTTCCTTCGGGCCCAGCGCCGGAAGGTACGGCGGCCGGCGCAGGCCCCCGCTACGACGCGGCCTACTACGCGCACGGCTGCGGCGATCGGCCCTACCGGCGTGACGATGTGTGGCTCGGTTTCTTCGGCGACGTGGCCGAGCGCATCGTGCTCGACATCGCACCGCGGACGGTGCTCGACGCGGGCTGCGCGATGGGCTTTCTCGTGGAGACGCTGCGCGCGCGGGATGTCGAGGCCTGGGGCGTGGACATCTCGGAGTACGCGATCGGCCAGGTGGACGAAGCCGTGGCGCCGTATTGCAGCGTCGGATCGATCCTGGAGCCCTTCGCCGAGCGCTACGACCTGATCACGTGCGTCGAGGTGCTCGAGCATCTCGATGCGCGTGCAGGAGCGCGCGCGATCGCGAACCTGTGCGCGCATACCGACGACGTGCTCTTCTCGTCCACCCCGCACGATCATCGCGAGCCGACGCACGAGAACGTCCAGCCGCCGGCGTATTGGGCGGCGGCGTTCGCGCGCCACGGCTTCGTGCACGACGTGGAGTTCGACGGCTCGTTTCTCACCCCTTGGGCAGCACGATTCCGACGGCACGATGGTCCGATCGGCCCAGTGATCGCGGCCTACGAGCGGCGGCTGACGTGGCTGGAGGAAGAGGGTCGTCAGCGACGGGACGCGGTGGCGGCGCGCGATCGCACGGAAGGGGCTCAGCGGCGCGCGT
>JAJCYU010000213.1 GCA_029262755.1 Anaerolineae bacterium
CCCGCGTTCGTTCACGGCACGCGACGGAGCGCTGACGTTCACGGCTTCGGGCGATGTGTTCGAGGTGACGGGTCTGCAGACGGACGACGTGGTGGTGCTGCGGCACCGGCACGGGGACGTGGTGGAGCTGACGGGCGCCGAACTGCGCGCGGGCGACGAGGCTGGAACGTTCACGGCGCGCTTCGCGGGCCTGGCGGACGCGGCGACGTACACGGTGGCCGAGCGGAGCACGCTCGCTGCGCCGGCATCGATCGCGGCGTCGCGACGGGTGACGCAGGCGCAACTGCTCGCGGACGAGGCCGATTACGTGGCGATCGCGCACGGCTCGTTCGTGGACGGACTGGACGAGCTGGTGGCGGCGCGTGAGGCGGAAGGCCTGCGCGTGAAGGTGGTGGATGTAGCGGATGTGTACGGCGCGTACGGGCACGGGCAGTTCGGCGCGGAGCCGATCCGGGCGTACGTGGCGGCGGCGCACGAGCAGCTGGGCACGCAGTACGTGCTGCTGGTGGGCGGCGACACCTATGACTACCGCGACCGGTTGGCGCTCGGCTCGATGAGCTTCGTCCCATCGCCGTACGCGGCGACGGGCGAGTTGATCCGGCACGCGCCGGTGGACCCGCTGTACGGCGACGTGGACGGGGACGGAGCACCGGAGGTGGCTGTCGGTCGCTTCCCGGTGCGCACGACCGTGGAACTGGCGAACGTGGTAGCGAAGACGCTGGCCTACGGGCGGAAGGACTACGGACGTACGGCCGTGTTCGCGGCGGATGCGGTGGACCGAGGCGTGAGCTACGCGCAGGAGGCGGAAGGGTTCGCGGCGGAGCTGCCGGGCGATTGGACGGTGGCGCGGGCGTACCTGGACGAGGAAGGCGGCGTGGCGAGCGCACGGGCGACGTTGCTGCGGTCGATCGAAGAGGGCGTGGCGTTGGTGAGCTACGCGGGCCACTCGCAAGCAGACGCGTGGGGCTTCCAGGGCCTGTTCGACGGCGGAGACGCAGCGGCGCTGAACAACGCGGGCCGGCCGACGGTGGTGAGCCAGTGGGGTTGTTGGAACACGTACCACGTGGCGCCGCGCTACGACACGATGGGGCACCAGCTGCTGCTCTCGGACGACCGAGGCGCCGCCGCGGTGCTCGGCTCGGCGACGTTGTCGCGCTCGGACGCCAACGTCCGTTTGGGCGAGATCGTGACGCCGCGGCTGACCGAGTCCGGCACGACGCTTGGCGCGGCGGTGGTGTCCGCCAAGCGAGACTTGGCGGCGACCCATCCAGGCGACCTTGACGTAATCCTCGGCTGGACGCTCTTGGGCGACCCGGCCCTGACGATCGATCGAGAGACCCGCTGATGTCCATCCAACAATCCGGTGTCGGAACAACGAACGACCACGATCCACAAACACGACGACGCGGCGCCGAGGACGCCGTACGATCCACCATCCAGCGCTCCGCCGTGAGCATGGACAAGATGCGAGGGGGAGGTCTACACGGGATGGTGGATCGAGCGGCGTCCTCGGGCCGCAGAGACTACGCCGCACCGAAGCTGCGCAGTCTTGGCGATATCCGCGACGTCACGTTGGGTGGTTCGCCCGGAATGGGCGACACGCAGAATCCGATGACCGAGGGCAACATACCGTTCTACGGAGACTACATCGTCATGCCCTGAGCAGTGGCCGCACCTGGATACGTCTAACGTGCGCGGTCTAGAGGGCTATCCTCTCCCCGTGACCGCGCCGCCCTCTCCCTGCAGCCGATCGGTTCATCCACGTCTTCGCGACGGGATGGGCCGGTCGGCCCATTGTATGGGCAACGACCGCGGCGACGTCGTATGACCGGTATCGTGGCCATGTTGCCGTGTGGGGGCTCGCCCGCGACGGAGGTGGAGCTCAGGCCCATGGTGGCTGCGCTAGGACACCTGGGCGCCGGCGATCCGGTGATGCGCTGTGGGGCGGGCGCTGCGGTGGGCGTCGTACCGTTTCCCGCCGACGATTCCACGCAGCAGGCAGGACCGCCGCTGGCCGCCGACGTGCACGGCACGCTGATCCTGGCCTTCGACGGGCGCCTGGATGATCGGCCGGGGCTGTGGTCATCGCTGAGCCTGACCGAACGCGAGCGTGCAGGGTCCCTCCTAGCGGAAATCGGTCGCTCCGCAGAGCGAAGGGCAAACTCGGACGCGGCGCTCGTGCATGCCCTGTGGCGTACGCTTGGCGCCGAAGAGACCCTCCGGAGGCTACGCGGCCCGTTTGCGCTGCTCGCGTTCGAGCTTCAGGCGCGGCGTGTCGTGTTGGCCCGCGATCCGATGGGAACGCGCGGCTTGTCCTTCGGTGTGCACGCCCATCGATTGGTCGTGGCCAGCGACGCCTCGGCGGTTGCAGCGGCCGAGGGGGTTGAGGGCCGGTTGGACGAGCGCACCATGGCCCATTTCTTTGCGCTCCGGGTACCGGAGGACGGTGCGACCTTTTTCCGGGGCGTGCGGGACGTGCGGCCGGGCGAGGTGCTTTCCATGGCGCTCGACAGGACGGTTGATGTGACGTCATTCGCTCCGCTTTGCGTCCTTGATTCCGTGTCGGGCGGCACGTTCAACGAGCCGCGTTCGCCCCAGGAAGACCATATGCTGCACCAGCTGCTACGAGAGCGGTTGCGCGAGGCTGTGCGCGTGCGGCTCGCGGGCACGGGTGGCGACGCCGTGGCCGTCGAAGGGCGGCATCCGGAGTTCCGCAGCCGCACGGGGGTCACCCTGAGCGGTGGTTTGGACTCGAGCGCCGTCGCGGCCCTCGCCGTGGATCTTGTGTGGCCTTCCGCGGTGGAGGCCTTCTCGTACGTGTTCGACGAGCTGGTGTCGGCCGACGAGCGACCGTGGATGGACGCCCTCATCGCGCGCCTCGGAATCCAGGCGACGCGCGTACCGGCCGATGGGCTGTGGCCATTGCGTGACCGAACAGATTGGGGTGGGTACAGGGGGGGACCGGAGCGATCGCCCTACCAGGCGCCTATGGACGCGGTTTATGCGGCGGCGGTGTCGGCTGGCATACCCGTGATGTTGGCCGGGGCGTTCGG
>JAJCYU010000214.1 GCA_029262755.1 Anaerolineae bacterium
AGATCGTCGTGCCGAAGGGCCAGAAGCGCTCGGCGGTGCGGCTGGTGGTCGCCGACGACGCAGCAGCGTGGGCGGAGCCGGGTGATTGCGCGGGCGAGATCGCGCTCTCGCTCGCGCCCGTCGCGGGCGTCGCCGCGCTCATGCGGACGGCTCCGCGAGCGGCGCGCCGTTGCGGCCGGGCGGAGCGCCCGCGGTGGGCTCGATGTCCGCCTCCGGATCGCTGATCTCCAGCGTGTCGCGCAAGGCCCACGCGTGGTCGACGGGGCCGTGGCCGGCGCCCAGGTGCATTGAGGCCGCGGCGCGGATCGCGCCGTCCAAGTAGCGCTTCGCGCGGTCGACGGCGTGCGGCAGGTCCGCGCCCTTCGCGAGTTCCGCGGCGATCGCGGAGGCAAAGGTGCAGCCCGTCCCGTGGGTATTGCCCGTGGTGACCCGACGCGCGCGGAAATCGTAGTAGCCCTCGCCGTCGAAGAGCACGTCGACGGCATCTTCGTCTTCGTCCAGATGCCCGCCCTTGATCACCGCCGCGGCCGCGCCGAGCGCCACGAAGGCGCGTGCGGCCACGCGCATATCGTCCAACGTGCGCACCGGGCGCCCGAGCAGCGCGGAGGCCTCGTGCAGGTTGGGCGTCACCACGCGGGCCAGCGGGATCATCCGCTCGCGCATCGCGTCGCGCGCGTCATCGGCCAAGAGCAGGTCGCCGCTCTTGGCGATCATTACGGGGTCGACGACGAGGTTCGTCACGCCGTGAGCCTCGAGCCCGTCCGCCACGGCATGGATGGTGGCCGCGTCGACGAGCATGCCCGTCTTCACCGCGTCGAAGCCGATGTCCTCGAACACGCTGTCGAGCTGGCGTCGGATGAACTCCGGCGCGATGGGCAGCACGCCCTGCACGCCGACGGTGTTCTGCGCGGTCAGCGCCGTCAGCACGCTCGCGCCGTACACACCGCGCGCCTGGAAGGTCTTGAGGTCGGCCTGGATACCCGCGCCACCGCCGGAATCGGAGCCGGCGATCGTCAGCGCGGTCGGGGTCAACACGGTCGGGTCGGAGATCACGTTCCCATCCTGGTCGGGTCGCGGGGCGGCGGGGGGGGGTGAGGCAGAGGGTGTGGATCAGATCAGAGGGTGGTCGATGAATGGTTGGTCGAGTCCGGCGTTTGGATCGACGTTGCCGTCGAAGTCGAGCCTGCCGATGCATACGGCGCGGGGCCGGTCGAAGCCGCGACGGCCATCGTGGCCGTCGCATTCGTCACCCCCGCCTCCCCGCGCGCCCCGATCGCCGCATCCACCGCCGCGCGCAACGCGCGGGCCGCGGCGGCCGGGTCGGGGGCGCCGGTGATCGCGGAGACGACGGCGACGCCCGAGGCACCCGCGGCGATCGCGTCGGGCGCGTTGCTTTCGTTCACGCCGCCGATGGCCACGATCGGCAGTGCGGTCGCCCGCGCGACCGCGGCCAGGCCGTGCAAGCCGATCGGGGCGTCGGCGTCGGGCTTCGTGCGCGTGCCGAAGACGTCGCCCGTGCCGAGATAGCTGGCCCCGCGACGCGCAGCCGGCGCGGCCTCTGCCGGGCTGCCGGCCGAGTAGCCGATGATCGCGCTGGGTCCGAGCAAGGTGCGCGCGGCCTCGACGGCCAGGTCGCCGGGACCGAGGTGTACGCCGTCCGCGCCGACCGCGGCGGCCACGTCGGCGCGGTCGTTGATCAGCAGCGGGACGCCCGCCGGGCGCGTGATCGGCAGCAGGGCGCGCGCGAAGGCGACGAGATCGCGCGTGGGGCGATCCTTCGCCCGTAGCTGCAGCATCGTCGCCCCGCCTTCGATTGCGGCGCGTGCGAGGCTGACGAGCGCGGCCACCTCGTCACGCGGCGGCTCGGGGCCGAATTCGTCGAGTGACGTTGCGGGCTCCGCAGCAGGCTGCGCTGCAGGCGGCGCAGCTTGCGGCGGGCCAACGAGCACGTAGAGGCGCAGGTCGAAGTGGATCGAATCGGACACGCGAGGATCGACGTTGGATCCCGCCCCGGATCCCTCCGCCGCATCCGCGCGCTCAGCCATGGTCGGCGTGTTCGCGAGCGTGCTTGCCGCGTGAGGCGTCCTCGACGCCCCAGCGATCGCGGACCAGGTAGAGCGGGCGGCCCTTGACCTCGCGGTAGATGCGGCCCAGGTATTCGCCCAGGACGCCGAGGCTGATCAGCTGGACGCCGCCGAGGAAGAGTACCGCAACCATGAGCGATGCATAGCCCGGCGCATCGGGGTCGGTGCCGCGGATGACCAGCACCATGGCCAGGGCGAGGGCCACCAGCGAAACCACCACGCCGACGTAGCTCCAAATGCGCAGCGGCACGGTCGAGAAGGAGGTGATGCCCTCCAACGCGAAGTTCCACAGGCGCCAGTAATTCCAGGTCGTGTTGCCGTGCAGGCGGGGATCGCGGTCGTAGGAGACCTCGGCCTGTCGGAAGCCGACCCACGCGAAGAGGCCTTTCATGAAGCGGTTGCGCTCGGGCAGGTCCTTCAGCGCCTCGACGACGCGTCGGTCCATGAGGCGGAAGTCCCCCGTGTCGCGCGGGATCGGCACCTCGCTCACGCGATCGATAACGCGGTAGAACACGTTGGCCGTGGCGCGCTTCACCCAGCTCTCGCCCTGGCGCGAGCGCCGGCGGGCGTACACCACGTCGTAGCCCTCCCGCCAACGCGTGACGAGCTCGCCGATGACCTCCGGTGGGTCCTGCAGATCGGCGTCGATCGGCACGACGGCGTCGCCACGCGCGTGATCGATGCCGGCCGTCAGCGCGACCTCCTTGCCGAAGTTACGCGCCAAGCCGACCACCACGATGGCCGGGTTGCGATGATGATGCGCCTCGAGATCGGCGAGCGTGTTATCCCGGCTGCCGTCATCGACACACACGATCTCGTAGGTCTCGCCCAGAGCGTCGAGCGCCGTCTCGAGACGCGAGAAGAGGATGTCGAGGTTGCTCGACTCGTTGTAGCAGGGCACCACGACGGAGAGGACGGGCACCGGACCGGTGACCCCGTGGCCCGCGTGGGTCCCCTTCTCGCTCATCGGCACGTCCTCCGCGTCAACCACCGGCCTGGCGCAGGAGGTAGGGCAGGTTGAGGTTCCACTCCGTGGGATCGGGCTCCGCCGTAGGCGGCTGGGTGGCGGTGGGCGGCGCTTCGGTTGGCGGCCAGCTGGTTGGCGGCTCGCTGGTCGGCGTCGCCTCGTCCGGCATCGACGTCGCGGTCGGCACGGGGCCGCCCGGCGTCGGCTCGACGGGCTCAACGCCCTCCTGGATCACCCGGTACAAACTCGGGTCCCGCCCGCCGTCCATCGCGATGTACATCTCGCCGTCCTCGCCGTAGCCGAAGCCGGCCGGTAGGACGTTGAACTTGCCGATCTCCGCGTTGCGCCATTCGCCTTCCCCGTCACGCGAAAGGCCCCAGAAGCGACCCGTCGCGTAGTCGGCGTAGATGTAGAGGCCGTCCATGCCGGGATAGCGACTACCGCGGTAGACCAGACCGCCGGTCACCGACTTGTCGTTGTTGCGATGCGGGTACTCCGCCACGGGGTCGATCAAGCCCGGCTTGCGGCAGCCGTTGCCGGGGTTGTAGCAGCGCGTGCCCTCCATCAGCCGCCAGCCGTAGTTCTCGCCGCCGGGGCTGTCGGCGGACTGGTAGTCGATTTCCTCGAGAGCGCCCTGGCCGACATCGCCGATGTACAGGTCGCCCGTGGCCGGGTCGAAGCCGTAGCGCCACGGGTTGCGCAGGCCGAGCGCCCAGATCTCGTCGCGCGTGTCCGGATCCTCGATGAAAGGGTTGCTATCGGGGATCGCGTAGGGCGGCCCTTCTTCCGGCACATCCACGTCGATGCGCAGCATCTTCCCGAGCAACACGCCGGTCGTCTGGGCATTGTCCCACGGATCCCCGGCGCGACCGCCGTCGCCCGTGCCGATGTAGAGGTAGCCGTCCGGCCCGAAGGCAAGGTGTCCACCGTTGTGATTGGACGCGGGCTGGTCGATGGTCAGGATCACCTTCTCGCTGTCCGGATCCGCGCGTTCGACATCGTCGGCGCTCACCGAATAGCGCGCCACAATGGTGCGCCCGTTGCCTCGCCCGGCCGTGTAGTTGAGAAAGAAGTAGCCGTTCTCTGCGTAGTTGGGATGGAACGCGAGCCCGAGCAGGCCCTTCTCGTTGCTGTCGTCCGCGACACGCGTCTGGATGTCCAAGAACGGACGCGAAACCTGCACCTCGTCGCGATAGATGCGCACCGTGCCCCGCTTCTCGAGCACGAAGAGCCGGCCGGAGCCGTCGCCTGCGTTCGTGACGGATACGGAGCGGTTCAGCTGACCCGGAATGCCCTCGAGGCCGAGCTCGATTCCGGTCGGATCGGGCCCACCGGATTGCGCGACCGCTGGACGCGCATCGCGGTCCTGCATCAGCGCGAAGATCCCGGCCGGCAGCAGCACGGCCAGGGCGATGAGGAGCAGTGAACGGTGGGAGCGGGACCGAACGAAGAGCCGCCGGTCGGGCCCGGGAATCGAGCGGGAGGGGCTGCGGCGCATCGCGATCTCCAAGGGGTGCGCACGATCGAGGTGGGGGTAGTAGGGATCGCGCGGATGGGGCGTATTGTAGCAGGGTGCCGGGCGACGCTTTCGGCCGTTGGGTGCCTCTCTTGTGCCACGAGAGGCGGCGGATCGTGTCCACCGTCGTGACGTGCGCGCCCGCTCGCACCATTAACGGTCTCGAGTGAGGCTTGGCGCCCAGCGCAGCCCGGCACAAGCCGTCGAGCTCCGCAGCGAGCGGCGCGACGTGCGTGACGTGGTGCG
>JAJCYU010000215.1 GCA_029262755.1 Anaerolineae bacterium
CACTGTTTTCTCGTGGCCTGGAACTTCAGATTGGTCGGAGTTCAAGGCGGGTCCACTTCGAAGACGACCGATCAAAGGGTGCCGAAGCTCCGGTTCCACGCTCCCACCACTTCACCACCCCACGCCTCCAATCCCGTCAAGCTACTCGCTTCGGTCGCGCCGCATCACGGTCGCCCGCTCGTTGTCCGACAGCCGCAGCCAGCGTGCGAAGCTGAGCAGCTCGCGTGCGAGTGCCAGCGGGCCGTAGTGTCGCAGGGTCCGCGCGAGCTTGGTCACCGTCGGCGCGTCAGCCGGCCACGGGCGTTCATCCATCGGCGGCAGCGGGCGTCCCCAGCGAGCGAGCATTTCGGCCACGCGGAAGGGTAACGTCGCCTCCATGGCCGCGGCGTGCTCGCGGTCCTCGCCCGCGCGCCAGGTGAGCACGCGCATCTGGTCGACCGCGGCCGACCAGGAGGGCGGCGGACGCCAGCCGTCGTCCGGACGTACGGGAACTTGAGGACGTCCGATCGTGGCGAAGGAAGGCGTCCAGTTGGTGAGCACCTCGCCGTCCCACCGTGTCCGTCCACCTGCGAAGCGGTCCGTCGCGAGCCCATGCACGGCGGGCGCGGAGTACGCCGTCTCCAACTGCCCGGGTGGATCCGTCGGTGCCTGCGCTCGCTCCTGATCCGCCGCATCGCTGTTGTTTGGATGCCAGGACAGCTCCGCTTCCAGGCGTGTACCGGGAGCATGCTCTCGGCCTATGGGCATCCACGTCCATTCGTCCAGCGACCTGGAATCCACATCGACCCAGGCCTCCTCGAATGGCCTCGTATGGATCGTGCGCTCGGAGACGGCCGGCGAAGCGCTGCGGCGCAGCCGAAGCCGCAGCCTGCCGCGTGGCCGCTCGCTCCCTGTGCTCTCATTTCTTCCTGGATCCTCAGAACTCGCCGATCTCTCCGGTACTTCGAGCCGCCAGCCGACCGTCGGCATGCCGCCTATACCGAGCGTGAACGACTGGGAAAGCGAATGCCCAGGAGCGAGCCCGACGCCGTTCCCTTCGGATTGGGCTTGAAGGTGGTCCCAAACGCGCAACCCCGCCGTGAGCGAGACGGATCGGCTCCCACGGACCAGCCACTCGACCATCGACTCGACGACCCGGTCCGACCACCGTTCGCTCACCGCGAGCCCCGCGCGGGACCGGCCCTCGCGCGCCGCCACGTCACGCGCGAAGGCGGCGATGCGCGCACCGAGCGCGTCCGCTTGGGGCGGTGCAAGCGTGATCCACGTGCCCAGCCCCTCACGCCACGGTAGGGGGGCGACATCGCAACCGACGACCGGGCAGCCGCAGGCGAGCGCCTCCGCGAGTCGCGGCAGAGGGTTGCCGCAGCGCACGTCCAGCAGCAACGCGGCTTCGCGTAACACCGTGGCGCGGCCATGCGCGTCCAAGGCGCCCAGCCAGGTGAACGCGTCGAGCTCGGGTAGGTCGGGGGCGGGCAGGGAGGCGGCCGAACGGTAGGGTTCGGCGGACGACTTGGGTGCCGGCGCAACTTCCGAAGCGGGCATCGATGGGGGCAGGGATGAGCGCATCGATCCATGCCTCGAGACGGGTGTCGACGTGTCGCGACGGCGCCGCTCGCCCGTCTGCAGCCCTTGGCCTTCGCCCTCGCCCTCGCCTTCGCCCTCGGCCGATTCGAACAGCACGATCTCCAAGGCTGGGTCGGCCGCTCGGGCCGCCGCGAGAGCGCGCACGGCCAACGCGCGCGTTGACACGTCGATGCCCGCGCCGAGGTCGCACGCGATGCGCAGCGGGCGGTGCGACGCGGGTAGCCCGGGATAGAAGATCCGCGTGTCGACCTCCGGCGAGAGCACGCCAACAATCATCGTTCCGTGCGCCAGCAGCCACGCCGCGAGCCAAGGGCCCTGCGCGAGCAGCAACTCGTGGCCGGCGGCCGCTCGCTCGGCGAGCACATAGTCGGCACCCATCGGATGGTGGGCCAGCGCGGGCAGGTCGTCGAGCACGAGGGGTCGCGTCTCGACCGGTGTTTGGTCGAGCTCGGGCGGTCGTGTAGCGTGGGGATCGCGGGTCCAGTCCCGCACGTCGCCGATGCGCGGCAAGGGCGGATACATCGGTATCGTGTACGACTTCTCTTCGTCCCCGAGGCGGTCTAAGAACAACGCGTCGAAGGCGGCGGAAAGGCTAGTCCCGCGCTCGTGCAGCAGATACCGCGAGAGCACCGTCGCCCGCGCCGCGCGGCCCATGCGGCGACGGGCGGGCGCATCGTCCACGAGCTGTGCGAGCGCGGCGCGCCACGCGGCGTCATCCTCGGCCAAGAGGCCGTCGTGGCCCGCAGAGATCGCGGCGCGGAACGCGGCCGTTGGCGAAGCGATCGTCGGGACGCCCACGGCACCGGCCTCGAAGAACTTGAGCTCGCTCTTGGCCGCACTGAAGAGATCGTCCATGACGAGCGGCGCAAGGTTGATGTCGAGCGCGCTGAGATGCGCGGGCAGCTGCCGCCAGGCCATAAAGGGCACGTGCTCGACTCGGGAGCCGAGCGCGTCCCAGCCGGCACCCAGGGTCAGCGGACCGAAGAGCCGGAGCACGATGCGAGGGTCACGAGCCATCAAGGCCTGCAGCGCCGGCGCGCAGCGAGCGAGGTCCGCGTCGTGGGTCGCGCTGCCGCTCGCGTAGCCGATGATGATCCGGTCCGGCTCGGTGCCGCTGCGCTTCTGGACCGCGCGCTGCTGCTCGCGCGCCCACCAGGCTTCGCTGGACAGGCGCAGCAGCTCGTCGTCGATGGCGTTGCGCACCACGTGTGCCGGACGGCCAACCGCCCTGACGGCGTCCGCCAATGGCTCCGTCGCGACGATTGCGCCCGCGCAGGCCAGCAGCGTCTCGCGATAGGCGTCGGGCTCCGCGAACTCGGCGCGCACGTCCGCGGCGCCGGCCGCACCGCGCAGCCGCGAGAGGCGTTCTGCCGCTTCGGGCAGGAACACGAGGTCGTCCGTCTCGTAGACCGGCAGCGCGCCTGCCGCGCGACAGGCGTCGAGCAGAGACGCGACGCGCGCACTCCACGGAACGCGTTGCAATACCAGCACGGAGGCGGAGTCGAAGCCGGCGGGCAAGCGGATCGGCTCATCATCGTCGCGGCCCAGCGCGCGCGTTGTGACCACCCTGCCGGCGAACCGCAAAGCCTCGGTTGCGTGGAGCACGCGATAGCGTCGGGTGTCACCCGGGCTTCCGGATACGATCAAGACGTGCCGCAAAGTGGGTTCCATCAGGACGAGCCCCTCTGCCATCGACGCCAGATTCCCATCTCCCGTGCCACGCGCAGCGGACCATAGGCCCGCAGGCCGCGTATCAGCTTCGTGTGCGCGGGTGCCGTGGCCGACCAGGGGCGCAGCGGTACGGGGGGCAAGGGCCGCGTGGCGGCCTGCCATCCGCGGATCACCCGCGCCAGCACCGGGCGGCGCTCCAGCCGAACGCGGGCGATGCGTGCGGCGGCCGCTGTCCTCCGACGTCGATGCAGCGCCGCAAAGAGATCCGGGTCGTACGCTTCCGTGTGCAATAGGAGCGCGCCGCCGACCCCGAATACACGCAACCCTGCGCGCACGCGCACGGCGTCGCTCGGCGCGGGAGGGGTGGGCGGCGCGGAAGGGCCGGCAGCGGTGGATGCAGTCGGATCCGGAGGGCGGTTCACGTCGGACGCCGCTCTATCAAACGCCGCTCCGTCGCGGACCGCTTCGTCCTGCGCCGCGACGAGATCCGTGGCGTTGGACGTCGCGGCCGCGTTCGCTGTCGACGTCGACGCCGATTGCGGCGGTGTCGACCCGGATGATGGTGTCGACTTGGACGCTGGTGTCGGCTTCGACGTCGTTGTCGACACGGACGTCGGCGGCGAGCCGGACGCCGGTGCCGACTTGGACGTCGGTGTCGACTCCAACGGCGGTGTCGACTCGGACGCCGCGGTCGACTCGGACGCCGCGGTCGACTCGGACGCCGCGGTCGACTCGGACGCCGCGGTCGACTCGGACGCCGCGGTCGACTCTGATGCGGACCCGGATGCTGACGTCGACTCGGGCGTCGTTTCTGATGGTAGCGTTGACCCTGACACCTCCGCCGCCATCCCCGCGTCTGCGCCGACGTACGTCAGCTCGGCATACATCGGGCGGCCGTCGATGTATTGCAGCGGGCCGAAGAGCCAGTCGGTCCACGTATCCGCGTCATCCGCGTCCGCGACGGACCGGGCGTTGATGCTCGCTGAGGCGATGATCGTGGGGGCGCTCTCGTGCTCGCGCAGCCGCAGGACGAGCGTTCCGCGCGGTGGGATGGCATCGGTCGCCGAAAGACGAAGCCCCACGCGGTGCAGGCCATTGAGGGTAGGGGCGAACGTCCAGCCGACTTGCTCGCCCGGACGCAAGGTTCGCGGCGCTGGGCCACCGAGGGTTGTGGCTTGCTGGGGCGGGGCTGGCTGCTGGGTGGCCGACTCGTCGCCTTCCGGTTCCGGCGCGAGATCTACGTCGAAGGGTACGAAGCTCACGGGATCGCGCTTCGCTGTGATGGGGAGGGCCTGCGGTGGGCCGGTAGGTATCGATTCACGGGGATCCAGGTCCCTGTCCGCGTAGGCTTCCACGATCTCTACGAAGCGCGCCACGTTGCGCTCCCAGCTGAGGTCGGAAACCGCGGCCAGTCCGCCCGCGCGAAGTTGGTCGCGCAAGGCCGGCTCGTCGAGCACGCGCAACACGGTCTGCGCGATGCCGTCCGCCGTAGGCTCGGCGAGCGCGCAGGTCTCTCCGTCCCGCTGGTACCACGCGCAGGGTTCGGTGTCGACGGCCACGACCGGCAGACCGCACGCGGCCATCTCAAGCGGCACAAAGGACAGGTTGGTGTAAGAGAGGGCAAGCCCGCACGTGGCGCCGCGGTAGAGATTGGCCAGCTCTTCCTGCGTGAGCACACCGGCGTTGACATACGGGAAGTCCGCCAAGCCCGGCGAATCGCCGCCGTAGAGCACGATCTCGACGTCCGGCCGTTGGGCCTTCACCATGGCCAACGCCTCGAGGCCCAAGGCCGTGCCGCGCCGCGGCGTCGACGCGCGTCCGTAAAAGACGACGCGTTGGCGCGAAGACTCCGCAAGGGCTGAGGTCCTTCGACGCGCGGACGTGCTCGCCCCGGATTGCTCGTCGCGATGGACGTCGTCGCGAAAGTCGCCACGGCCGTCAGCATGGCCGTCGCCACGGACGTCGCCACGGCCGTCACCTTGCACGTCGCCGCGGAAGCCGCGTCGCACGTCGCCTTGTACATCGCCGCGGAAGCCGCCTTGCACGTCGCCTCGTACATCGCCACGGACGTCGCCGCCCACGCGAACCCCAACGCCAACACCCGCGTCTCCCTCCACACTCCCGGCGTCCGTGCTATCTGCCCCGCTCGTGGCTGGAAAGTAGATCGTGTGGTCCACCCCAAAGTCCATGTGCTCGGCCATCGCGCCGTAGCGGTCGCGGAGTGTTTCGGCCAGCCACGGGCCGAGGGTGACGTGGCCCAGGTTGAGCCGATACGTCGCTTCGGCGGCGAGCCAGTCGGCGCCGATGGGCTGGAAGAAGGGCTCGAAGTCCTGCACGAGGTAGAGCTTGGTGCGTGCGTTCGTCGCGTAGGCCACGGCGCGCGCGGTCGTCCAGCCCGTGGCGATCGCGACGTCGGCCGGCGCCATCCTGCGGCCGAGGCGGAACGCGCACCCGGAGCGCGGGAAGTGGGCTCGCATGAAGGCCGCGGCCTCGGCTTCGTTCGCGTAGCGCATGTTCGCGCCGGCGTCGATGTGCACGGTGACCGCATGCCCGGCCGCGTCCAGCGCGGCGACCAGCCGCATGATCGACGTATGCCCGCCCGAGCCGCGCGGTGGTTCCGGCATGAGCACGTTGATGCGCAGGCCGTCAGATGCTTGGGCCGGGGGCGCGGGCGTCGCGGTCTCGGGCCGCAGAACGTCGCGTGCGCGTAGCAAGGTCGCGACGTATCCGGACGCCTGGGTGGCTGTGGTTCTTTGGCGTTCGATCGTTTCGTGGGCTGCGGCGCCCATGTGGTACGCACGGTCGGGGTCATCGAGCAGTGCCGTGATGGCCGCGTACCACGCGGCCTTGTCGCGTGCGAGCATCCCGATCTCACGCCCGCTCCCCCACCCGCGCTCCGGTGGCTCGATCGCGGTGCGGAAGGCGAGGGTGTCGCTCGCCACCGTCGGCACGCCCACGGCGGAGGCCTCCAGCCACTTCAGCTCGCTCTTGGCCTGGCAAAAGGGATTGTCGATCTCCAGCGGCGCAAGGCTGATGTCGAAGCCCGCGATCACCGCGGGGAGTTCGCGCCAGTCGACGGCAGGCACACGCTGGATGCGGTCGGCGAACTCGTCCCACTCTGCGTCCAGTTGCAGCGGCCCGACAAGCCGCAGCACGATGTCCTCCCGTTCGCGCATCAGCGCGCGCAGCGCCGGCCCCGCCGCTTCCGCGAAGTCCCGATCGTGGGTGCGGCTGCCGCTGGCGTAGCCGACGACGCGCGGCGAGCGGGGGGTTGCGACGGTGGTGGTGCTCGCGATGTTGGTGGCGCCACCGAGTGCAGCGCTGGTAGCGTCATCCTCGGCACTGTCGACTTCCGCGTCGCTACGGTCATCGGGGGCGCTGATGCCACCGGCGGCCGGATCGACTTGGGCGTCCGGATCGCCACCGGCGTTCGGATCGACATCCACGGCCGGATCCGCGCCGAACCATTCCCGTCCGACCCGTTCCAGCCACGTCTCGCGGGCGTTCCGGCTCAGCGCGGCCATCTCCATGTCGACCGCGTTGCGGCTCACCCATGTGGCTAGGCCGGCGGCGCGCAGGCGCTCCGCCAGGAATTCCGTCGGCGCGATGGCGCCGTCGCAGGCAAGCAGGCACTTGCGGTAGCGGCGCACGCCGTCGTGATACAGGCTGCGGTCCGCGTCGCTCAGCAGCGTCAGGCCGTGATGTAGGTGGGTCGATTCCGGTTCGAACACGAGGTCGTCGATGTCGTAGAGCACGACGCCGCCGGCGTCGCGTGTCTGTTCGATCAGCGACTGGATGCCGGGATCCCACGCCACGCGATGCAGGATCACGTAGCCGCAACCTAGGCCTGCGTCGAGCAGGTCCGGATGCCATTGCAGGAGCGCGCGAACCGGGATGCCCTGGAGCCGCAGCTGCTCGCGGTGATGAAGCACCCGATAGCGCCACGTCGCGCCGCCAGTGCCGCCGACGATGAGCACGGGCGGCACGTCGGCGCGCTGGATGACGTTGACCGGCCGTTCGGCCGCGGGGCCCGGGCGCAGGCCGGGGAGGGATGCGTTCATGCCGGCCGAGGTGGGGCGGCTCGTCGGGTCGGGGTGGTCGCGAGGCGAGGGCGACCGTGCCTGACATGTCGGGCTGCGGTGTTCGCGAGGCGTCGGCGACCGTGCCAGACACGTCCGGTCGGGGTGTTCGCGAGGCGAGGGCGACCGTGCCTGACACGTCGGGCTGCGGTGTTCGCGATGCGACGGCGACCGTGCCAGACACGTCCGGTCGGGGTGTTCGTGAGGCCAGGTCGACCGTGCCTGATACGTCGGGTCATGGTGGTCACGGTGAATTGTCGCTCGTGCCGTCGGCGTCGATCGCGCTCTCGTTGTCGCCCGCGATTGGCGCGTCGACCGCGCCCGATTCGGGGACCGTGCCCGCTACGTCGCCCGCGCCTCCTGCGTCACCATCGTCCGACTCGTCACCTGCCGTTCCCGCTTCCGGCGACCGGTCCGGCTCCGCCATCGACGTTCCGGCGCCCTCCGCGCCGCTGCCCATCTCGTGACCTTCGTGCGCAGCAGGCAGCCGCCACGACGGGCGTGCCCACGCCTCGGCTTCGCCCGTGCCTTCGCGCAGGTGGTAGGCGCCGTCGAGCGCGAGTCCTGCGAAGCGCTCCGTGGCTCCGCCCGGCCAGCGCACCGTCGCGTCGCGCACCGCGGTGGCGTCGCCGAGTCCCATCTCGGCGCGCAGGCTGTTTGCGCCGAAGGTGCCGCCGGAGCCGACGAGGTGGTGGATGATGCGCTCGCCGGAAGGCGTCGCGACCGTCACGCGGATGCGTGCCCCGATCGCGTCGCGGTTGGAACGTGTGCCGATCAGGTCGAGGCTCAGCCAGCGGCGGCCTGCTTCGGGTCCCGGGTTGGCGAAGAAGGCGTTGGGATACCAGTCGCCCGCGAGTGCGCCGCCGAGCACGGCGTACACGTCCTCGTCGCCGTCGTGATCGACGTCGCCGAAGGCCACGCCGTGGCCCTTCTGCAGGTGGCCGAGGCCGGCGGAAGTGGTCACGTCCTGGAAGAGTCCCGCGCCGGCATTGCGGTAGGCGCGGTTGGGAACGAGGGCGCGGTAATCCGGCTCGCCCGTGCCCACGTAGAGATCCGGCCGACCGTCCGTGTCCAGATCCCCATAATTGGCGCCCATCGCAAGCAGCACGTCGTCCACGCCGGCTGCTGCCGCCACGTCCTCGAAGCGCCCGTCGCCGCGGTTGCGGTACATCCGCGGCCGCTCCGCCGCGGCGGGCAGACCGAGTACGTCCGCCGCGACGTCGCCGACGCTTTCGTGCAGGAAGTCCGCGGGATCGCCGTAGCCGGCCACGAACAGGTCCAAGCGCCCGTCGCCGTCCTCGTCCCAAAACCACGCGGGGAAGCTCGCGATCGGTTCTGCGACGCCTGCTTCCGCGGTGATGTCGGTGAAGCGCCACGGGACGGCGGCGCGGGTCTCGGTCGGGGGGTTGGGATCCGCCGCAGCACCAGTATCGCCCTCGCCCTCGCCCTCGCCTCCACCGTCGCCGCCCTCCTCCTGCTCGCCGGCGGCGATGGGACCATCGTTGCGGAAGAGTTGGTTGGGCTGGAGCATGCGGGACAGGAACAGATCGGGGTCGCCGTCGTCGTCGATATCGCCCCAGGTCACGCCCTTCGTGAAGCCGACGCTGGCCAGGCCGACGGCCTCCGCCACGTCGGTGAACGTGCCGTCGCCGTTGTTGCGGTACAGCGCGTTAGGGCGCGCCTCGCCACCCGTGCCGAAGCCGTAGCGCCGGGCTTCTTCGCCGCTGACGTTGGCGGGTGGGCTCTCGTGGCCGATGTACAGGTCCAAGAACCCGTCGCCGTCGTAGTCGGCCCAAGCGGCCGTCTGGGTGGGCCACTCGTCGTCCAGCCCGGCTTGCAGCGTGACATCCTCGAATCGGCCGCCGCCCAGATTGCGCAGCAGCGAGTTGGGCTGGCGGCCTTGGTCGAAACGCCATGCGCCGCGTAGCAGCAGCACGTCGCGCAGCCCGTCGTTGTCGTAGTCGGCTTGGATGAGGTTGAGACCGCCCGTGATCCCGATCAGGCCGGCTTCGGCCGTCCGCTCCACGAAGGACAGGAGGGGCGCAGCGGCAGGGTCGGCTTCATTGGCCTCGTTTGTGTCGAATGCGCCTTCGCCTTCGCTGTCGCCGACCAGGGCCTCGCTCTGGTTCTCGAAGTAGCGGAGTTGATCGCGCTCGCCCCAAGACGAGACCATGAGATCGAGGTCGCCGTCGGCATCCAGATCGTCCAGCACGACGCCGCCGGCGAGCTCGGGTACGTCGACGCCGAGCGCGGGCGCGATGTCGAGGAAGCGCGGGAACGCGGTATCCGATTCGAAGGCGGCTTCTGCGATGCGCCAGCGCTCCGGAACGCTGTCCGGCCACGTGCCGAGGGTCATGGCGGCGATGTTGAGCAACCAACGATGTACGAGATCGTCGGGCTCGGCCGCGAGCAGTGCCTCCAATTCGGCCGTCGCGGCGCTCGAGCCGCGGCCGTCGACGTGGATGCCGCCGCCCTGGATCGGCAGCAGGCAGCTGTCGGCGTTGTGGTTGCCGACGCAGTTGGCTTGCTCGCCCAATCGCAGATAGGTGATCGCGAGCAACGAGGCGAGGTCGCGCAGGGTGTCGCGCGGTGGGTTTGGTTGGTCGAGCAGCGCCGTTCGGACGCCGCGTAGTAGCCCGGCCGCTTCCTCGAACTCGCCAAGGCCGATCAGCTCAAGCGCGAGCAGGCTGTCGTAGTTGAGCCGTGCGCGTTGGTCGAGCTGATCCGGCGTCGAGCGGCGGAGCATCGCCACCCGTTCTTGCGCGAGGTAGACGCTGCGCCGCGGGTCGAGGCCGCCGCGCAGCGCCTCGAGGCGCGCGACCATCGCGTTCGTGCCGGGAGCGCGCAGCGCGTCGGCGCCCGGTGGCGGCGTGGCGCTAGGCAGCCGTCCGCGCCCGACAGGCAGGTCCTCCGGTGCAATCGTCGAGCGCGGTACGACGGGGCCGCCGGCGCCCACGGGCCCACCTCCGGGCGCGGGCACCAGGGCGGCCGTCGGCGGCGCGCCCGGCGGCTCACGATCGGCGCCGCGGCAGGCCGTGGTGGCGACGAGCGATAGGAAGAGGGCGAGGATGAGGGCGAGGAATCGGACGGGGTTGCGTGGGCCTACGACTCGGATGATCCTCATTCGCTTGGCCGCCATGCGCCGGGCGTGAAGCGCTCCGGCGGCGTTCCTTCGACCCAGCGCAGCCAGACGCCGGGCGTGAGCGCTTCCGCGGGGGCCGTCTCCGTCGCACCGCCCGGCCAGCGGACCACGAGCGAGTCCAGATCTCTCGCGTCGCCGAGGCCGATGTGGATCCGTGGGTCGCTCGCCGAAAGGTAACTCCCCGCGCCGACGACCTGGCGCACGATGGTGCGGGCGCCGATTGTGGCGGTGACGACCGCGCCGACAGCGGAGCGGTTGGCGCGCGTGCCCTCCAGCCACAGGCCGAGGAAGCTGCCCGCCGGTGTCCCAACGTTGCGCAGGACGCGCGGCGCTGCGTTGTTCGCGGCGACGACGACGTCCAAGCGCCCGTCGCCGTCCAGGTCGCCTGTCGCGACGCCGCGGTGCACGCCCGGCTCGGCGATCCCGGGGCCGGCCGCCGCCGTCACGTCGACGAAGCGTCCGCCTTGGTTCTCGTAGAGGGTGTCGGGCTGCGCGAAGGTCAGCCCGGAGCCGAGATCGCCCGCGTTGTCGTTCAGGTGGCCGTTGGCGACGTAGATGTCCTCGTCGCCGTCGTTGTCCGCGTCGAAGGCGTCTACGCCGAAGCCCAGGCGCGCCCGCGCCGTCATCCCGATGCCGAGCGCGTCGCTGTCCTCGCGAAAGAACAGCGGCGCGGTCTGGAGGTACAGGCTGACGGATTCGCCCTGGAAGTTGGGCACGATCAGATCCTGGCGCCCGTCACCGTCCAGATCGGACAGGTCGGCGCCCATGCCGGCTTCTTCCGCGCCGATGTTGCTGTAGGCCACGGCGGCCAAGCGCCCGGTCTCTTCGAAGTGGCCGGCTCCATCGCCCAGCCAGAGATGGTTGCGGGTCTGGTCGTTCGCGACGTACACGTCGATATCGCCGTCCAAGTCCACGTCGCCCGCCACCAGGGCTAGGCCCTTGCCCGGCGGCTCGGAGCTCAGCCCTGCCGCCTCGCTCACGTCGCTGAACCGGCCTGTGCCGTCGTTGGCCCACAGGCGGTCCGGCACCGCGTACGAGATGTCGGGCCCGCAGTGAACGTGGACGCCCGTGTGGTAGCAGCGCACGGCCGTCGCGACGTCGTAGTCCGTGTAGCGCACCTGCCACAGGTCGAGGTCCCCGTCCTGGTCGATGTCGAGAAAGGCGGCGCTGGACGTCCACGCGCCGTCATCCTCGATGCCGGAAGCCGCCGTCACGTCCTCGAAGCCCGAGCCCGTGTTGCGCAGGACGCGCTCGCCCTCGCCGTAGGTGGCCAGGTACAAGTCGGGAAAGCCGTCGCCGTCGATGTCGCCCGCCGCCGCGCCCATGCCGTAGCCGAGGCCGTCCGCGACGAGCCCTCCAAGGCCCCACGCAGCCGTCACGTCCTCGAACTTTCCGCCGTCGTTGAGGAAGAGGCGTGGACCGCTGCCGGCCGGCACGTCGTCCTCGCCTACGCCGCCGCGCAGGACGCCGCTGTCGAGGAGCAGCAGGTCGGGATCACCGTCGCGGTCGACGTCGGACAACACCACGCCGCCGCCCATATTCTCGGGGGCGTAGCGCTCCGCGGTGTAGCCCGCGTGATGCTGGAAGGACACGCCGACCTCGTCGGTCACGTCGGCGAAGCGCAGCGCGGTCGCGGGCGTGGGCCGGGAGCTGGACTCCGATTGTTCACCGGTCCCGTCCGCGGCACCGGGCGACGATTGGGCGTCGTCCGCGGCACCGTCGTCTGCTCCACCGTCCTCTGCTCCACCGTCGCGCGCGGTCCCACGGTCGGCGTCGCTCTCTTCGACGCTGCCGTCCGGTCCACCGGGAGTTGCGTTGGCCCGCGCGGCGCTGTCGTTAGGGAGGCCATCGTCGGGGACGCCATCGGCTCCGCCCCCATCCGAGCACGCGCCCAGCGTCAACGCCACGAGGACGGTCTGTACGGCGGTCGCGAGCACGGCGCGGCGTGAAGCAGGGCGAAGCGGGACGTGGACGCAGCGGCGGTAGACCGGCGCGAGGATGCGGACGGGGCGCGAGAGGATGGCGACGGGGCGCGTGACGGCACCGGACAACGTGGGGTGCGGATGGTTCATGGCGCAGCTCCGGTGCTCGTGTCGTCGTTCGCGCTGCCGTTCGCGCCGCCACCTGTCGCCGCACCGATAGCCGCAGCGGTCGCGCGGGCGTCGGCGGCCGCGGGGGCGCGGTTCGTGGCGGCATAGATCTCGGCCGCGTACTCATGCAGCGTCTGGCGCAGGCTGGGGTCCTCCGCTTCGGCAAGCATCGTGTCGACCAAGCGCTCCGCCGCTGGTAGGTCGCGCGCTTGGAAGGCGGCCTTCAGCGCCTCGGCGCCGGCGGATAAGCGCATCTGACGGCCCTTGTCCTCGGCGGACCGGAGGTGGACCGCGTCCAACGTGGCGAAGGCGGCGGCGGCTTGTGCGCGTTGGCCGAGCGCGACGAACGCACGGCCAAGGCCATCGAGCGCAGCCTGGGAATCGGGGTCGATGGCCAACACGTCTTCGAACAGGCCGCGCGCTGCATCGGCCTCGCCGGTCTCGAGATCGACCATGCCGCGGATGATCAGCGCGTCGACGTGGTCAGTCGCGCGCAACGTTTCCATCACGCGATCGAGCCGGGCGCCGGCCGCCGCGCGTTGACCGAGGTGTCGTTCGACCCGCGCGGCGTAGTAGGCGAGATCCGCTTCGTCCGGCTGGGCGTCGGCCAGGGGCAGCAGGACGGCTTCCGCACGGTCCCAATCGCCGAGGCGCACGTAGACCTTGCCCAACGTGACGCGTTGCGCGGGTGTCAGATCGTCTCGGCCGGCGTATAGATCGCGCAGGCCCTCCCAGTCTTCGCGCGCCACAAGCGCGTTGTTGAGCGCCGCGAAGAGGATGCTCTCTTCCGGATGCGCGTCGTAGAGACCGCGAAGGGTGTCGAGCTCCGCCGGTGCAAGGCGGTTGGCGGAGCCTTGCATGCGTTGCTGCAGCGCGGTCCAGGTGGCGAGCGCGTCGGGATCATCGGCCAGCCGCGATCCGGAGGATGGCGCGGCGGCCTGCGGATCCGCGTCGCTTGCTGCGCGGTCGATCGCGGACTCGCCGTCGCCGAGCGCCGCGTCGGTCACCGCGTCCGGGCCGCAGCCGAGCAGGCCGAAGGCCAGGACGACGGGTACGAGGACGGCGGCTGCGAAGACGGACGGCACGGATAGGGTCGGCAGGGAGACGCTCGGCAGGGAGACGCTCGGTAGGGATACGGGCGGCACGCGTTCGGCGGGTACCGGGAAGCCGGGCGCGATCGTGCTTCCCCGCCCGCGGATCCCGTCGAGCCCGAACGTGGCGCGATTCATCCCGTCACCCCACCGCCTCGGCGTCCAGCCAGCGGGCGAGCCAGCCCAAGACCTCGCCGTACCAATGGAGGCTGTTGGCGCGCTTGAGGATCCAGTGATTTTCGTCCGGGTAGATCACCAGGCGGGCAGGAAGGCCGCGCGCCTTGTACGTGGCGTAGATCTGCAATCCCTGCGCGTAGGGCACCCGGTAGTCTTTCTGGCCGTGGAGGACGAGCATGGGCGTGCGCAGGTCCTCGGCGTGGCGCAGCGGGTTCCAACGATCGAGGCCGTCGAGGTTGTCCCACAGCTCGCCGCCGAAGCTGCGCGGCCGACCCTGGGTGAGGTCGGACGCGAACTGGGTCTGGAAGTCGCAGACGCCGGCGTGGTTGACCGCGCAGGTGTAGCGCGAGGTCTGGGTGCACAACCAGCTGACGAGGTAGCCGCCGTAGGAGCCGCCGGTGATCGCCATCCGGCTTGGATCCACCCAGCCGCGCGCGAGCAGCGCGTCCGTCGCGGCCTCGACGTCGGCCGTCGGTTGATCGCCCCAGCGGCCCAGGATCGAGCGCGTGAAGGCGTCGCCGAAGCCCGTGGAGCCGTGGAAGTTCACCAGCGCGCACAGGCGGCCCGGTGCGGCGAAGACCTGGCTGCTCCAGCGCCAATGCCAGCCGTCGCCGAAGGCGCCGTGCGGCCCGCCGTGAATCATGTGCACCAGCGGCAAAGGCTCGACGGTGGCGGTGGGGGCGAGTTCGGCATGGTCCGGGTCGATCGTCGCTGCGCTCTGGTGATCGGCCGGCGGCTGGACGCCAGGTGGCCAGACCAAGAACGCCTGTACCTCGTCGCCGCCGTGGCCTGCGAAGCGCATCTCGCGCACGGCGCCAAGCGCGATGCCCTCGAGGGCGTCGGCGGTGAAGTGGGTGAGGCGGGTGGCTTCCGCGCCTCGCGGCCCCCGAACGTTCGCGGTTGCGACGTAGATCTCCGGCGGTGCATCGAGGGCATGGCGGGTGAAGAAGGCGCGACCGCCGGCGATCTGCAAGCCCGCGAATGATGCGCCCCGTTCCTGCTCGGCGGGCGGGTGCGCGTCGGGATCGCGGCGTGCCGCGTCGAGGTCGAGCGTGAAGCGAGCCGTGCGACCGTCCGATTCGGCCAACAGATGCAGGGTGCGGGCGTCGGCGGGATCGAAGGTCCAGCCGGCGGCCGATGAATCCCAGGATTCGGTGAGCACCGTATCGGCGCCCGTCGCGCGGTCGTGGCTGACCAAGCGGGTCCGATCCGCGTAGAAATCGTGCTCGCGGCGCAGGCCGTAGATCAGCGACCGCCCGTAGGGAGCGTAGATGGGCCGCGCGCCCGTGCTCGCGTCGTCGTCGGCGGAGATCAGCACGGCCGGGTCATCGTCTTCGCCCGGCGCCGGCGCACCGCGGGGCGGGATGGGCAGCGTGAACACGCCCCACAAGAGCTGTGTGTGCGGTGATTCGGAGCGGCAGGCCGCGAACGCGACCTCTTCGCCGTCCGGCGCCACGTCGAAGGCGTTGCCTGGGTCCATCCAAGGCAGCCAGCGCGTGGAGCCCGGCATGAGGTCGTGCAGATCGCCCGTGGCGGGGTCGAGCACGAAGAGGTGGTGGACGCTGCCTTCGGTCAGCCAGTGGTCCCAGAAGCGCACGACGCGATCCTCGCTGACCAGGGCTGTCACGGGATCGTCGGCGAGGGCCGCTTTGCGTGCCGCGGCGGCGGTGGGCGTGCGCGCGTCACGGTACACGGCCGCGGCGAGCACGAGCCGTCCGTCGGGTAGCCAACGTGCGCCGGCGACGCCGAGCGGAAGGTCGGTCACGCGCTCCGCTTCGCCGCCTTCGAGGGGCAGCACGTAGAGCTGGCGCTCATCGGGGTGGAGCGGCCCGGCCGCGCCTTCTTTGGCCGGATCGCCGCCCGGCTTGCGCAGGAAGGCAAGGTGTTGGCCGTCTCGGGAGAGGGAGGGCGCCGTGCTCGACGCGTCCTCGGCGGTCAGCGGTCGAGGCGTCGCGCTGCCGAGCAGGGCACGCGGCCGGTCGTCGCCTTCGACGACCGCGCTCGTTGCGACGTCGCCGGCAGGCACGTACCACAGCCGGGTCGTGCCCTTGTCGGCGACCGCGTCATGGGTCGTGACGGGTACGATGCACGCGGCGCCGTCCGGCAAGGGCAGGGGCGCCCCGACGCGTGGGATTTGCCACAGGCTTTCCGCGGTGAGGGGGGCAGACGTCACGGTGCGCTCCTGGGGCTATCGTCGGCGCCGGGCGGGGTTCGTACGATGGGGTCGACGCCTGCCGATCAGCACGGCCGCACGGCGATTCATACGAAGGATGTGCTGCGCCAGGCGAACCATCCGGAGGGGCACGGTGCGAGGCGCGTATAATCCCGGTGGGCGGCCGATTCTATCACAGCCGTCGAGCCCGAATTCACCGGAGAAGCGCCATGCGTCGTGACGAGCTCGTAACCTATCTCGATGACCTGCTGGACATCCATGGCATGGCCGACTACGGGCCGCAGGGCTTGCAGGTGGAGGGGCGCGGCACCGTCGAGCGCATCATCGGCCTCGTCGACGCGGCGCCGGCTTGTGTCGCGGCCGCCGTGGAGCACCAGGCCGACCTGATGCTCGTGCACCACGGCATATTTTGGGGGCCGACCCAGCGGCTGGCCGGTCCCTTCGGGCGACACGTGCGCTCGATCGTCGAGAGCGGGATCAACCTCTACGCGGCCCACCTCGCGCTCGATGGCCACCGCGTGTACGGCAACAACGCCGTGCTCGCCGAGCGGCTCGGTCTCACGGTCGTCGATTGGTGGGGCGTAACGGGAGGGCGGGAAAATGCCTTGGTGCTTGGAGACGTGGATGCCGATGGTTTCTTTGATCTGCTGGTCGAACGCCTAGCCAATTTGAACTGAACGACACCCGACAGAACGAGGTTTCAAATATGACGGCACGGCGCGAGCTTTATCTTATCTCTGGTTCTCCTCCCTGTTGGACGGTCATGTTGGCGTTGGAGATGATGGGGTTGGAGTATCAACAGCGGCGGCTGGATAACGCCAAACGCGAACAGAAAAGTCCTGACTACTTGGCGATAAACCCGCGCGGTCAAGTCCCCACTTTGGTTGATGGCGACGTCACGGTTTCCGAGACTCTGGCCATTCTCGCTTATTTGGACACGGGCCATCCCGATGCGCCCCTTTTCGGCGGCGATG